>NZ_JBSFVY010000024.1:0-156056 GCF_053592555.1 Streptomyces sp. NPDC002643
GTTACATTCCGAACCCGGAAGCTAAGCCTCACAGCGCCGATGGTACTGCAGGGGGGACCCTGTGGGAGAGTAGGACGCCGCCGAACAAATATTGAAAGAGCTGGTCCCTGAATTTCGGTTCGGGGACCAGCTCTTTTTTGTTGCCTGTCACTCCGCGTTCACGTTCCGCGTCCAAGATCCGAGCATGGGTACCGTTGGAATGCTCAGGGCCGCAGGGGTCGGCGTCGGTGACGAGGTGGTCGTGCCGGCGTTCGGGAACTCGGAGGTCGCCGAGGCGGTCGCGGAAGCCGGGGCGATGCCGGTCTTCGCCGACATAGACCCGATGACGTACTGCCTGGCTCCCTCGGCCGTCGAAGCCGTCGTGACCTCGCAGACGGTCGCGGTCGTCGTCGTGCATCGATTCGGTCGGTCCGCCGACATCGCCGGGCTGCGTGAAGTGGGCCGCCGGCACAACCTGTTGGTGCTGGAACAGGGCGAGTCCGAGACGCCGTACAGCGAGGTCGGGGAGCGTCGGCAGCGGGCCGCGTACCTCAGTGCCAAGCTGAAGGGCGTATGGACCCCCGACGGGGGTGGCACGCACACGTTCCAGCAGTACGTCGTGCGGGTGCCGGGCAATGGGCGGCCGGACCGGGACGCCTTCGCACGGGCCCTGCGGGCCAAGGGAATTGAGTGCAGCGTGCCCGTGAAAACGCCGGTGCATCGGATGCCCGGGTTCCGGCGGGACGTGTGTCTGCGGGAGACCGAGCGGGCCGCTGACGAAACATTGGCGCTGCCCATCGCCGACAGGATGTCGCGGCGCGAGTTGCACCGGCTGGTGTCGGCCTGCAACGCGCTGGGTGGGCTGCTGCAGCCGGCGTTCTGAGCGGCCCTGGGAGAAGCCCCGTTGATCGCGCGAGCGCGGTTTGGGAGCACGGGTCTGTTCGGGGTATGATCTATTCCGTTGCCGCGAGGGAAACCTCGGCAAGGTGACAAGCCCCTATAGCTCAGTCGGCAGAGCGTCTCCATGGTAAGGAGAAGGTCAACGGTTCGATTCCGTTTGGGGGCTCAGCCAAAAGGCCCCGCCCAATTGGGCGGGGCCTTTTTCATGTTCGGCTCGAATTCACCGACGTGAAAGCCCCGGGCCATGTCGGCCCGGGGCTTTCGCGTTCCGTTCTCAGTCGTTCTGAAGGCCCGGTACGCGCATCGCGAGGATGGCCATGTCGTCGGACGGGGCGTCGGAGGCGAAGCGTTCCACGGCACGCATGACGCGGGCCGCTACCGCGCCGGCGGTGAGGCCCGTGCAGGTCGTCAGGACCTCGGTGAGGCCGTCGTCGCCCAACATGCGGGTGCCCTCTCGGCGTTCGGTCACTCCGTCCGTGACACAGAGGAGGACGTCACCGGGATCGAGGGTGACGGTCTGCTCGTACAGCTCCAGGTCCTCCATGACGCCCAGGAGTGCCTGGGGTTCGGCGGCGGGCTCCACCGTGCCGTCCTGGCGGAGGCGCAGGGGCAGTGGATGTCCGGCGCAGACGACCTTCAGCAGGGCGCTGCCGTCCTCCTGGGGCCACAACTCGCCGTACAGGAGCGTCAGAAAGCGGCTGCGGGCTCCCTCGTCGATGATCGCGGAGTTGAGGCGCTCCAGGACCGCGGGGCCCGCGTAGCCCTCGCGGGCGAGCAGGCGCAGGGCGTGGCGGGCCAGGCCGGTGACCGCGGCGGCCTCCGGGCCCGTGCCGCAGACGTCGCCGATGGCGAAGCCGTACGCGCCGTCACGGATCGGGAAGAGGTCGTAGAAGTCGCCGCCGACTTCGTTGCCCTCGCCGGCCGCGCGGTAGATGACCTCGACCTCGACGCCGTCGATCTGTGGCAGTTCGGGCGGCAGGAGGCTGCGCTGGAGGGACTGGCTGATGGCCATGCGCTCCGAGTAGAGGCGGGCGTTGTCCAGGGCGAGGGCGGCCCGGCGGGAGAGGTCCTCGGCGAGTTCCAGGATCTCCTGGCGGAAGTGTTCGTCGGTCGGCTTGCCGAGCGTCAGCATGCCGATGACGCGGTTGCGGGCCACGAGGGGCAGGACGACCGTCTCGCCGCCGACCGCGGAGGCCGTCGCGAGGGTCGTACCGATGCCCGAGCTGACCGTGGCGGGCTCCCCGAGGCCCAGGCTGCGCATGGAGGTGCGCAGGGCCGCGTGGTGGGCCGCCTCGGCCGGTGCCGTCCAGACGCGGGCGCCCGGGGTCGGGATCGGCTCCGGCGGGGGGATCTTGGCGAGGAGGGCCTTGAGGCCGTCGATGAGGTCCTCGTCCTCGTGCAGCACGTAGGAGAGGTACGGGTCGGAGGCCTGGTCGGCGATCGTGTAGACCGCGCACCAGGTGGCCAGGGTCGGGATCGTCATCTGGGCCATCAGGGCCAGGGTCTGATCACGGTCCAGGGTGCCGGCGAGGAGGTCGGAGGCCTCGACGAGGAAGGACAGGGAGCCCCGGCGCAGGCGCTCCAGCTCGCCCAGGCGGGCCGATTCGACGGCGAGGGCGATGCGGTCGGCGGCGAACTGGAGGCGCAGGGCCTCCTCGTTGGAGTAGCGGCTCGGGGATTCGGCGGCGACGCCCAGGGAGCCCGTCAGGCGGCCCTCGACCTTCAGTGGGACCGTGACGACCGAGCGCATGCCCGTGCCGCTCAGCAGGGGGACGGCGCCGGGGACGGCCGTGAGGTCGTCGTGGACGGCGGGCATACGGGCCGAGCCGTAGCGGCCCGGGCCTGCCTCGACAGGGACGCGGGCGAAGCGCTGGCGGGCCGAGGGGAGCCCCGTGGAGGCCCGTACTTCCAGCTCGGTCTCGTCGTCGGTGGCGAGGAGCAGGAACGCGGAGTCGCCGTCGAGCATGTCGCGTGCGCGTTCGACCGTGCGCTGGAGCAGGCCGTCGAGGTCGTCGGGGGCGGGGGAGCCGATGAAGACCTCGAAGGGGTCCGTGGCCTGGCCCTCGCCGGAGCCGGGCGCGTCGCCGGTCGGGACGCGCAGCGGGGTCTGCAGAACCGCGCGCTCGTGGTCTCGTACGAGGAGGCAGACCGTGGAGGGGTCGCCCGCTGTGTCGCGTACCCGGAGGTGGGAGGCGTAGACGGGGGTCACGCGGCCGGTGGCGTCGCGGATGCCGTAGCTGCCCTCCCAGCGGGAGAGTTGGAGGGCCTCGGCGACTCCGGTGCTGGTGCCGGGGGTGTGGGGCCAGGCGGCGAGGTCGGTGAGGGGCTTGCCGATGACGTGGTCGGGGGCGTAGCCGAAGAGTTCCTCGGCGTCCTCGTTCCAGGAGCCGATGGCGCCCGCGCGGTCGATCTGGACGACGGCGACGCGGACCCGTCCGTCGGCGAGCGGGAGCAGGTCGGCGGGGAGGGACGGGCCGGCGGTGCGGGTGCCCACCGGGCGGTCGGGGAGGTCGAGTTGGAACCAGACCTGTTTGTGGGTGGGGGTGTACTCGACGCCCCAGCGGGCCGCCATGGCCGCGCAGAGCTGGAGGCCCCGTCCACCCTCGCGATCGGGGCTGCCCATGTTGACGGGGAGAGACTGGAGGGGGATCTCGCGCTCGGGGTAGCGGTCGGCGACCTCGATGCGGACGCCGTCGGCGCTGCGCAGACACAGGACGTCGGCGGAGGTGCCCGCGTGGATGACCGCGTTGGTGACCAGCTCACTGGTGAGGACCACGGCGTCGTCGACGATGTCGGCGAATCCCCAGCCCTGGAGGGTGTCGCGGACGAAGGAGCGGGCGGTCGCGACGGAACGTGAGACGGCAGCGAAGCTGGCGGCCGCGCGCGCGGTGATCACAGAACTCCTTGTCCGGTTCTCGGCGTGCTCCACGTGCGGGGAGCCGCGGTCGGCCTCCTGCCGCGGCAGAGACTCGTTACGCGTCGGCCTGGGGTCCCGGGGTGCTTCCCCGGGATGCAGTCCGGTGGTCATGGTGCTGGCCGCCCCTCCGATGCCTGCCCGCTCGTGCTCGTGCGCCACCGCCCAGGCCGGACGGGACCGGCATGGCTGGACAGCCGCATGCAAGGTTACTTACCTTCGCGGTCCATACGGATGCCGGTCGTCTGTGTTTCCGCCCGGAGGTGTCCGGAGGTGTGCGGAGGTGTGCGGACCGTGTACGAAGCTGCCGAACTGTTATGGCCTGGTTCAGGCATGGTGAAACACTGGGCAGGCTTCCGGGAGGAGGCCGCGCCAGGCCGAGTACCTTCACCGGTGCGCCCGGGGAACGGTAGCCGGTCTGCCGAGCGGGATGCGTGAAGTCCGAGGTCCGAAGTATGCCGAGCAGGAAACGGTCGACCCTTGCGGGAGGGACACAGTGGAGTCTGGCGTAGCGACGCGGGGCAACAAGGCGCGCGCGAAAGGCGGACAGTCCCTGAGCGAACAGCGTAAACCTCGCAAATCGCGCAACGGGACGACCACCGTGGACACGGCTGCCCTGAACCGGCTGTTGACGGCCCTGGAAGCGATGCGGGACGGCAACTTCCGCAAGCGGCTCACTGTTTCGGGTGACGGTGTGATGGCGGAGATCGCCGCCGTCTACAACGAGGTCGCGGACCGGAATCTGCATCTGACCGGTGAGTTGTCGCGTGTACGGCGCATGGTGGGGCGTGAGGGCAAGCTCACCGAGCGCCTGGACTCGGGTGCGAGCGAGGGCTCGTGGGCGACGGCGATCGATGCCTCGAACGCGCTGGTCGACGATCTCGTGCGCCCTGTCTCCGAGGTCAGCCGGGTGCTGTCGGCGGTCGCGGACGGTGATCTGTCGCCGCGGATGGAGCTGCGTACGCCGGCGGGGGACGGGAGCGGGCATCCGCTGCGCGGGGAGTTCCTGAAGGTCGCGCGGACGGTCAACAACCTCGTCGACCAGTTGTCGACGTTCACCGACGAGGTCACCCGGCTGGCCAGCGATGTCGGTACCGAGGGCAAGCTGGGCGGGCAGGCGCGGGTGCGCGGTATGTCCGGTTCGTGGAAGGACCTGACCGAGTCCGTCAACACGATGGCGTATCGACTCACCGCACAGGTGAGGGACATCGCGCTGGTGACGACGGCCGTGGCCAAGGGTGATCTGTCGCGGAAGGTCACGGTCGACGTGGCCGGCGAGATGCTGGAGCTGAAGGTCACCGTCAACGCGATGATCGACCAGCTCTCGGCGTTCTCCTCCGAGGTGACGAGGGTCGCCCGTGAGGTGGGCACCGAAGGACAGCTGGGCGGTCAGGCCGAGGTGCCGGGTGTGGCCGGGGTGTGGAAGGAACTCACCGACTCGGTGAACACCATGGCCGGCAATCTCACCGAGCAGGTGCGGGGGATCGCCCAGGTGACGACGGCCGTCGCCAATGGTGATCTGTCGCAGAAGGTGAGTGTTCCGGCGCGGGGCGAGGTCGCCAAGCTCGCCGAGACGATCAACCAGATGACGGAGACGCTGCGGATCTTCGCCGACGAGGTCACGCGCGTGGCCAACGAGGTCGGTGGCGAGGGACGGCTCGGTGGTCAGGCGCAGGTGCCGGGTGCGGCGGGCACGTGGAAGGACCTCACCGATTCGGTGAACACGGTCTTCCGGAACCTCACCACGCAGGTGCGGGACATCGCGGCGGTGACGACGGCGGTGGCCGACGGTGATCTGTCGCAGAAGGTCACCGTGGATGTGGCCGGCGAGATGCTGGAGCTGAAGAACACCGTCAACGGCATGGTCGACCAGCTCTCGGCGTTCGGTGCCGAGGTCACTCGGGTGGCCAACGAGGTCGGCGCCGAGGGACGGCTCGGTGGTCAGGCGCAGGTGCCGGGCGCGGCCGGGACCTGGAAGGACCTCACGGACTCCGTCAACACGGCGTTTAGGAATCTCACCGGACAGGTGAGGAACATCGCGGCGGTGACGACGGCCGTGGCCAACGGTGATCTCTCGCAGAAGGTCACCGTCGATGTCGCGGGCGAGATGCTGGAGTTGAAGAACACCGTCAACACGATGGTCGACCAGTTGTCCTCGTTCGCGGACCAGGTGACGCGGATGGCCCGGGACGTGGGTACCGAGGGCCGACTTGGCGGTCAGGCCCGCGTGGACGGTGTGTCCGGCACGTGGAAGGAGCTCACCGACTCCGTCAACTCGATGGCCGGCAATCTCACCTCCCAGGTGCGGAACATCGCCCAGGTGACGACGGCCGTGGCCCGGGGCGACCTCTCGCAGAAGATCGACGTCGACGCGCGCGGCGAGATCCTGGAGTTGAAGAACACCATCAACACGATGGTCGACCAGCTGTCGTCCTTCGCGGACCAGGTGACCCGCGTGGCCCGCGAGGTGGGCACGGAGGGCCGTCTCGGCGGTCAGGCGCAGGTGCCCGGGGTCGCCGGTGTGTGGCGCGACCTCACCGAGTCAGTGAACAGCATGGCCGGCAATCTGACGGACCAGGTGCGCAACATCGCGCAGGTCGCCACGGCCGTGGCCCGTGGTGACCTCTCGCAGAAGATCACCGTGGACGCCAAGGGCGAGATCCTCGAACTGAAGAACACGCTGAACACGATGGTGGACCAGCTGTCGTCGTTCGCCGAGGAGGTCACCAGGGTGGCCCGTGAGGTGGGTACGGAGGGCCAGCTCGGTGGTCAGGCCGAGGTTCAGGGCGTCTCCGGCACCTGGAAGGACCTCACGCAGTCGGTGAACTTCATGGCGAACAACCTGACCATCCAGGTGCGTCAGATCGCCGAGGTCACGACCGCGGTCGCCAAGGGCGACCTGTCGAAGAAGATCACCGTCGACGCCAAGGGCGAGATCCTCGAACTCGTCACCACCGTCAACACGATGGTCGACCAGCTGTCGTCCTTCGCCGAGCAGGTGACCCGGGTGGCCCGCGAGGTGGGCACCGAGGGCATCCTCGGCGGCCAGGCGCACGTGCCGGGCATCACCGGCATCTGGAAGGACCTCAGCGGCAATGTGAACCTGATGGCCAAGAACCTGACCATGCAGGTACGGAACATCTCCCAGGTGGCCGCGGCCGTCGCCAACGGCGATCTGACCCGTACCGTGACGATCGAGGCGCGCGGTGAGGTCGCGGAGCTGGCCGACACCTTCAACAGCATGGTGAAGACGCTGAGTTCGTTCGCCGACCAGGTCACCAAGGTGGCGCGCGAGGTGGGCACCGACGGCATCCTCGGCGGCCAGGCGCACGTACCCGGTGTGGCCGGCACCTGGAAGGACCTCACCGAGTCGGTGAACTCGATGGCGTCCAACCTCACCGGGCAGGTCCGCAACATCGCGATGGTCACCACGGCCATCGCCAAGGGCGATCTGACCAAGAAGATCGACATCGACGCGCGCGGCGAGATCCTGGAGCTGAAGACCACCATCAACACGATGGTCGACCAGTTGTCCTCGTTCGCCGAGGAGGTCACCCGGGTGGCCCGCGAGGTGGGCACCGAGGGGCAGTTGGGCGGTCTCGCGCGCGTGCGTGACGTCGACGGCACCTGGCGGGACCTCACCGAGTCGGTGAACGAGATGGCCGGGAACCTGACCCGGCAGGTGCGCGCCATCGCGCGCGTGGCCACCGCGGTGACCCGGGGCGACCTGAACCTCAAGATCGACGTCGACGCGTCCGGCGAGATCAAGGAGTTGCAGGACTACATCAACAAGATGATCGCCAACCTGCGCGACACCACGATCGCCAACCAGGAGCAGGACTGGCTCAAGGGCAACCTCGCCCGGATCTCCGCCCTGATGCAGGGCCGCCGGGACCTCGACGACGTGGCCTCGCTGATCATGAGCGAGCTGACGCCGGTGGTCTCCGCGCAGCACGGCGCGTTCTTCCTGGCGATGCCCCTGGTCGACGGCAAGGACCTCGCCCCGGGCGGCGAGGACCACTACGAGCTGCGGATGCTCGGCTCGTACGGCTACTCCATGGGCTCCATGCCGACGTCGTTCCGGCCCGGTGAGGCGCTGGTCGGGACGGCCGCCAAGGAGAAGCGCACGATCCTCGTGGAGAACGCGCCGAGCGGCTATCTGAAGATCTCCTCCGGGCTCGGTGAGGCACCCCCGGCGCAGGTCATCGTGCTTCCGGTGCTGTTCGAGGGGAAGGTCCTCGGCGTCATCGAGCTGGCGTCGTTCAACTCGTTCACGCATATCCAGAAGGACTTCCTGAACCAGATCGCCGAGATGATCGCGACGAGCGTCAACACGATCTCCGTCAACACCAAGACGGAGGTACTGCTGAAGCAGTCGCAGGAGCTCACCGAGCAGCTGCGGGAGCGCTCGGACGAACTGGAGGTCCGGCAGCGGGCCCTGGAGGCGTCCAACGCCGAGCTGGGGGAGAAGGCCGAGCTGCTGGCCCGGCAGAACCGCGACATCGAGGTCAAGAACACCGAGATCGAGGAGGCGCGGCAGGTCCTGGAGGAGCGCGCCGAGCAACTCGCCGTCTCCATGCGCTACAAGAGCGAGTTCCTCGCGAACATGTCGCACGAGCTGCGCACCCCGCTGAACTCGCTGCTGATCCTCGCCAAGCTGCTCGCCGACAACGCCGAGTCCAACCTGACGCCCAAGCAGGTCGAGTTCGCCGAAACGATCCACGGGGCCGGCTCCGATCTGCTCCAGCTGATCAACGACATCCTGGACCTGTCCAAGGTCGAGGCGGGCAAGATGGACGTCTCGCCGACCCGGATCGCGCTCGTCCAGCTCGTCGACTACGTGGAGGCCACCTTCCGCCCACTGACGGCAGAGAAGGGCCTCGACTTCTCCGTACGGGTCTCACCGGAGCTGCCCGCCACGCTGCACACGGACGAACAGCGCCTGTTGCAGGTGCTGCGGAACCTGCTGTCCAACGCGGTGAAGTTCACCGATTCGGGGGCCGTGGAGCTGGTCATCAGGCCGGCCGGGGCGGATGTGCCGATGGCCATCAGGGAGCAGTTGCTGGAGGCCGGTTCGCTGCGGGACGCGGACGCCGACATGATCGCGTTCTCGGTCGCGGATACCGGTATCGGTATCGCGGCCAGCAAGATGCGGGTGATCTTCGAGGCGTTCAAGCAGGCGGACGGCACCACGAGCCGCAAGTACGGCGGTACGGGGCTGGGGTTGTCCATCTCGCGGGAGATCGCCCGGCTGCTGGGCGGTGAGATCCACGCCCAGAGCGAGCCCGGCCGCGGCTCGACCTTCACGCTGTATTTGCCGCTGCACCCGAGCGAACTGCCCCCGCAGGGCTACCCGCACAACGCGCCCGCCGCGCTGGAGGCGGGGGAACTGCTCGCGTCCGAGCACGAGTTGAGCGGGCCCACCGAGACTCCGGCCGAGGTGAAGTCGTACCGGGAGACGCAGAACGGGGCCGCCGCGCTGTTCAGGCGGCGCCGCCGGTCCGTGTCGAACGGTGTCGCGGGCCTGCCGGGGCAGGGCGGGCAGCTGCAGGAGCCGTGGATGCAGGCGCAGCAGGCCACCGCCGCGCAGCCCCGTGGCCGTGGGCGGTTCGACGGCGAGAAGGTGCTGATCGTCGACGACGACATCCGCAATGTCTTCGCGCTCACCAGCGTCCTGGAGCAGCACGGCCTGTCCGTGCTGTACGCCGAGAACGGTCGTGAGGGCATCGAGGTGTTGGAGCAGCACGACGATGTGACGGTCGTACTGATGGACATCATGATGCCCGAGATGGACGGGTATGCAACGACCAGTGCGATTCGCCGGATGCCTCAGTTTGCGGGGCTGCCGATCATCGCGTTGACGGCCAAGGCGATGAAGGGCGACCGGGAGAAGGCGATCGACTCGGGCGCCTCCGACTATGTGACCAAGCCGGTCGATCCTGATCATCTGCTGTCCGTCATGGAGCAGTGGATGCGCGGGGAGTGACCAAGTCGCCGCGCGCCGGACAGGGTTCCCGCGCGCGGTCGGAACCGACACCCCCCGTGTCGTCGATGTCGGAGGCGTGCGGGAGAGTGGTCGCAACGCGATGGATGGCGCGCGAAGTTGTTGACTGAGTGTGGCCAGGGCTGTGTAGAAGTGCGGGATTCGGGGAACCTTCTGGAGCCCCACCGCGTTTCTGCTACGAGCACAGTGACATCACGGTGACAGGGTGTGGCGACGGGCGGGGTGCGGCTACGATGACCGGCACAAGGACGGGCGGCGCAAGGGAGTCGTCCCCTGGGGTGGCGCCGAGCGGTGTCACACCGAGTCCTGCGGACAGGGGAGGCCCCAAGCCGGGGCGAGGAGGGCGGGCCATGGTGCAGAAGGCCAAGATCCTCCTGGTCGATGACCGGCCGGAGAATCTGTTGGCGCTGGAGGCCATCCTCTCCGCGCTCGATCAGACACTGGTGCGGGCATCGTCCGGGGAGGAAGCGCTCAAGGCGCTGTTGACGGACGACTTCGCGGTCATCCTGCTGGACGTCCAGATGCCGGGCATGGACGGTTTCGAGACAGCGGCGCACATCAAGCGGCGCGAGCGGACCAGGGACATCCCGATCATCTTCCTGACCGCCATCAACCACGGACCGCACCACACCTTCCGTGGCTATGCGGCGGGCGCGGTCGACTACATCTCCAAGCCGTTCGACCCCTGGGTGCTGCGCGCCAAGGTCTCCGTCTTCGTCGAGCTGTATATGAAGAACTGCCAGCTCAGGGAGCAGGCGGCGCTGCTGCGGCTCCAGTTGGAGGGTGGCGGCAAGGGCGCGGCGGGCGGCTCCAAGGAGCCCTCCGGAGGCATCCTCGCCGAGTTGTCGGCGCGGCTCGCGGCCGTGGAGGAGCAGGCCGAGGCCCTCTCCAAACAACTCGACGACGACTCCGCGGACGCCGCGGCGGTGGCGACGGCGGCCCATCTGGAGCGCAAACTCACCGGGCTGCGCAGGGCGCTGGACGCCCTGGAGCCGGGCACGGGCGGCCCCGCCTCGCTGCCCTCGCAGAACTGAGCGGGACGCATTCCACGGGCCCGGCCAGGCCTGGGGCCGTTGAAGTGGCCAGGAGCCGGGCCGGGTTGAGATCAGGGCCGCCGACGAGCCGTTGGTTCAGAGCCGAGTCGTCACCCAGTGCCGCATCGCGGTCGGCCGACCGGGGCAGTCATGGCCGGACGACAGGGGCAGCTAGTGGTCGGCGGACCCACGGGACGCGTGCGTCGACCTGCCTCGTCAGCTTGGCCACTTCCGACATGCGACACGAACGGGTGAAGCAGTAGTCGCACGTGTCCGCTGTGGCCTCCACCGGTAACCTCACACTCATGGCCTCACGTCAGTCCGCAGCGAAGAAGCCGCCCGCGAAGAAGGCGGCCGCTCCGACGAAGGCTCCGGCGAAGAAGGCCCCCGCGAAGAAAGCCGCCGCCAAGAAGGCACCGGCCAAGAAGGCGGCGGCGAAGAAGACGGCCCCTCCGCCGAAGCCGGCGCCCAACCCGACTTCCGGCGTGCTCAAACTGGTACGCGCCGTCTGGCTCGGTGCCGCGCACGCCGTCGGCGCCGTCTTCCGGGGCATAGGGCAGGGCGCGAAGAATCTCGACCCGGCGCACCGAAAGGACGGCATCGCGCTGCTGTTGCTCGCACTCGCGCTGATCGTCGCCGCAGGCACCTGGTCCAACCTCCGTGGCCCGGTGGGCGATCTCGTCGAAATGCTCGTCACCGGCGCCTTCGGCCGACTCGACCTGCTGGTGCCGATACTGCTCGCGATCATCGCCGTACGGTTCATCCGCCACCCCGAACAGCCCGATGCCAACGGCCGGATCGTCATCGGTCTGTCCGCGCTCGCCATCGGTGTGCTCGGCCAGGTCCACATCGCCTGCGGGGCGCCCGCGCGCGACGGCGGCATGCAGGCGATAAGGGACGCCGGCGGGCTCATCGGCTGGGGCGCGGCCACCCCGCTGACCTACACCATGGGCGAGGCCCTCGCCGTGGCGATGCTCGTGCTGCTCACCATCTTCGGGCTGCTCGTGGTCACCGCGACACCGGTCAACGCGATCCCGCAGCGGCTGCGGCTGCTCGGGCAGAAGCTGGGCATCGTCGCGGACGACAAGGACGACGAGGAGTCCGACCAGTACAGCGACGACGACGTGCGCTATGACGAGCAGTGGCGCGATTCGCTCCCCGCACGCCCCCGCAGGCGCGCATCCGCCCCCCGGCAGTACGACCCGGACGACGCCGAGCAGGAGGCCCTCTCCCGTCGCCGGCCCCGCCGCTCCGCCGTACGCCAGCCCGACCCTGACCGGCCCATGGACGCCGTCGACGTGGCCGCCGCCGCTGCCGCCGCACTCGACGGGGCCGTACTGCACGGCATGCCGCCCTCGCCGGTCGTCGCCGACCTCACCCAGGGCGTCACCGTCGGGGACCGCGAGGAGACCACGCCCATCCCCGCCTCGCGCGGCAAGACACCCAAGCAGGACCCGCAGGCCGCCAAGGCAGCGAAGGCCGCCAAGCAGGAAAGCCTCGTCCCCGACCTCACCAAACAGGCCCCCGACGAGCACCGCGACCTGCCGCCGCGCGCCGAACAGCTCCAGCTCTCCGGCGACATCACCTACTCACTGCCCTCCCTCGACCTGCTCGCGCGCGGCGGCCCCGGCAAGTCGCGCAGCGCCGCCAACGACGCGATCGTCGCCTCCCTCACCAACGTCTTCACCGAGTTCAAGGTCGACGCCTCCGTCACCGGCTTCACCCGCGGGCCGACGGTCACGCGCTACGAGGTCGAGCTGGGCCCCGCGGTGAAGGTCGAGCGGATCACCGCGCTGACCAAGAACATCGCGTACGCCGTCGCCAGCCCGGACGTACGGATCATCAGCCCGATCCCCGGCAAGTCCGCAGTCGGCATCGAGATCCCCAACACCGACCGTGAGATGGTCAACCTCGGCGACGTACTGCGTCTCGCGGACGCCGCCGAGGACGACCACCCGATGCTGGTCGCGCTCGGCAAGGACGTCGAGGGCGGCTATGTGATGGCCAATCTGGCGAAGATGCCGCATGTGCTCGTCGCAGGTGCGACCGGCTCCGGCAAATCGTCCTGCATCAACTGCCTGATCACCTCGGTCATGGTCCGTGCGACCCCCGAGGACGTCCGCATGGTCCTCGTCGACCCCAAGCGGGTCGAGCTGACCGCGTACGAGGGCATCCCGCACCTGATCACGCCGATCATCACCAACCCCAAGCGGGCCGCCGAGGCGCTGCAGTGGGTCGTGCGCGAGATGGATCTGCGCTACGACGACCTGGCCGCGTTCGGCTTCCGGCACATCGATGACTTCAACGAGGCCATAAGGAACGGCAAGGTCAAGCTGCCCGAGGGCAGTGAGCGCGAGCTCCAGCCGTACCCGTATCTGCTGGTCATCGTGGACGAGCTGGCCGACCTGATGATGGTCGCGCCGCGCGACGTCGAGGACGCGATCGTGCGGATCACCCAGCTCGCGCGCGCGGCCGGCATCCACCTGGTGCTCGCCACCCAGCGGCCCTCGGTCGACGTCGTCACCGGTCTGATCAAAGCGAACGTTCCTTCGCGGCTCGCCTTCGCCACCTCCTCGCTCGCCGACTCCCGCGTCATCCTCGACCAGCCCGGAGCCGAGAAGCTGATCGGCAAGGGCGACGGGCTGTTCCTGCCGATGGGCGCCAACAAGCCCACCCGTATGCAGGGCGCGTTCGTGACGGAGGAGGAGGTCGCGGCGATCGTCCAGCACTGCAAGGACCAGATGGCGCCGGTCTTCCGGGACGACGTCACCGTGGGCACCAAGCAGAAGAAGGAGATCGACGAGGAGATCGGCGACGACCTCGACCTGCTCTGCCAGGCGGCCGAACTCGTCGTCTCCACCCAGTTCGGCTCGACCTCCATGCTCCAGCGCAAGCTGCGCGTCGGCTTCGCCAAGGCCGGGCGGCTGATGGACCTCATGGAGTCCCGGGGCGTCGTCGGACCGAGCGAGGGTTCGAAGGCACGTGACGTTCTTGTGAAACCCGATGAGCTGGACGGAGTGCTCGCGGTGATCCGGGGGGAGACTGAGGCATAGGGGGCGTACGAAGGGGTCGCATCGGCGCCGCCGAGTCGAAAAGCGGTTGTCCGGCGAGCGAAACGCGGGTGGGATGGCGGGAGAAGCGGGGCTGGGATGGCGGGAGAAGCGGGGCTGGGATGGCGGGAGAAGCGGGGCTGGGATGGCGGGCGGGGTTGCGTCATCCGGGTATTCGAACGTGACTCACCCGTAAGCAAATGGTGAGCAACCGTTTCCCTTCGGCGTACGTCAAGTTGGAGGAAGGGACGGCCATGTGTCCCACCATCACCACCACCAGGATGACCGGCCATTCTGTTGGCGTACAAAGTCCCACCGCCCGGTTGCCCCACCCTTTCGTACCCCCCCTAGACTGAACCTCCAGCACAGGTGGCTACACGCTCGAAAGGCGCCCCCGTGTCCATCGGCAACTCCCCTGACGGCAACTCCCCCGAAGACGAGCGTCCGTTCGAAGACGACCGCGACGAACGCACGGCGGAACGCCCCTCGATCGGCCGTGCCCTCCAGCAGGCACGTATCGCGGCCGGCCTGACCGTCGACGACGTCAGCAACGCCACCCGGGTCCGCATCGCCATCGTGCACGCGATCGAGCAGGACGACTTCGCCGCCTGTGGTGGCGATGTCTACGCGCGCGGTCATATCCGCACCCTCGCGCGCGCGGTGCGTATCGATCCCGCACCGCTGCTCGAACAGTTCGCCGAGGCGCACGGCGGACGTCCCGCGCCCACGCCCGCGGCCCCGCTGTTCGAGGCGGAACGCATCCGTCCGGAGCGACGCGGCCCCAACTGGACCGCCGCCATGGTCGCCGCGATCGTCGCGGTGATCGGCTTCGTCGGCTTCACCGCGTTCAACGGCGGCGACGACAGCAGCAGTACCGAAGCCGTGGAGGGCTCCACGCCCACCGCCGGCAAGAGCCCCTCGCCCACCCCGAAGGCCGACAAGCCCGACGCCGACCCCAAGCCGGAGCCCTCCGACAGCGCCATCGCCGCGGCTCCCCGTGACAAGGTGACCGTGCAGGTCAGCGCCACCGACGGACGCACCTGGATGTCCGCGAAGGACCACAACGGCCGGATGCTGTGGAGCGGCCTGCTCAAGCAGGGCCAGTCCAAGACCTTCCAGGACAGCTCCAAGATCGACCTCGTCCTCGGCGACGCCGGGGCCGTCCAGCTCTACGTCAACGGCAAGAAGATCGAGGACGACTTCCAGGCCGGCCAGGTCGAACGCCTGACCTACACCAAGGGCGACCCCGAGGTCGGCTGATCCGACCGGGATACGGATCGCGGACATACAGCGGACATACAGACGAATCGAAGAGCAGTACGTCCACGGGGTTGGCCGACAAGGGCCAACCCCGTAGACGTGGGGTGTCAGTGGGACGAAGTAGTCTTGAGCCCATGCCTGAACGCCGTACCGTCGCACTCGTCACTCTTGGCTGCGCCCGCAACGAGGTCGACTCGGAGGAGCTCGCGGGCCGTTTGGAGGCGGACGGCTGGGAACTCGTCGAGGACGCCGAGAACGCGGACGTCGCGGTCGTCAACACCTGTGGCTTTGTCGAGGCCGCCAAGAAGGACTCCGTCGACGCGCTCCTGGAGGCCAATGACCTCAAGGGCCACGGCAGAACCCAGGCCGTCGTGGCGGTGGGCTGCATGGCCGAGCGGTACGGCAAGGAGCTGGCCGAGGCCCTGCCCGAGGCCGACGGAGTGCTCGGCTTCGACGACTACGCCGACATCTCCGACCGCCTCCAGACCATCCTGAACGGCGGCATCCACGCCTCCCACACCCCGCGCGACCGGCGCAAGCTGCTGCCGATCAGCCCGGCCGAGCGGCAGGAGTCCGCGGCCGAGGTCGCGCTTCCGGGGCACGCCCCCGTCGACCTTCCGGACGGGCTCGCCCCGGCCTCGGGCCCGCGCGCACCGCTGCGGCGCCGCCTCGACGGCTCGCCCGTCGCCTCCGTGAAGCTCGCCTCCGGCTGCGACCGCCGCTGCTCCTTCTGCGCCATCCCCTCCTTCCGAGGCTCCTTCATCTCCCGCCGCCCCAGCGATGTGCTGAACGAGACCCGCTGGCTGGCCGAGCAGGGCGTGAAGGAGATCATGCTGGTCTCCGAGAACAACACCTCCTACGGCAAGGACCTGGGCGACATCCGCCTGCTGGAGTCGCTGCTGCCCGAGCTGGCCGAGGTCGACGGCATCGAGCGGGTGCGGGTGAGCTATCTCCAGCCCGCCGAGATGCGCCCCGGCCTCATCGACGTACTGACCTCCACGCCCAAGGTCGTGCCCTACTTCGACCTGTCCTTCCAGCACTCCGCCCCCGCCGTACTGCGCTCCATGCGCCGCTTCGGCGACACCGACCGCTTCCTGGAACTGCTGGACACCATCCGTGGCAAGGCCCCCGAGGCGGGCGTCCGGTCCAACTTCATCGTGGGCTTCCCCGGCGAGACCGAGGACGACCTCGCGGAGCTGGAGCGCTTCCTGAACGGCGCCCGCCTGGACGCCATCGGTGTCTTCGGGTACTCCGACGAGGAGGGCACCGAGGCGGCGACGTACGAGAACAAGCTGGACGAGGACGTGGTCGCCGAGCGGCTCGCCCATGTCTCGCGGCTGGCCGAGGAGCTGGTCTCGCAGCGCGCCGAGGAGAGGGTCGGACAGACCGTGCGGGTGCTGGTCGAGTCGGTCGACGACGAGGACGGCGCCTGCGGGCGGGCCGCCCACCAGGCACCCGAGACGGACGGTCAGGTGTTGTTCACGGGCGGCGAGGAACTGAGCGTCGGCCTCATGGTCGAGGCCAAGGTGATCGGCACGGAAGGTGTCGACCTGGTGGCCGAGGCGCTTCCGAGCTCCCTCGGCTCCCCCGTGTGTCCCGAGGAGGCGGCCAGATGACGGGAGTCCCGGCATCCGCGGCGGGCGGCTCCTCCGGCGCCAAGAGCGCCACGAGCGCCGAAGGGCCCGCGGCGGCCAAGGGCGTCGTGAATGCCGAGGATGCCCCGGTGTCCGAGGGCGCCGAGGAGGTCCGGGGCGCGCCGGGAGCCAGGAGTGCCGAGGGCGCCCTGGATGCCGGTGGCGCCGCTGTGGGGGCGCAGAGCGGAGGGAGCGCTTCCAGTGCCTCCGGCGCTTCCGGAGGCGTGCGGTCCCCGCGTGGCGGGAAGCTGGGCGCCGCCGCCGTCAACCAGGCCAGCCTGTGGAACATCGCGAACATCCTGACCATGGTCCGCCTGGTCCTCGTCCCGGGCTTCGTCGTACTGATGCTCATGGACGGCGGCTACGACCCGGTCTGGCGGGCCTGGGCCTGGGCGGCCTTCGCCGTCGCCATGATCACCGACATCTTCGACGGCCACCTTGCCCGGACCTACGACCTCGTCACCGACTTCGGGAAGATCGCCGACCCCATCGCCGACAAGGCCATCATGGGTGCCGCGCTGATCTGTCTGTCCTCCCTGGGTGACCTGCCGTGGTGGGTGACCGGAGTCATCCTCGGCCGGGAACTCGGGATCACCCTGCTGCGTTTCGTCGTCATCCGGTACGGGGTGATCCCGGCGAGCCGCGGCGGCAAGCTGAAGACCCTCGCCCAGGGCACCGCCGTGGGGATGTACGTCCTGGTGCTGGAGGGGCCGTTGGCGACCCTGAGGTGGTGGGTGATGGCCGTGGCGGTCGTCCTCACCGTCGTCACCGGACTCGACTATGTGAGACAGGCCATTGTGCTGCGCCGGCACGGAATCGCCGAGCGCCAAGCCGCGTCGGAGGGAGCGGAACGGTGACGTCCACGGCCGCCGACGTGCTGCGACTACTGACGGTGAGGGGTGAGACGCTCGCCGTCGCCGAGTCCCTGACCGGCGGTCTGGTCGCGGCCGCGATCACCGCGGCCCCGGGCTCCTCCAAGGCGTTCCGGGGCTCGGTCACCGCGTACGCCACCGACCTGAAGCACCGTTTGCTCGGTGTGGACGCCACCCTCCTGGACCAGAGGGGCGCGGTGGACCCGCAGGTCGCGGCGGAGATGGCGGACGGTGTACGCAAGGCGCTCGGCGCCGACTGGGGAATTTCGACCACCGGGGTCGCGGGCCCCGAACCGCAGGACGGCCGGCCCGTCGGCACGGTCTATGTGGCCGTCGCCGGGCCGTCCACAGCGGATTCGGGGGCAACCGGTGGCGGGAAAGTGGCGTCGTTGAGGTTGAACGGCGGCCGGACGGAAATCCGTATGGAGAGTGTACGGAGCGTACTCGCACTGCTTCTTGAGGAGCTTGCGGGCGAACAGACCGGGAACGAGCGGGCACAGGATACGGAACAGAACGGGGGGACTTGATGTTTGCAGCCCTTAGTGAACACAACAGCGCTCCCCGCACGGCCGCAGCGCGAGGCGGTACGGTGGGGCGTGAAGGATGCGGCTACACGGTCCGAGGAGGGAGCCACCGATGATTCTGCTCCGTCGCCTGCTTGGTGACGTGCTGCGTCGGCAGCGCCAGCGCCAGGGCCGTACTCTGCGCGAAGTCTCCTCGTCCGCCCGAGTCTCACTCGGCTATCTCTCCGAGGTGGAGCGGGGGCAGAAGGAGGCTTCCTCCGAGCTGCTCTCCGCCATTTGCGACGCGCTGGACGTACGGATGTCCGAGCTCATGCGGGAAGTGAGCGACGAGCTCGCCCTTGCCGAGCTGGCCCAGTCCGCAGCGGCCACCGAGCCGGTGCCAGCACCAGTGCGTCGTCCTGTACTCAACTCCGTCTCGGTGGCCGGTGTGCCACCGGAGCGGGTGACCATCAAGGCACCGGCAGCCAGCGAAGCGGTGGGTGTCGTCGCCGCCTGACGACCACGAGGGTGCGTCTGACGGCGTCTCATATGTGACGTCGCACGCACGCCGATGAGGCGAAGCGAGCGGAAGCCCCGGTCGGGGCCTTCAGGGAGACCTGGGGGTGCCGGCCGGGGCTTTCGCGTTGTGCGGGGGTGCGTGGGGGCGCGCGGCTGGGTTTCGGGTGGTGCGGGGTGCGGGGTGCGGGGTGTGCGGGATCGGCTTCGGGTGGTGCTGGTCCCCGTTTGCCGGGCGGGGGGTGTGCGGTCATGGTGGAGGGGCGGGCCTCGGGGGTCGTGCGGGTCACAGGTGTTCGTACGGCCGTGTCTGATGGGACCTGGAACCCGGAGCGTGCCGATGTACGTCGTGAAGAGCCCGTTGTCCGATGCCGACCTCAAGACCGTCGCCGAGGCGCTGCGAGGAGCTCTCGTCGATCTCGTGGACCTCTCCCTGGTGGCCAAGCAGATGCACTGGAACGTGGTCGGGCCGCGTTTCCGCTCCGTCCACCTTCAGCTCGACGAGGTCGTGAGCACCGCTCGGCTCCACTCCGACACGGTCGCCGAGCGCGCCGCCACGCTCGGCGTCTCGCCGGACGGCCGGGCCTCGACCGTCGCCGCGAGCAGCGGTATCGGCAAGGTCGCCGAGGGGTGGGTCAAGGACACCGACGCGGTGCGGACGCTGGTGGAGGCGCTCGGTTCGGTGATCATACGGATGAGGGCGCGGGTGGTGGACACCGCGGAGGCCGATCCTGTGAGCCAGGACATCTTCATCGGGATCACGGCGGATCTTGAGAAGCATCACTGGATGTTTCAGGCGGAGAACGGGTAGCGCCGGTTGGATCGTGGTGGGCCGGGCCGGGCAGGGTTGGGCCGAGCTGGGGCGGGCGTGGCTGGAGGGTCGTGGGGCGTCGGTTCGGTCGGCCCCACGGGGTGGGTGGGTGCGTGGTGGCTCCCGTTCGGTCGGCTCGTGTCGTGGGTGGGTGCTTCGGGGCGGGCTGCGCGGGTTGTGCGGGTTCGCGTGGGCGGTGGAGGCGTCGGGTGCGTGGTGGGAGCGGGGAGGGGGCGCGGGGCGCACCGGGTGGTGTGGGCATGCGGTCCACATGAGTGAGCCGTGCGTCCCTGTGCCGGTGGTGCGCCCTCCCCGGCCGTGTCGGGGGCTGTCTAGCGTCGTGGTGGTTGGGCCCGAAGGCCTGGAGGTGGCGACTATGCGGATAGTGCGCTGGGGGGCGGCTCTGGGGCTCGGTGCGCTGTGGTGGTGGGGAGCGCTGCGGCTGGCCACCGCGCCGGATGCCGGTGCGGTGGAGGGGGCGGTCGTGGCCGGGGGGTGGGGGCTGAGCCTTCTGCCCGTGCATTGCGTGCCGAAGGGGTGTGGGGCGGTCGTGGCCGGGGGGCGCGCGGCCGCGGAGGATGTCGGGAAGGGGAGAACCCGCCCGGGTGGGCTCGTGGGGTGGCTCGGGCGCGTGGTCACCAAGGCATGGCCACGCCGCCGTTCGGGCGGAGGATCTGGCCCGTGGTGAAGGATGAGGCGTCGGAAGCGAGATGCAGTACGGCGTGGGCGATGTCCTCGGGCTCGCCGACCCGGCCCAGGGGTGACAGCCGGGCCATGAACGACTCGGTCCGAGCCTGCGCCTCGGCGTCGTGGCGGGCGGTCATGGGCGTACGTATCCAGCCGGGGGCCACGGCGTTGACACGGATGCCGTGCGGGCCCACCTCGGTCGCCAAGGTCTTCGTCAGCTGGACCACGGCCGCCTTCGTCACTCCGTAGCAGAGGAGCCCGGGACCGCCGGTGTCGACGGCGCCGGAGGCCATGGTGACGATGCTGCCCCGGGTCTTTCGCGCGATCATCACCCGGGCCGCTTCCTGGCAGGCGTACAGCACGCCCTTGAAGTTGACGTTCCACACCCGGTCCAGGTCCTCGTCGTGGGTGTCCAGCACGGGGCTGCTGTGCATGATCCCGGCGATCGCCGCCATCACATGCAGGTCCTCGCAGGCTGCCACCGCCTGCGCGAGCTGGGCGCGGTCGGTGACGTCGAGGTGATGGGTGTGGGCGGTGCCGCCTGCGGCTTTGATCAGCGTCGCGGTCTCGTGCAGGCCCGGGGCGTCCCGGTCCGCGCAGTGCACGGTCGCTCCCGCCTCGGCGAGCAGCACGGCCGACGCCCGGCCGATACCACCGCCGGCGCCTGTCACGAACGCGGTGCGGCCTGTGAGGTCGTACGCCGTTGTGGGCATGGGGTGACGGTACGAGCAGATCTGACGGGGCGTCAATTGGTTGGACGGGGAGGGGAAGAGGGCGGAGGAAGGGAGAGGGGGAGGCTGGAGGAGGAAGGGCGAGGGGGGTGTCTGTGGTCAGTTGGCTGTACGGCGGTGGGGGCGTGGGCGGGATGTGCGTGGGGTGCCCGGTGGTGGGGCTGGGCCCGATTGGCAGGTGGGGCACCAGTAGGTGGGGCGTTCGCGGGAGCCGTCGCCCTGGTCGGCGGCACGGATGGAGGTGTGGCAGCGGAGGCAGGGGCGGGGGGCGCGGCCGTACACGAAGAGGTCGTGCCGGTGGTGGCCGGTGGTGCTGCGGATCGGGCGGTCGCGGTTGGCTTCGAGGAGTCGTTTGGCGAGGGCGGGGAGCCGGGCGGCGGTCTCCTTCGGGAGGGCGCCGATGGGCAGCCAGGGGGTGACCCGGAGGAGGAAGCAGAGCTCGCTCTTGTAGACGTTGCCGATCCCGGCGAGATTGCGCTGGTCGAGGAGGGCCTCGCCGAGGGGGCGGGTCGGGTCGCCGAGGAGGTTGGCCAGGGCCTTGTCGGGGTCCCAGTCCGGGCCGAGCAGGTCGGGGCCGAGGTGGCCGACCGCCCGGTGTTCGTCGGTGGTGCGGAGCAGTTCCAGTACAGGGAGGCGGTAGCCGACGGCTGTTCGGTCGGTGGTGCCCAGGATCGCGCGGATCTGGTGGGCCGGGCCGCCGGTCCAGCGTTCGCCGGTGCCGTACACCTTCCAGGAACCATCCATCCGCAAGTGCGAGTGGAGGGTCAGGCCGCCCTCGATCCGGGTGAGGAGGTGTTTTCCTCGCGGTGTGACGTCCAGGACGGTACGGCCGGTGAGGTCGACCGTGGCGTACTTCGGGACGCGTAGGTCGGAGCGGACCAGCACGTTTCCGGCGAGGGCCGAGTGCAGCCGTTTCGCCGTCTGCCAGACGGTGTCACCTTCGGGCATGGGTCAAGGGTGGCATGTGAGGGGGTGGAAGGGGGCGAGGGGTGGTGGGGTGGCTTTTGGGGGCGTGGGGGGCGCGGTCATCGGTGTGGGTGCGACAGGGGTGTGGTGGCGGCTTGGGCCGAGGTGAAGTGTCGGCTAGGGACCGGGGTGAAGTGTCGGCCCGGATCAGGATGTTGGGCTGGATCAGGCTCGAATGCGTAGGCCTCTCGGGGTGGCTATGAAGCCTGCGGACTCCAGGAGGGGGCCGTAGGGGGAGGTGAGGGAGGGGGTGGCGTTGACGCGTTCCACGGTGACCGTGCCCAGGGAGCCCGCGCGAGCCGCCGCGGCCAGGGCGGCGGTGGCGTCTTGGAGGCGTGCGTCGTCCATGGGCCTTGCGTCCGGGTCGGCAGGCCAGGCCAGCAGTGTCTTGCCGCCGCGCTCCATGTAGAGGGTCAGCTCGCCGTCCACGAGGACGACCAGGGAACCGGCTTTGCGACCGGGCTTGTGCCCCGCCTCCGTCGGAGGGTCGGGCCACGGGAGGGCGGCACCGTACGCGTTCGCGGGGTCGGCGGCGGCCAGGACCACGGCCCGGGGGGAGGGGGTGGACCGGGCGCGGTGAGGGGAGCGGTTTCTTGCCGAGTACGCGTCCGTGGAAGGTGCGGTGTTCGTGTCCGGTGTGCCGAGCAGCGCGTCGAAGTCGTCGTCCGGGTCGGTGAAGGCGCGCAGGTCGAACTCGGTGCCGAAGCCGTCGGGGACGTCGGTGGCACCCGCGTGGGGGGCCGGGCCGGGTGCGTGAGAGGTCGGGCCGGGGCGATCGGTGGCTGCCCGGTCCGGCAGGGGAGTCCTGTCTTGGCCGTGGGTGATGTCGGTCGAGGTGGTGTGCGGCAGATGCTCGCCCCGTTCGCGGGCGTTGGCCACCGTCCGTAGGCGGTCCACCGCGCCGTCCATCGCGAACTGGGCCGCGCCCAGGCCCTCGACCACATAGCCGCGTCGGGCCTGGCCGGTCTCCTCGAAGGCGGACAGGACGCGGTAGGTCGCGGAGAAGCCCCCTTCGACGCCCTCGGCGGTCACGGCGCCTCGCGTGACCACGCCATGGCGGTCGAGAAGGGTGCGGGCCAGGGCGTGCGCGCGGACCGTGGGGTCGGATTCGAGCGCGGGGAGCAGTGACCAGCGGCCCGCGACCGTGGGCGGGCCGGTACGGGACTGGGGGCGTGCGGCGGCGGTCAGGGAGCCGTAGCGGCCGCGCGGGACCGTGCGTTTGGCGCGGTGGGCCGTGGAGCCGGCGGTGCGGCCCGAGCCCAGCAGGGAGCGCATGGGGGCCAGGGTGTCGTTCGTCAGCCGGCCCGACCAGGCCAGATCCCAGAGCGCGTCGGCCAGTTGAGGGTCGGTGGCGTCCGGGTGGGTGGTGGCGCGGACCTGGTCGGCGATCTGGCGGAAGAACAGGCCGTAGCCGTCGGCGAGCGCGTCCAGGATCGACTGGTGGAGCGCGGTCGGCTCAAGGGGGTGTGGGGGCGGCAGGAGCAGCGGGGCGGTGTCCGCCAGATACAGCGAGACCCAGCCGTCCTTGCCGGGGAGCGCTCCGGCGCCCGCCCAGACGATCTCGCCGGCGGCGGTGAGTTCGTCGAGCATCGCGGGGGTGTAGTGGGCGACCCGGGACGGCAGGACCAGCTTTTCCAGGGCGGAGGCCGGGACGGAAGCTCCCTGGAGTTGCTCGATCGCGCGGACCAGGCCGTCGATCCCGCGCAGCCCGTGACCGCCGCCCACGTGCTGCCACTGGGGCAGGAACTGGGCCAGCGCGGCGGGCGGCACCGGCTCCAGCTCGTGCCGGAGTGCGGCCAGGGAACGGCGGCGCAGTCGGCGCAGCACGGCCGCGTCGCACCACTCCTGGCCGCTGCCCGGATCAAGAGAGGCGGCGCGAAGCGCCTCGTTGGAAGGGTGGTGGTGGGCGACGGGTGGGCGGAACTCGCCCTGCACGATCCGGCCGTTCGCGGCGAGTCGGTGGAGCGCCCCGTCGGTGACGGCCACGCCGAGACCGAAGCGGGCGGCCGCGGTGGCCGAGGTGAAGGGGCCGTGGGTGCGCGCGTGGCGGGCGAGGAGGTCGCCGAGCGGGTCCTTGACCGGCTCGGTGAACGCCTCCGGAACACCGACGGGCAGGGCCGTGCCGAGCGCGTCCCGCAGACGGCCGGCGTCCTCGATCGCCGCCCAGTGGTCGGTTCCGGCGATCCGGACCCGGATGGCGCGGCGGGCCCGGGCCAGCTCCGGCGCCCACTGCGGCTCGGCACCCCGCTCGGCCAACTCGGCCTCGGTGAGCGGGCCGAGCAGGCGGAGCAGGTCGGCGACGCCTTCGGCGTCCTTGACGCGTCGGTCCTCGGTGAGCCATTGAAGCTCGCGCTCCAACTCGACCAGCACCTCGGCGTCGAGCAGTTCGCGCAGCTCCGCCTGGCCCAGCAGCTCCGCCAGGAGCCGTGAGTCGAGGGACAGGGCGGCGGCACGGCGCTCGGCGAGCGGGGAGTCGCCCTCGTACAGGAACTGGGCGACGTATCCGAAGAGGAGCGAACGCGCGAACGGTGACGGCTCGGGCGTGGTGACCTCGACGAGGCGGACCTTGCGGGACTCGATGTCGCCCATCAGCTCGGCGAGGCCGGGGACGTCGAAGACGTCCCGGAGGCATTCGCGGACCGCCTCCAGGACGATCGGGAACGACCCGAACTCGCTCGCCACCTGGAGCAGTTGGGCGGCGCGCTGCCGCTGCTGCCACAGCGGGGTGCGCTTGCCGGGGTTGCGGCGGGGCAGCAGGAGCGCGCGGGCGGCGCACTCGCGGAAGCGGGAGGCGAAGAGGGCTGAGCCGCCCACCTGGTCGGTGACCAACTGGTCGACCTCGCCCTTGTCGAAGGCGACGTCCGCCGCGCCGACGGGTGCCTGCTCGGCGTCGTACTCCATGCCCCCCTTCGTGGGCTCCATGTCGAGGAGGTCCAGGCCCATCAGGTCGGCGTCGGGCAGGCGCAGCACGATGCCGTCGTCGGCGTGCATGACCTGGGCGTCCATGCCGTACCGCTCGGAGAGACGGGCGCCCAGGGCGAGTGCCCACGGGGCGTGTACCTGGGCGCCGAAGGGGGAGTGGACGACGACCCGCCAGTCGCCCAGCTCGTCCCGGAAGCGCTCGACGACGATCGTGCGGTCGTCGGGGACATGGCCGCAGGCCTCGCGCTGTTCGGCCAGGTAGGAGAGCACATTGTCCGCGGCCCAGGCGTCGAGTCCGGCGGCCAGCAGACGCAGCCGGGCGTCCTCCTGGGTGAGGGAGCCCACCTCGCGCAGGAACGCGCCCACCGCGCGGCCCAGTTCGAGCGGACGGCCGAGCTGGTCGCCCTTCCAGAAGGGCAGTCGGCCCGGGACACCCGGCGCCGGGGAGACCAGGACCCGGTCGCGTGTGATGTCCTCGATGCGCCAGGAGCTGGTGCCGAGGGTGAACACGTCCCCGATCCGGGACTCGTACACCATCTCCTCGTCCAGCTCGCCGACCCGGCCGCCGCCCTTCTTGGGGTCGGCGCCCGCGAGGAAGACCCCGAAGAGGCCCCGGTCCGGGATCGTTCCCCCGGAGGTGACCGCGAGCCGCTGGGCCCCGGGGCGGCCCGTGACCGTACCGGCGACCCGGTCCCACACCACGCGCGGGCGCAGCTCGGCGAAGGCGTCGGACGGGTAGCGGCCCGCGAGCATGTCGAGGACGGCCGTGAACGCGGACTCCGGGAGCGAGGCGAAGGGGGCCGCCCGGCGGACCATCGCCAGGAGGTCGTCGAACTGCCAGGTGTCCATCGCCGTCATGGCGACCAGTTGCTGCGCCAGCACGTCCAAGGGGTTGCCGGGGATTCTCAGGGACTCGATGGAGCCGCCGCGCATCCTCTCGGTGACCACGGCGGCCTGGACGAGGTCACCGCGGTACTTGGGGAAGACCACGCCTGTGGAGACGGCGCCCACCTGGTGTCCCGCGCGCCCCACGCGCTGGAGGCCGGAGGCGACCGAGGGCGGCGACTCCACCTGGACGACGAGGTCCACCGCGCCCATGTCGATGCCCAGTTCGAGGCTGGAGGTGGCGACCACGGCCGGCAGCCGACCCGCCTTCAGGTCCTCCTCTACCAGGGCCCGCTGCTCCTTGGAGACCGAGCCGTGGTGCGCCCGCGCGAGCACCGGGGGCGCTCCCTGGGCCGCGCCGGAGCCGCCCATCAGCTGGGCCGGGGCGTGGTGCTCGTCCAGGGGCTCGCCGGTGGCCCGCTCGTACGCGATTTCGTTGAGCCGGTTGCACAGCCGCTCCGCGAGGCGGCGGGAGTTGGCGAACACGATGGTGGAGCGATGGGCCTGGACGAGGTCGGCGATGCGCTCCTCGACATGCGGCCAGATCGACGGTCGCTCCGCACCCTCGTTGCCGTCGGCGACCGGGGAGCCGCCCAACTCGCCGAGATCCTCCACCGGGACGACCACCGAGAGGTCGAACTCCTTGCCGGACGGGGGCTGGACGATCTCGACCTTGCGGCGGGGGGAGAGATACCGCGCGACCTCGTCGACGGGGCGCACGGTGGCGGACAGGCCGATCCGGCGTGCCGGCCTCGGCAGCAGCTCGTCGAGCCGCTCCAGGGAGAGCGCGAGATGGGCGCCGCGTTTGGTGCCCGCGACCGCGTGCACCTCGTCAAGGATCACCGTCTCCACGCCGGTGAGCGCGTCGCGCGTGGCCGACGTCAACATCAGGAACAGGGACTCGGGGGTGGTGATCAGGATGTCCGGCGGACGTGTGGACAGCGCGCGGCGCTCGGCGGCCGGGGTGTCACCGGAGCGGATGCCCACCTTCACCTCGGGCTCAGGCAGCCCCAGACGCACCGACTCCTGACGGATACCGGTCAGCGGACTGCGCAGATTCCGCTCCACGTCCACCGCGAGGGCCTTCAGCGGCGACACGTACAGCACCCGGCAGCGCTTCCTCGGGTCGGCCGGGGGAGGCGTCGACGCCAGCTGGTCCAGCGCGGCCAGGAACGCGGCCAGGGTCTTGCCGGAGCCCGTCGGGGCCACCACCAGCACGTCCGAGCCCTCGCCGATCGCCCGCCACGCGCCGGCCTGGGCCGCGGTGGGCGCGGAGAACGCCCCCGTGAACCAGCCGCGGGTCGCGGGGGAGAAGCCGTCGAGGGCTCGATCTGCGGAGCTGACCATGCCCCCATCCTGCACCCACCCACTGACAACGGCCCGGACCTGCGGAAACGCGGTCGCTGGGGTGGTGGGGAAGGCTGCGGGGCGGGCGGGACCGCTGAAGGCTAGGGAGCACCGGCGGGCATCGGTCGGGCGGCGACGCAGAATGGGGGCATGGCAGGTTCGGCGGAGCGCGCGCGGCACTGGCGGTACTCGGACCTTCCCGGCGTGGATCTGCTGCGGGCCCGCTACATCGAGAAGAGGTTCGTGCGGCACACCCACGAGCACTTCGTGATCGCCGCGATAGCCGACGGGGTGGAAGTCTTCCAGCACGGCGGCACCGACCAGTACGCGGGCCCGGGAACGCTCGCCCTGGTCAACCCCGACACCCCGCACACGGGCCGGGCGGGCGTCCCCGAGGGCTGGCGGTACGGCGTGGTCTACCCGTCGCCGGGGGTCGTGGCCGAGATCGCCGCCGAGACCACCACGATCCGCGGCACCCCCGGCTTCATCAGCCCCGTCCTCGACGACCCGTACGCGGCGGGCCTCGTCCACCAGGTGCTGAGGGCCGCGGACGAGGGCAACGCGCTCGCCGCCGACACCCTGCTCCGGGTCACCGTGACCCGGCTGCTGCGCCTGAACGGCGGACCGCTTCCCCAACGCGCCGTCCGCACGGCCGGCGCCCGCGTCGCCGCACGCGCGCGTGCCGTGCTGGAGGAGCGCATGGCGGAGCCGCCGACACTGGAGCGGCTCGCCGCTGACCTCGGCACCAGCCCCTTCGCCCTGCTACGGGCCTTCCGCAGCGCCTACGGCATGCCACCGCACACCTGGCTGACGGACGCCCGCGTGCGCCGCGCCCGCAGCCTGCTCGACGCGGGCACGCCTCCCGCCGAGGCCGCCGTCGCCGTCGGCTTCACGGACCAGCCCCACCTCAACCGCCACTTCAGCCGGATCGTGGGCGTGCCCCCGGGCGCGTACCAGAAGGAGCGCGCGGCAGGTCCTGCATGAGGCACGCGCGTGTGAGGGCGACGTCGGCCGCCGGCCATCGGGAAGGAACGCGTGGGCGCCGCAAGAACGTACAAGACTCCTGACGGTGGCTGCTCCTATCGTCCCGGACGTGGCAGAGCAGACAGCTTTCGTAGGCGTTGACGACGCAGGTGGACCCAAGCCGGACCGAGCCGTCGTCCGGGACGCCCTGGGAGTCGGGGTGGCCGTCGGACTGTCCGGGTTCGCCTTCGGGGTGACCTCGGCCGGCAGCGGGCTCAGCCTGCCGCAGACCTGCGCGCTGAGCCTCCTGGTGTTCACCGGCGCCTCCCAGTTCGCCCTGGTGGGCGCCCTCGCGGCCGGCGGCAATCCCTTCACGGCGGCTGCCGGAGCCTTCTTCCTGGGGATGCGCAACGCGTTCTACGGGCTGCGTCTGTCACAGTTGCTCGCCCTCCCGCGCGCGATACGGCCGTTCGCCGCCCAGTGGGTCATCGACGAGACCACGGTCGTCGCCCTCGCCCAGCCCACCCGCCGCGCCGCCCGCATCGGGTTCACCGTCACCGGGCTGAGCCTCTATGTGCTGTGGAACCTCACCACACTGCTCGGCGCACTCGGCGCCGAGGCCATCGGCGACACCGACGCATGGGGCCTCGACGCCGCCGGACCCGCTGTCTTCCTGGCGCTGCTCGCACCGATGGTGAAGACCACCAGGGAGCGGGTCGTGGCCGGTACGGCCGTCGTCCTGGGGCTCGGCCTGCTGCCCGTGCTGCCCGCCGGAGTGCCCGTTCTGGTGTCCGCCCTGGCCGCCCCGATCGTCCTCTGGGCGGAGGGGCGCCGGAAGACCCACCACGGGCGAGTGGACGCGGAGGACGATCCGCGAGGCCACCTCCTGGACGACCGCCAGGAGAGCCGACAGGGGACGGACCGATGAACGTCTGGATCGCGATCGCCGTGACCGCCCTCGGCTGTTACGCCGTCAAGCTCATCGGTCTCCTGGTCCCCGAGGGAGTCCTGCAACGCTCCCTCGTGCAACGGCTGGCCGCCCTGCTCCCCGTGGCCCTCCTCGCCGCTCTCACAGCCCAGCAGACCTTCGCCGACGGCCAGGTGCTCGTGCTGGACGCGAGGGCCGCAGGGCTCGCCGCAGCGGCCCTCGCGCTGCTCCTGCGCGCTCCCTTCCTGGTCGTCGTGGCGGCGGCGGTGGTCGTGACGGCCGGGGTACGGGCGCTCACCGGCTGAGGCGAGCCGGGGTGAGCGGGGATCTGATCCTGGCTCAGCCGAGGGGACGCCCGTACGCGCGGAGCGTGCGCAGCGCTTCGATCGTCACGATGGGACGGCTCTCCAGGGAGGTGCTCGGTGCCCACTGGCGCCATCGGACGGGCCAGCCGCCGTCCTCCTGCTGCTCGCTTTCCAGGTGGTCGAGGGAGAGGGCCATCTCCTCGTCGGTGAACCACGCGCGCGCGAGCGACTCCGGAGTACGCGCGAAGTCGTGCGGGAAGTGGTGCTCGCCCGGCGCGTAACCGGCCGACACCGGAAAGTCCTCCAGCCGGTCCGGGGCCAGCACGGCGAGCCGCTGCTCGCGCACCAGACGGCCCAGCCGGTCGCCTGCCGCCCGCGCGCGTGGGCGGTCGGGTACGGAATCCAGGAACGCCACGGCGGCCTGGACCTCGTAGGGGTGCGACTTCTCCAGGGACTCGACCGCCTGCCAGCAGAAGTCGGTGGCCCGGAACAGCCACGCGTGCCATACCTGGTTGCGGTGCAGGAGCCCGACCACCGGCCCGGTGGCCAACAGATCACTGGGCGGGTCGTCGACGATCGGTACGAAGGGAGCGGCCGGATAACCCCGTTGGGCGGGGTGCACCGCAGGAAGGGCGCCGTCGGCGGTCGACACCGAGGTCAGATAGCGGCACACGCGTTCCGCCCGCTGTCCACCGCACCGTCCGATCGAGTCCAGGACCTTCAGCGCGTGCCCGGTGTGCAGGGGCTGGCTCACGGGCCCGCGCAGATCGGGTTCGAGCGCGTGACCGTATCCCTCGTCGGCGTTGTGGTAGGCGGCCAGCGCGGTCTCGACCGCGTCGGCGCTCCCGTTCAGGAAGTGGTACGCGAAGCGGCGCTGCTCCAGCACGCGCGCGGTCAGCCAGACGAACCGCTCGGCGCGGACCAGCGGAGTGTGCGCCGGGGGCGACGAGGGGCGTGGGGATGCTCCGGTTTCGGCCATGCGTCAGACCGTAGGGCGGAAAGCGGTGTCGGCAAGCCGTCCCGGCCGGGCCCACCCCCTGGGGCGGGATACTGGAGTCATGCGGTTGACGGTCTTCTGGCAGCGGATGGCGGATCACTTCGGTGAGGGATACGTCGAAACCTTCGCGCGCGATCATGTGATGTCCGAACTCGGCGAACGTACGGTCCACCAGGCGCTGGACGCCGGCTGGGAGGCCAAGGACGTGTGGCGCGTGGTGTGCGCGACCATGGGCGTTCCGGCCGAAAACCGCTGAAAGAGACACGCGCTTCGACGGACGGTCGTCCATTGCCAGCCCGCAGGACACGGGGGCGGGGACTGATTGTCAGTGTGGTGGGCGAGACTTGGTCCGTGGCCCCCACAGACGAGACCGCGCAGATCGAGCCCCAGGCATCCCCGTTCGGTACGCCGCCGCCCGCCGGGCCCCCGGCCGGACCCGGCGCCGCATCGAGCGCCCGCATGCCCCGCTGGCTTCCGCGCGCCATGGTGCTGGCGCTGTCGCTCGTCGCCGTCTTCCAGCTGGGCAGCTGGGCCTTCCACCAGCTCATCGGGTTGTTGATCAACATCCTGATCGCGTTCTTCCTGGCGCTCGCGATCGAGCCCGCGGTGAGCTGGATGGCCTCGAAGGGGCTGCGCCGGGGCTTCGCCACGTGCCTCGTCTTCCTGATCACGCTGGTCGGGGCCGCCGGATTCGTCACCCTGCTCGGCTCGATGCTCGCCGGCCAGATCATCAAGATGGTCGAGGACTTCCCGGCGTACCTCGACTCGGTCATCAGCTGGATCAACACGAGCTTCCACACCGAGCTGAGGCGCGTCGACATCCAGGAGGGGCTGCTCCGCTCCGACTGGCTGCAGAGGTATGTGCAGAACAGCGCGACCGGCGTCCTGGACGTCTCCGCACAGGTCCTGGGCGGCCTGTTCCAGCTGCTGACGATCGCCCTGTTCTCGTTCTACTTCGCCGCCGACGGACCGCGGCTGCGCCGGGCGCTGTGCTCCGTGCTGCCGCCCGCCAGACAGGCGGAGGTGCTGCGCGCGTGGGAGATCGCCGTCGACAAGACCGGTGGCTATCTGTACTCGCGCGGCCTGATGGCGCTGATCTCCGGCGTCGCGCACTACATCCTGCTGGAGTACCTGACCGTTCCCTACGCGCCCGCCCTCGCGGTCTGGGTGGGCCTGGTCTCGCAGTTCATCCCCACCATCGGCACCTATCTCGCGGGTGCCCTGCCGATGCTGATCGCCTTCACGGTCAACCCCTGGTACGCCCTGTGGGTGCTCGTCTTCGTGGTCATCTACCAGCAGTTCGAGAACTACATGCTGCAGCCGAAGCTGACCGCCAAGACCGTGGACATCCACCCGGCCGTCGCCTTCGGATCGGTCATCGCCGGGACCGCGCTCCTCGGCGCGGTCGGCGCGCTCATCGCCATCCCCGCCGTCGCCACCCTGCAGGCGTTCCTCGGCGCGTACGTGAAGCGGTACGACGTCACGGACGACCCCCGGGTGCACGGCCACCGCAGACGCGGCTCGGGAAGCCTCCTCACCCGGATACGCAGACGCCCACAGGAGCCGGAGAGCGCGACCGGGCCCGACACGGACATCCTGGCGCGCGTGCGTGAGCGGCTGGGGACGTTGGAGCCGAAGTGGGGCGCGAAGCGGGCGACGGGCGACCGGGCGGAGCGAGGCGACGCCACCGCGCGCTCGGACGCCACACGCCCCGACACGGAGAGCCCCGACACGGAGAGCCCGGGTACGGAAAGCCCGGACACGGCGTCCGTCGCCGACGCCGGAGGAGAAGGCGGCACCGGACGGGAAGGCGGCACCGGGTCGGAAGACAGTACCGAGCCGCAAAACGGCACCCGCTAGAGCGGCGCTTCCGCCCGGCGGCGAGCCCGATCGAGGCGCGACTCCCGCCTCCCCACCCCTGTACACGGCCCACGGCCGGATGCCGATTCCCGGCATCCGGCCGTTGTCGTGCCGGTGGGCGGCCCACTCCCCCGGGAGCCGCGTGGTGCGCTTGACACCAAAATCGAACATCCATTCTTATGGAGGCTCCGGCGGGGCCTGGAAGGGGCATTTCGCAAGGGTTTTCGTGGAGAAGTGCCCGAGTTATCCACAGGCTGGGCGGGCGTCGGGGCCCATTGTCAGTGGCAGGCGTTAGCGTCTTTCACGTGAAGCGATCGAATCAAGCAAACCGGGTGGAACCCATGGCAGGAACCGACCGCGAGAAGGCGCTCGACGCCGCGCTCGCACAGATTGAACGACAATTCGGCAAGGGCGCGGTCATGCGCATGGGCGAGCGGTCGAAGGAGCCCATCGAGGTCATCTCGACCGGCTCGACCGCTCTCGACGTGGCCCTCGGTGTGGGCGGCCTGCCGCGTGGCCGCGTCGTGGAGATCTACGGCCCCGAGTCCTCCGGTAAGACGACCCTGACCCTGCACGCGGTGGCGAACGCGCAGAAGGCCGGCGGCCAGGTCGCCTTCGTGGACGCGGAGCACGCCCTCGACCCCGAGTACGCGAAGAAGCTCGGCGTCGACATCGACAACCTGATCCTGTCCCAGCCGGACAACGGCGAGCAGGCCCTGGAGATCGTGGACATGCTGGTCCGCTCCGGCGCCCTCGACCTCATCGTCATCGACTCCGTCGCCGCGCTCGTCCCACGCGCGGAGATCGAGGGCGAGATGGGCGACAGCCACGTGGGTCTGCAGGCCCGGCTGATGAGCCAGGCCCTGAGGAAGATCACCAGCGCGCTCAACCAGTCCAAGACCACCGCGATCTTCATCAACCAGCTCCGCGAGAAGATCGGCGTGATGTTCGGCTCCCCGGAGACCACGACCGGTGGCCGGGCGCTGAAGTTCTACGCCTCGGTGCGCATCGACATCCGCCGCATCGAGACCCTGAAGGACGGCACGGAGGCGGTCGGCAACCGCACCCGCTGCAAGGTCGTCAAGAACAAGGTCGCCCCGCCCTTCAAGCAGGCCGAGTTCGACATCCTCTACGGCCAGGGCATCAGCCGCGAGGGCGGTCTGATCGACATGGGCGTGGAGCACGGCTTCGTCCGCAAGGCCGGCGCCTGGTACACGTACGAGGGCGACCAGCTCGGCCAGGGCAAGGAGAACGCGCGCAACTTCCTCAAGGACAACCCGGACCTGGCCAACGAGATCGAGAAGAAGATCAAGGAGAAGCTGGGCGTGGGGGTGCGGCCCGAGGAGCCCACCGCCGAGCCGGGTGCCGACGCGGCGGTCTCGGCGACGCCCGCCGCCACGGACGACGCCGCGAAGCCGGCGTCCGCCACCGCGGCCAAGACCCCCAAGACCAAGGCCGCAGCGGCGAAGAGCTAGTCCGTGACACGCAGAACGGACTGGGGCGAGTACGCATACCCCAGTGCCCCCGAGAGCCGGGGGCGCCGGGGTACCGGAAAAACCGCCGGGGACGGGTTCGGACCGCTGGAAGGGTTCGGGCCGGCCGATGGACTGGGACCAATGGAGGAGCCGGGGCCGTACGGCCCCGAGGCGGACGGTGTCGGGCGCGGCAGAAGCGGCCGCGGTCGGCGTCGGCGTGGCTTCGGGGAACCGGTGGACGGACCGGACTCCGGCCCGGGCGGCGGGAATTCGCCGACCGGGGGGCCGAAGGACGGGGGTTCTTCTTTCTCGTCGAGGGCCGGGAAAGAGGAGTCCTCAGGGGACCCGGCTGAGCGGGCGCGAGCGATCTGCCTGCGCCTGCTCACCGGGACCCCGCGCACCCGGAAGCAGCTCGCCGACGCCCTCCGCCAGCGTGAGATCCCCGACGACGTGGCGGACGAGGTGCTGTCACGGTTCGAGGAGGTCGGTCTGATCGACGACAGCGCGTTCGCGGATGCCTGGGTGGAGTCCCGCCACCACGGCCGGGGCCTGGCCCGGCGGGCCCTCGCCCGGGAGTTGCGTACCAAGGGCGTCGACTCGGCGTTGATCGACGAAGCCGTCGGCCAGCTCGACTCGGAGCAGGAGGAGGCCACCGCGCGCGAGCTCGTCGCCCGCAAACTGCGCTCCACACGGGGCCTCGACCGCGACAAGCGCCTGCGCCGCCTCGCGGGCATGCTCGCCCGCAAGGGCTACGCCGAGGGCATGGCCCTCCGGGTCGTCCGGCAGGCGTTGGAAGAGGAGGGGGAGGACACGGAGGGGTTGGAGGACGGGGGGTACTGAGACAAGAGGTACTGAGCCGACGCTGCCGAGACGGGGGAGGAGATGCGGTCATGGGTGACGGGATCGAGTGGTTGGCGGACCAGGACGACTGGTCGCACACCGTGTTCTTCGCTCGTGGAGTGACACCGGAGGAGCTCGGAGCGCGCTTGGGCGGGCTGCCGGCGTCGGTTCCCCCACCGCTCACGGGCCAGGAGGCCTGGGACCGTGTGATGGATCTCGGCACGGACGAGGAGACCGTGGCGCGGGTCGGTTCCGAGGCGGGATGGGCCTTTGCCGTCCTGTACGGGTTCGAGGACGGCGGGGATCGGCTGCAGGACATAGCCCGGGGCGCGGAGGCGATACAGCTGGTCCCGGCCTGGGACCATCCACCGGCGAGGTTCTCCTATGCCGAGGACGGGACCCTGGCCTGTTCGTTCGGCATAGGCGAGGAAGCGTGGCGCGTGGGCGAACGGCCCGATCTGTTGCTGCCCGAGCTGGTCGACGCCGGTGTACTGCACCCGGACGGCACATACGCCGGGCCGGACGGCTCCGACCACCGCGTACGGGTCAGGAACACCCTGGCCGTCATACAGCGACGATTCGGGGTCTCCCTGTCCCGGGACGACGTGGAGCGCAGCCGCCTTCCCGCCTTTGTGATCAGCTCCGGCCGACTGCCCTGACCGCCCTGATCACCCGTTGGCGATACGAGGCTGCTGTGATCCGGTAGCGGTGGTGAAACCGCCATGGTTGCTCTCCAGGACCCTCATGGCGATCACCAGGACGTCACGAAGCTGTTGTCACCGGAAGCCCGGCAGCCTTCCAGGCCTGGAAGCCGCCGATCAGGTCTGTCGCCCGGTGCAGCCCCAGCTGATGGAGGGAGGCGGCCGCGAGGCTGGAGGCGTAGCCCTCGTTGCAGATGACGATGACGTGCAGGTCGTGGTCGGTGGCTTCGGGGGCGCGGTGGCTGCCCCGGGGGTCCAGACGCCACTCCAGTTCGTTGCGTTCGACGACGAGGGCGCCGGGGATGAGGCCGTCGCGGTCGCGCAGCGCGGCGTAGCGGATGTCGACCAGGAGGGCCTCACCCGCCTGCGCGGCGTCGAATGCCACCTGCGGCTCCACCCGGCCCAGGCTCGCCCGGACCCGCTCCAGCAACTCGTCGATGCCGACGGGGGTGTTCGCCGGGGCGTCGGCGGGGCCGTGCGCCGGGGCGGCCGTGGGAGTGTCGACGGCGTCCCCGGCACCCGTCGGGCGGTCGATGTGGCTGCTCACTGCCAGTCCTCCGGGCGTTCGACCTGCTCCAGACGCAGCACCTGACCGGTGCGGCTGTAGCGGCGGATGCGGGGCAACGGGGGGTGGTAGGCGTGGACGGAGATCGCATGACGGTCCGGGGACTCGTTGAGGACCTCGTGCACGTGATGGCGGCCGAAGGAGCGGCCCTTGCCGGCGGTCAACTGCCGTTCGCGGTCGACGCCTTCGGTGAGTTCGAGGGTTTGCCAGCCGTCGGTGGGCAGTCGGGCGGCGAGGGAGTTCTCCTTGAGCGCACCGGCGGCGGTGACGAAGGCGCCCACCGAGTCGGCGTGATCGTGCCAGCCGGTTCCGGTGCCGGGCGGCCAGCCGATGAGCCACGCCTCACTGCCGCCGGGGCCGTCGAGTCGTACCCACGTACGACCCTCGGGGTCGAGCGGAAGCGAGGCGATCAGCTCGGCGTCGGCGGCGACACGGCGTACGAAGTCAAGCAGTTCGGCTTGGGACGGGGCCGGGGCGGCTGGTGCGGAGGCGGGGTGAGCGGAGGCTGGGCCCGAGGGGGCGGGGGAGGGGGGCGGGGACACAGACACGGGTACCGTCCTGAAGTGCGTTCGCGGTGGGCGCGCGCAGGCCCATGGGCGGTGCGCGCGGGAAGTGAGGGTGGCGAATTCAGCAGGACGGACGACACACGCAGCCCGCATAGCGGAGGAGGTCCATATGGACCCTCCGCCACAGGCGTGTAGAGGTGTCGGTCACGGACCGGAGTACACCATGACCGCGAGGAACGGTCAACTGACCGTAAACATGTGGACACACAGTGACGGCCGATCCGAGAACGGTTGATCGAGAGCAGTTCGAGCGTGGAGTGATCGAGTCTCGGAGTGCGCGATCCGGCAAGGGGACGCTCCGGGAGTGCGCGCTTCGAGAACAGGCGCTCCGGGAGTGCGCGTTCGTCCCCGCGCGCCCCTGGCCCCGGCCCGCACCGCGGAAGACTGTGCCGCATGGCGGCGCACTCCACCACCCGGCGCCTCCCTCACCCCGAGCGTGACCCAGCCGTCGCCTCGGTCGCCTCGGTCGTCTCGGGCTGTTGCCTCGCCCCGCCGAGCGTGGCCTCGGCCGCCGCGTACAGGTCGGTCGGGCGTACCCCGGTGAGCGCGGTGACGAGGTGGCCGTCGGGGCGGACGAGGAGGACGGTGTGGGCGGCGGCCCCGGGGTAGCTCTCGGCGACCAGGAGCTCGGCGGAGTGCGGGAGGGCGGACACGGCGGCCGCGAGCCGGGGCATGATACCGGCGCTCACCCAGTGCTTGCGCTCCCACACCCCCGTACCCGGCGCGACCAGCACCACCAGCAGCGCTCCACGCCCGAGCCGATCCCGCAGCTGGACGAACGTGCCGTCCTCGGCGGTGACTTGGACGTCCGCGACCTGGGCGCCCGGTTCGGTGTCGACCGGTGCCTCCGACTCGGCGGGCGGGGGCATCAGCGGTGAGTCGGTGTACGCCCCCGGCGCACCCAGTTGGCCGCGCCCCAGATGGCCTTCGGCGAGCAGCGCGTCATGGCCCCGGCCCGAGCCGGGGACGTACGAGCGCAGCCCTTTGCCGCCGCGCAGGAGTGGCAGCACCTGGTCGGCGGTGCGCAGGCGCGCGGCGACGACCGCGCGCCGCTCGGTCTGGTAGCTGTCGAGCAGGGCCTCGTGCGGGCCGTGGTGCCAGGCCAGGGCGAGTTTCCAGGCGAGGTTGTCGGCGTCCCGCAGGCCCTCGTCGAGGCCCTGGGTGCCGAGTGCGCCGAGCAGATGCGCCGCGTCCCCGGCGAGGAAGACCCGCCCGACCCGCCAACGCCGGGCGAGCCGGTGGTGAACGGTGTGCACGCCGGTGTCCAGCAGGTCGTACGGCGGCGTGGAGCCGCCGGTCCAGCCCGCGAGGGTCTCGCGGACACGGGCGACGAGGAGTTCGGGTGTGACCAGGTCCTTGCCCGGGGGCAGGAGCCAGTCGAGGCGCCAGACACCGTCGTTGAGCGGGCGAGCGGCCACTTCGCCGCCGGAGGGGCCCGTTGTCCGCCACGGCGGCATACGGTGCAGCAACGCTTCTCCGGGCCAGGGGAGTTCGGCGCGCAGCGCGGCCACGGCGTGGCGCTCCACGGCCGTGCGACCGGGGAAGCGGATGTCCTGGAGCTTGCGGACCGTTGAACGCGGCCCGTCGCAGCCGACGAGGTAACTGCCGCGCCACCATGTGCTCTTGGGACCGCGGGTGTGGGCCGTGACGCCGGACGTCTCCTGTTCGATGGCGTCGACACGGCTTTCCACGGCGATCTTGACGAGCCGTTCGCCGGCGATGGCGTCCCGCAGAGCGGTGGTCAGGACGTGCTGGGCGATGTGGAGCGGCGGGAGATCGGCAGAGCCTTCGACGGTGTCGTCCGTGCCGCTGCGAGGGCCTCCCGCACCGATCTGAGGATGCGTTTCGCCAAATGCCTCGAACCGTACGTGGCGCATCAGCTGCTTGCGGCGCATCGACCGCCAACCGGTCCAGCGGAAGCCGGCCTCGGTGAGAGGGACACCGGACAACCGTTCCAGCAGGGCGGCGGTGTCCTCGTGTAGTACGGCTGTTCGTGCGAGCCGCTGTTCGTCCTTGCCGGGTCCTTCGTCGAGGACCACGGACGGAACTTCCTGGCGGGCCAACGCGAGGGCGAGCGCGAGCCCCACGGGCCCCGCCCCGACGATGATCACCGGGTCCACGGCGCGGCGCCCCCTGCCCGCAGCGGTGTCCTGGCGGACGTATCTGAACAGGAAGTTGGAGCAGGGTGCACGATCACAGAACGTATGCAACCCATTGCCGGGGTTTGCGTCAAGTGACGGAGGCAGTGGCGGTCGGGCCGTTGGCCCTGAGATGTTCTCCCATGTCTACAGCGTGCCTCTGGGCGTCGTGTCATGCGGGAGCCATCGCGTGAATGCGGATCGGGATCGGGGAGTGCCTGGGCGGGTGGGGTCCGACGAACGATCAGCGCCCCCCTGCTCGGTTGCCGAGCTGAGGAACGACTCCCGCTCGGGAGTCGTTGACGCACTCCGTGGCATAGGCGCGGATGGCGTGTGCCTCAGAGTGGGTACAGCGTATGAGCCGTTGTAGCGGCTGGCCAACGCTCTTGCGTTCAGTAGCGGCCACGAGCAGTTAGGTGCGGGCCGTTTCGCAGGCTCAAGTCTGGCGAAGCGCCCGGCGATCCAGGCCAACGACTGATCGGACATCGCCGGCCAGCATGCTGGGCCTGCGGCCACCGCATAATCTTCAGGAGTCCACACGTTCCCGATGATCACGCGGTGACCTGCCGATCTAGCTGGGGCTCGTCACAAGATCACGAAACCGCTAACTGGCCTTTGTGATGATGCCGCCACCCACGACAAAGGTGAGCGGTGGGCAGTGGACTATGGAAAGTCCCTTGGACTTCCAAACCGAAGGATAGCGAACGATCGCTTTGCCGCCGCTGTCGGGACTGCACGTCACGGTCGCCTTGTAGTGCCCGCCATTGCTGTTACGGCACTGAGCCTCCCAGCCTTCTCCGTACTTGCCGTTGGAGCACCCGGTCGGCCAGGCCATGATGGACACATCACCCGAGACTGATGCATGTCCCGTAGAGGCCGCATTTGCCGTTCCCTGGAGTCCGAGAGTGAAACAGGCTGCCATTCCCATGGCGGCAAGCATGCTCGAATGCTTCTTCTTCAATGCTCAGCTTCTTTCTCGAATGATCCGGTCGCTTTCTAGACTCGGGTCTCGATTCCTGCGGAAACCGCTTTGGAGTCCCCCTGGCAGTATGCTCGGGAATCTCCCGTCTGCTTCCATGGGCCCACCAGGGCATGCACCTTCCCTTCCGGGTACTTGCATCTGACGAGGGCTCGGTAAGATCCGCCGTTGTGATTTCGGCAGTTGGCGACGCTTCCCCATGAACCCCAGACCTCATAGTTGCAACCGGTGGGCCGCGCCATGATGTTGACGTCAGAGGCTGATGCGGGAGCTCCGGTGCCAATAGACACCATGCCGATCAGTAATATTCCAAATGCCTGGGCGGCGACTGTCCGGCGAATGTGAATGCTCTTCAGCAACTTTCTTCACCTACTTTCTCTGCGGCAAAAGTCCGTGACTTTGCCTGACGAGAAGCAGGAGGCATGGCATTGGTCTATATGCCGTGCTTCCCCCTGCGTGCAGAGAGATTTTCGTCCTCTGCATGCTCATGACGATTTCATGTCTGACGGGACTCGGGCAAGCGTGAGGTTGAAATTCTGAGGGTTATTTGAGCTTCGTGTCGCTGAACATCGAAAGAAAAGAGGAAAGTCTGGAACGGGAAGCCGCTGAGGGTGACTGAGGCGTTAATTTTCGGTCGTGCGACGGCTTGAATTCGTGCGTATAGTTTTCGCCGCAAGATGGCCAGAATTCGTCGACTCGTTTCCCGTCAATCATGCTATTGGCTCGAATCGGCTGGGTTCTGAAGTGAACGGGTCGTACGCCCGGTACTGGTCGCCGTCGGCACAGGAAGCGTTGCGGATGCGCGCCGTGGCCGCGTTGGTCGAGGGCCGTGGCCGCGAGGATGCCGCTGCGACGTTCAGGGTCTCGCTCAGGGCGGTGAATAACTGGTAGTCGAAGTGGCTGGTCGGGGGGGCTCCTCTATATCTTTCGTCAACGGAGGTGTGGGGTTCGGTGTTCGTAGAAGGTGCCGTCGCCGGCGGTGACCAGCAGGACGGCGGCGGTCCTGGCCGCAACCCCCGGCATCGAGGTCAGAACAGGGGAAAGAGGGTGTTCCCCCCCCCAGCAAGGTCTCGACGTGGAATTCCGGGCCCGGCGTTGCTCGTGGACGGCGATGAGTGAGCGGAGCGGCGACGGGATGACGAGGTCGAGGGTGCAGGTGCTGGCAACGATGTCTGGGGCCGTGGGCCTGATGGTTTCGACGATCTGCGGCGGCTGGCTTTGCGCAGTCGATCAGTTCCAGTGAGCGTCGGGTGTGCGCCATCACGCGGGCCGCATCTGCGATCACTGCGGCGTCCTTCGCGTCGGTCTTCGCCTCTCCCGGAAACAGGTCGGCGATCCGGTGCATGGCAAGTCCGGGCAGGTAGGCGGTCTTGTGGCCCGTATCGCGAGCGACGGCCAGCCGGAGGGCGCGGATCGAGGCGGGTCGGTCCACGATCACCAGGAGGGTGTCGACTTCGCGGTCAGTTTGCCGAAGACGGCCCCAGCTTCGGCTCACTGTCGGGTAGCTGGTTTTCGAAGACTTTCTTGGCGGAGCCGGGGTCAGCCCGCCTTCCGGATGGTCCTGGAATGCGATGGAGGGGCAGTGGCGATCACGCCACTGCCCCTCCGGGGGACTGATTTGAGGGACACCCAAGACGGTTGTCACCTGATTAATCGTCAGATGTCTTTCTTTTCGACGTAGGTGTGGAGGCCGGGCGCACCGCCGCCTTCCCCGCCGGTGGCCGTCGTGCCCCCGATCGCCGCTGCTGGAATCACCGCGCCGGTCGACTTCTTGCCTCGCCTCAGCCGTCCCTCCAGCCAGCTCGCGAAGCTGGTAATGATGAAGTTCAGGATGATGAAGATGATCGCCACCACGACGAAGCTTGGGATGACGTTGGCGTAGTTGGCCGCCAAGGTGCCGCGGGAGTTGAGCAGTTCGGGGAAGGTCAGCATCACGCCGCCGAGCGCGGTGTCCTTCACGATGACCACGAGCTGGCTGACGATGGCCGGCAGCATCACGGTGACGGCCTGCGGCAGCAGGATGGTGCTCATCGTCTGGCCCTTGCGCAGGCCGATTGCCTTGGCGGCCTCCGTCTGGCCCTTGGGAAGGGCGAGGATGCCGGCACGTACGACCTCGGCGAGGACCGAGGCGTTGTAGAGCACCAGGCCGGTGACGACCGCGTAGAGGGGCCGGACATCGCTGCTGAGGTTCGTGGAGCGGACGTAGAACTGGAAGGCGAACAGCATCAACAGCAGTACGGGGATCGCTCGGAAGAACTCGACCACGGCACCGGCCGGGATACGGATCCACCGGTGGTCGGAGAGGCGCGCGATACCGAACAGTGCGCCCAGCGGAAGAGCGATCACCATGGCCAGCCCTGCGGCCTTGAGCGTCTCCGCGAGGCCCGGCAGCAGATACGTCGTCCACGCCTGGGACGTGGTGAACGGCTCCCAGAGCTTCCACTCCAACTGCTTCTTGTCATCCAGCGTCTTCCAGACCCACCACACGAGCAGTGCGAGCAGCACGACGAAGACCGCGGTGAGGATCGCGTTGCGCTGTTTGGCCCTGGGGCCGGGGGCGTCATAGAGAACGGAACTCATCGCTTCACCGCCAGTCGCTTGCTCAGCCAGCCGAGGAGCAGGCCGGTGGGCAGGGTCAGTACCACGAACCCGAAGGCGAAGACGGCTGCGATGAGCACGGTCTGAGCCTCCTTCTCGATCATCGACTTCATCAGGAGCGCGGCCTCTCCCACACCGATCGCCGCCGCCACGGTGGTGTTCTTGGTCAGTGCGATCAGTACGTTGGCCAGAGGGCCGATGACCGAGCGGAACGCCTGGGGGAGCACGATGAGCGTCAGGACTTGGCTGAAGCTCAGCCCGATGGCGCGTGCGGCCTCGGCCTGGCCGACGGGCACGGTGTTGATGCCGGAACGCAGCGCCTCGCAGACGAAGGCCGCCGTGTAGGCGACGAAGCCGAGAATGGCGAGTCGGAAGCCCTGGAGCTCGAAGTCGTCCGGCGCGCCCATCGTCATGCCGAAGATGTCGGCGAGGCCGAGGGAGGTGAAGACGATGATGACGGTCAGGGGGATGTTCCGCACGATGTTCACATAGGCGGTGCCGAAGCCGCGCATCAGGGGAACGGGGCTTACTCGCATGGCGGCCAGCACGGTTCCCCAGATCAGGGAGCCGATCGCTGAGAACAGGGTGAGCTGAATCGTCACCCAGAAGGCGCCCAACAGGGTCGGGTCGTCGTATTTAGAAAGGAAGTCGAACACTGTCTCCCGCGCTTCCGGGTGTGTGTGACGTGCGTACGTGGAAGGCGCGGCGCGCCGCCGTCCGCACCGCGCCTTGCGGCGGACGGCGGCGCGCCTGATGACCCGCGCTTGTCGCGGATGCCCGCGCTACTCGACGATGTCGCCGATCTTCGGGGCGGGCTCGTTCTTGTAGTTGGCCGGGCCGAAGTTCTCCTTGACCGCGGTCTCCCAGGAACCGTCGCTGACCATCTTCTCCAGCGCGGCGTTGATCTTGTCCACGGTCGCAGTGTCGCCCTTCTTGACACCGATGCCGTAGTTCTCATTGCTGAGCTTCAGACCCGCGAGCTTGAACTGCCCCTTGTACTGCTCCTGGGAGGCGAAGCCGGCGAGGATCGAGTCGTCCGTGGTCACGGCGTCGACAGCGCCGCTCTGCAGGCCGGCGATGCACTCGGAGTAGGTGCCGTTTTCCTTCAGCTGGGCCTTCGGAGCGATCGACTCCTTGACGTTCTGCGCCGAGGTGGAGCCGGTCACGGAGCAGAGCTTCTTGCCGTTGAGGTCTTCGCCCTTGGCGATGTCCGCGTCGGTCTTGACCAGCAGGTCCTGGTGGGCCAGCAGGTAGGGACCGGCGAAGTCGACCAGCTTCGCGCGCTCGTCGTTGATCGAGTAGGTGGCCGCGATGAACTTGACGTCGCCGCGATCCAACGCGTTCTCACGGTCGGCGCTCTTGGTTTCGATGAACTCGATCTGGTCGGCCTCGTAACCGAGTTCCTTGGCCACGTAGGTGGCCACATCCACGTCGAAGCCGGAGAAGGTGCCGTCCGGCTCCTTCAGGCCGAGACCGGGCTGGTCGTACTTGATGCCGACCTTGATCTTGCCGCCACCGCTGGAACCGGAGTCCGAGCCGCTGTCGTTCCCGTCGTCACCACCACAAGCAGTGGCCGTGAGGGCGAGGACGAGAGCGGTGGCCGCGGCGGCCGAGACCTTGCGAAGCTTCATGGTGAACATCCTTTGGCTGATGAAGAGATGCGGACCGTCGTGGTGCGGGTGCCATGGGCCGGTGCCGGCCTCGGCCGGTCGTCAGTGGTGGAGGATCTTCGAGAGGAAGTCCTTGGCCCGGTCGCTGCGGGGATTGCTGAAGAACTGGTCCGGCACAGCCTCTTCGACGATGCGGCCGTCCGCCATGAAGACCACCCGGTTGGCCGCCGAACGGGCGAAGCCCATCTCGTGGGTGACCACGACCATGGTCATGCCGTCCCGGGCGAGCTGCTGCATGACCTCCAGGACCTCGTTGATCATCTCGGGGTCGAGGGCCGAGGTCGGCTCGTCGAAGAGCATGACCTTCGGGTCCATCGCCAGCGCCCGCGCGATCGCGACACGCTGCTGCTGACCACCCGAGAGCTGCGCGGGGTACTTGTCCGCCTGGGTGCCCACGCCGACCCGGTCCAGCAGGTTCCGGGCCTTCTCCTCGGCCTTCTTCTTGTCGGCCTTGCGGACCTTGATCTGTCCCAGCATCACGTTCTCCAGCACCGTCTTGTGTGCGAAGAGATTGAACGACTGGAACACCATGCCGACATCGGCCCGCAGTCGCGCGAGCGCCTTGCCCTCGGCGGGAAGCGGCTTGCCGTCGATCAGGATGTCGCCGGAGTCGATCGACTCCAGCCTGTTGATGGTGCGGCACAGGGTGGACTTGCCGGACCCGGAGGGCCCGATCACCACGACGACCTCACCCCTGGCGATGGTCAGATCGATGTCCTGGAGTACGTGCAACGCGCCGAAGTGCTTGTTGACGTTCTTCAGGACGACCAGATCATCGGTCGCGGCCACGGCGTCCTTGGCCACCGAAACTTCGGTCATCGCTTTCTGGCTCCGTCCTCCTCGGTTTCGGGAGGACAGTAGTGACCGCCGACGACCAGCGTCATTACATCTGAGCGAGAATTGAGCATAACGATCTGGTAGCCGGGCGAACACCGCACGTAATGGCTGCGCGGGGGTGCGTACCGGCTGCGTAACGGAACCCTCGGGGAACCTGTACGGCCTTGACGGCGTCCTCACTCATCAGTGTGACTCCAAGGGGCAGACCGCGCATGCAGGTGCCGTGGATATGGCCGTGGGCAAGACCGATGGGGCCGATGCACGTCCACCGGCGCCTGGCGTCTGATGTACGCCTGGCGTCTGATGTACGTCTGACCCTCGGGCGATCGCCTGACCTTCGGGCAATGTGCCCGGTCCATGGGCGTCCGCCCGGCACATGCGCCACCATGAATGACCGAACGTACGAACGAGTGAACCGGAGGGGGCCGGAATGAGGCTTCTCCTCGTCGAGGACGACAACCATGTCGCGGCCGCCCTGTCGGCGGTCCTGACCAGGCACGGCTTCGACGTCACACATGCCCGCAGCGGTGAGGAGGCCCTCCAGGCGCTCGTCCCCGAGGGCGCCGGCTTCGGCGTCGTCCTGCTCGACCTCGGCCTGCCCGACCAGGACGGCTACGAGGTCTGCGGCAAGATCCGCAAACGCACCAGCATCCCGGTGATCATGGTCACCGCCCGCTCCGACGTGCGATCACGCATCCACGGCCTCAACCTCGGCGCCGACGACTACGTGGTCAAGCCGTACGACACCGGCGAACTGCTCGCCCGTATCCACGCCGTGGCCCGGCGCCGAGGTCCCGACGAGGCCACCGCACCCGGCGAGCCGGGACTGCGCCTCGGGCCCGTGCTCATCGAACTGCCCACCCGCCAGGTCAGCGTCGACGGCACGGTCGTCCAGCTGACCCGCAAGGAGTTCGATCTGCTCGCGCTGCTGGCCCAGCGGCCCGGTGTGGTCTTCCGCCGGGAGCAGATCATCAGCGAGGTGTGGCGCACCAGCTGGGAGGGGACCGGGCGCACCCTCGAAGTCCATGTCGCCTCCCTGCGGTCCAAGCTGCGCATGCCCGCCCTGATCGAGACGGTGCGAGGGGTCGGCTACCGGCTGGTGGCCCCGACACCGTAGCGTTCCGGCGTGCGCACTCGTCTCCTTCCGCTGCTCATCGTCCTGATGGCCGCCGTGCTGCTGGCACTCGGCATCCCGCTGGCGGTGAGCCTCGCGGCGGCGCGACAGCAGGAGGTGGTCGTCGACCGCATCGACGACACGGCGCGCTTCGCGGCCCTCGCCCAGTTCGTCACCGACCCGCCCAACTCCCGTACGGACACTTCCACCGACGGCCGCCAGGAGACCCTCCAGCGCGAACTCGACCAGTACTTCCGGGTGTACGGCATCAAGGCCGGTGTCTTCTACCGCGCCGAGGAGCAGCCGCCCATGGCCAGGGCCCCCTACGACTGGGGCGTGCCCCTGGAGGGCGAGGGCCTCGCTGCCTTCGACGAGGCGCTGCTCGGTCGCCGCCCGCACGATCCCGAACAGGTGTGGCCCTGGCAGAACGGCCGGCTCGTCGTCGCCTCCCCGGTCATCCGCGACGGTGATGTCGTCGCCGTCGTCGTCACCGACTCGCCCACCGGGCAGATGCGCTCCAAGATCCTGCGCGGCTGGCTGGTGATCGCCGCGGGTGAGTTCGCCGCGATGCTCCTCGCCGTGGGCGCCGCGCTCCAGCTGACCGGCTGGGTCCTCAAGCCCGTACGCGTCCTCGACGCCACCACCCACTCCATCGCCTCCGGACGTCTGAAGTCCCGGGTCGCAGTGGCCAGCGGACCGCCCGAACTCCGGCGGCTGGCACGGTCGTTCAACGAGATGGCCGACAACGTCGAGGACGTGCTCGAACAGCAGCGTGCCTTCGTCGCCGACGCCTCGCACCAACTGCGCAACCCGCTCGCCGCGTTGCTGCTGCGCATCGACCTCCTCGCCCTCGAACTCCCCGAGGACAACGAGGAGATCGCCTCCGTACGCACCGAGGGCAAGCGGCTCGCCCAGGTCCTCGACGACCTCCTCGACCTCGCGCTCGCCGAGCACGCCGAGGCCGACCTGAGGATCACCGACGTCGGCGAACTGACCGCCGAACGCGTCGCCTCCTGGTCGCCCGTCGCCGACGACAAGGGCGTACGACTGGTCGGCGACTGCCCGGCCACCACCGCCTGGGCCGACCCGGTCGCCCTCTCCAGCGCCCTCGACGCGATCATCGACAACGCCCTGAAGTTCACGCCCGCCGGGGAGACCGTCGAGGTCAAGGTCGCCTCCAACGGACAGTCCTCCACGGTCGTCGTCACCGACGGCGGGCCCGGCCTCAGCGACGAGGAACTGGAGCGCGTCGGCGACCGCTTCTGGCGTAGCACCGCCCACCAGAACATCAAGGGCTCGGGCCTCGGCCTCTCCATCTCCCGGGCCCTCATCGCCTCCGGCGGCGGCGCCATCGCGTACGCCCACCACGAGCCCCACGGCCTGAAGGTGACGGTGACGGTGCCCAGGGCACGCCCGCTGGGCTGAGTTCCGCGGGGCCGGGCCCGGATGGGGCGATGGGGCTTCCGATGGGCTGAGAGGGCGGCCGGCGGCCACGCAGGGCCCGTGAGCCCGCTCCTACGGCTTGACCGACTGGTAGTACCGCTTGGCGCCCTTCTGCAGCAGCAGGGGGTCGGTGTAGATCGCGGTGCGCAGGTCCACCAGCTGGGCCGCGTGTACCTCCTGGCCGATGTTGTCCCGGCTCTTGATGACCGTGCGGGTCAGCCACTCCGTCAGCCGGGGGTCCATGTCGGCGCGGGTGATGAGCAGGTTCGCCACGGCGATGGTGGGCACGGAGGAGCCCGCGACGTCCGGGTAGGCGTCGGCGGGCATCACGGAGGCCCGGTAGTGGATGAACGAGTCGTCCTCGTCGTGCAGTTGCGCCACGAGGTCGCCGTCGATCGGGATGAACCGGAACTCGTAGCCCGTGTCCGCCAGATCGCTCAGCCCCTTGGTGGGCAGGCCGCCCGACCAGAAGAAGGCGTCGATGCTTCCGTCGCGGAGCGCGTCGGGGCTGGTGCCGATGGTGTCGGGCCGTGCGTCGATGTCCTTGTCGATGTCCACCCCGTCCGCCGCCAGGACCCGCCCGGCTATCAGCCGTACGCCGGAGCCCTCGGGCCCCACGGCCACCCGCTTGCCCTTCAGATCCGCGATGCTCTGGATGGACGAGGTGAAGGGGACGACCACCTGCACATAGTCGTCGTACAGCCGTGCGAGGCCGCGCAGCTTGTCGGCACCGGGCCGTTCCTCGTCGAGGTACGTCTGCACGGCGTCGGCCGCGGCGATGGCGAAGTCGGCCTCTCCGGTGGCGACGCGCTGGACGTTCATCTGGGAGCCCTTGCTCTCGTCCAGATCGATCGTCAGGCGGGGCATGTCCTCGCCGACCGCGTTCTTCAGACGGGTGCCGTACGCCTGGTAGACGCCCCGGTCGGGTCCCGTGCTGAGGGTGATCGTCCCGCTCGGGGGCTCCTGGCTGGGCCACAGCCACCACGCCAGCAGCCCTAGGACCACCAGCGCGGCCGCCGAGCCGAGCAGCGCGCGACGCCCGCCGACGCGGGGGAGTACCTGGACCATGCGCGAGATCCTGCCAGTTCACCGGACCCGCCGAAAGGACCGGGGCCATCCGGTGCCGGCTCGTAACACTGGGGTGATGAGCGGTGCCGGCGCGGCGGTGCACGGTGCCGGGCCCGTCGTCCAGGGGCCCGGCACCGGTGCGTGGGGAACGGTCAGCGGCCGTTCGACACCGTCTCGCGGAGGCGGTCCAGCTCGGCGTACATGATCTCGCCGGGGCACTCCGTGGCCATCCAGTCCCGGTGACCGCTGATCTCCGAGACCTCCTTCTGCGTGCCGTTGACCGGGTTCGTGTACGTCACACGGGCCTGCGGGTCGACCCCGTGCAGCCGGACCAGGACGCGCACCAGACGGGTCAGCGCCCTCTGGGCGGCCTCCGTCGGCGCCTGCTCGGTGAGGTTGCCGAGGAGCGCGATACCGAGGTTGCCGGAGTTGAAGCCGCCGACGTGGAAGGCGGTCACCACCTTGCCCTCGGCGTCGTGGGCGGGCAGCCCGTCGTCACCGGAGTAGCGGCCCTCGTAGATACGGCCCTGCTCGTCGATGAGGAAGTGGTAGCCGATGTCGCCCCAGTCGTTGGTGATCGCGTGCATCTGGTAGATCGCGCGGACCGTGGCGGCCGGGTCGGGGTCGTTGTTGATGCCCGCGGTGTGGTGCACGGTGATCGTCTGGAACGGGTAGTACGCGGTCGGCGTGTTCTCCGTCCCGTCCGCCTTGAAGCGGAGCTTCTCGTCGGCGCCCCACGCGGCCCGCGAGAGGTACTGGACGCCCCGCACCCGGGTCGGGTCGGACGGCACGTCGAAGTCGCGGCCGGGCCCGTGCAAGGTGTCGAGCGCCAGCGAACGCAGCCCGGTGGCGCCGTCGGGTGCCTTGAGTTCGTAGCCGGAGGCCTGGTCGGCCGCGATCAGCAGACCGCCGCCGTTGGCCACCGAGCAGTCGCCCTCGCCGAACGCCTTCCACGCGCCCTGCTCGCCGTCGGTGCCCTTCAGTCGGATACCGCCGCCGGCGGTCCCGTCGGTGCCGCCCCAGCGGACACCCACATAGGCGATCGGGAAGGCGGTCTCGACGGGTGTCTCACCGGTGGCGGCCTCGCTGCGGGTCTTCGGGAAGGTCTCGGTCGTCGTACCGGCCTCGGTGCCGTTCGAGCCGTTCGAGCCGTTGGAATCGGCCGAGGTCGGCTCGGAGTCGCCGGTCGTCGCCATCACGGTCGGTGTGATCACGGCACCCGCCGCGACCGCGCCGGCGGCGCCGAGCACCGTTCGCCGGGTCATCCGGGACTTGGCGCGGTGCGTGGGAGTGGGGGCAGGGGTGGGGGGAACGCTCACTGTCGGTCCTCAATCGTTCGGGGTTGTTCTTGAAGACTCAAAGAAGCGTACGGAGCGTGGTCACTGTGGCCCGCACCACCCCCCTGCTACTGATGAGGCATCAGAAGCCCAGGCCGCAGAGGGATTTGCGGGCGCCGGGGTGGTGGGAGGAGGGACGGGGCAGTGAAGCGACGGGAGGAGGGGTGGGGCAGTGGGTCGATGGGAGGAGGGGCGGGACGGTGGGTCGATAGGCTCGTCGGATGAGTTCCTCTCCCGCCCGTCTGGTCCGCGAGTTCCACCACGCCTTCGGGCTCGACACCCGTACCGCGCCCACCGAGGTCTCACCCGAGCTGGCGGCCCACCGGGGCGAGTTGCTGGCGGAGGAGGCCGCGGAGGTGGCCGAGGTGTCCATCGAGGGCCCGCTCGACCGGCTGGCGCACGAACTGGCCGATGTCGTGTACGTGGCGTACGGCACCGCCCTGGTCCACGGCATCGACCTCGACGCCGTGATCGCCGAGATCCACCGCTCCAACATGACCAAGCTGGGCCCCGAAGGCCGCGTCGCCCGCCGCGCCGACGGCAAGGTGCTCAAGGGGGAGCACTACCGGGCACCGGACATCGCCGGCGTGCTGCGGGAGCAGGGCTGGACGGGGTGAGGGGCGGCCGGGACCGCCCTTGTCGTGCCTGGCCCGCATGGTCGTGACCTGCCCGCGTGGTCGTGACCTGCCCGCGTGCCCAGACTGGTCGTAGACGCATTTCCGGAACCGGAAGCATCCCCATGGAGGCGATCATGTTCGGTACGACGAAGGCGTTCAGCGGCTTCTCGGTGGACGACCTCGACGCGGCGAGGACGTTCTACGGCGAGACACTCGGGCTGCGGGTGTCCGACGAGGACGGTTACCTGGCCCTGCACATCGCGGGGGACCGGGACATCATGGTCTACCCCAAGGCCGACCACACCCCGGCGACGTTCACCATCCTCAACTTCCCCGTAGACGACATCGAAGCGGCTGTCGACGAGCTGACCCGCAAGGGCGTGGCCTTCGAGCGGTACGACCAGTTCGAGACCGACGAGAAGGGCATCTTCCGAGGTGAGGGCCCACTGATCGCCTGGTTCACGGACCCCGCCGGCAATGTGCTCTCCGTCGTCCAGGGGTCGATGTAGGCCCACCCCACCCCACGCGCGGGCGGCGCCGATGGTCATGCCGACGCCTTCGCCGGTCGTACCGCGTTCGTCGCGAAGCGGAGGTTGGGGTCGGCGACCGGCCCGTGCCGCAGCAGCTTGACGTCGGCCAGGTAGTCCCGGGACATGAGCCACGGGAAGCCGGGGCCCTGCTTGGGCAGCCGGTCCAGGGCACGCAGGACGTAGCCGGCTTCGAAGTCGAGCAACGGCCGGGTCTCCATGCCGGGCGGCAGGGCCGGGTGACAGCTGTCGTACCCGTAAGCGTCCATGTGCGCGAGCAAGCGGGCGAAGTGCTCACACAGGAGGCCGACCTTGAGCGTCCAGGACGAGTTGGTGTAGCCGATGGAGAACGCGAAGTTCGGCACATCGGTGAGCATCATGCCCTTGAACGCGACCTTCTCGGACAGGTCGACCGGGGTGCCGTCCACGGTGAGGTCGATACCGCCGAGCAACTGCAGATTCAGGCCGGTCGCCGTCACGACGACATCCGCCTCCAGACGCTTTCCGCTGGTGAGTAGGATGCCCTTCGCGGTGAACGTCTCGATGGTGTCGGTCACCACCGAGGCCCGGCCCGAGGAGATGGCCCGGAACAGGTCGCCGTCCGGAACCATGCACAGCCGCTGGTCCCACGGGTCGTAACGCGGGTTGAAGTGCTCGTCGACCGGATAGCCGGCCGGCAGTCTCCTGGCGTTCGTGCGGCGGATCAGCCGCCGCGTCGCCTTCGGGTACCGCTGGCACGATCGCCAGACCGCGCGTTGCACCAGCACATTCTTCCTGCGGATGATCGCATGGGCACGCCGGTCCGGAAGCACCTTGTACAGGACCGCCGCGATCCGGTCCTTCGCCGCCAGCGGCACGACATAGCCGGGCGAGCGCTGCAGCATGGTCACGTGGCGGGCGCGGCCGGACAGCGCGGGCACGAGGGTGACCGCGGTCGCGCCGCTGCCGATGACGACGACACGCTTGCCGGTGTGGTCGAGGTCCTCCGGCCAGTGCTGAGGGTGGACCACGAGCCCACCGGCCCGCTCGAACCGCTCACGGCCCGGGAAGTCGGGAACGTAACCCCGGTCGTAGCGGTAGTAGCCGGTGGCGCAGAACAGCCAGGCGCACCTGATCCGGCCCCGTTCGCCGGTCGCGGTGTTCTCGACGTCGACGGTCCATCGCGCCTCGGCGGTGCTCCAGGACGCGGCGACGACCTTCGTGCGGAAGCGGATGTGGTCGTGGATGCCGTTCTCGGTCGCGACCTCACGCAGATAGGCGAGGATGGCGTCGGCCGTGGCGATCGCGTCGCCCTTCCAGGGCTTGAACTCGTAGCCGAACGTGTACAGGTCGGAGTCCGACCGAATGCCGGGGTAGCGGTGCAGATCCCAGGTGCCGCCGATGGCGTCGCGCGCCTCGACCACGGCGTAGGTCCTCCCCGGCAGATCGCGCCGCAGATGGTACGCGGCACCGAGGCCGGAGATGCCCGCGCCGACGATCAGTACATCCACCTCGTCGAGCGGTGGGGCAGAGGCTGCGTCGTTCATGTCGAGGCTCCAGGGTCCGTCACCGGCGGGCGTCTCCACCAATGATCCGCACGCACGCCGGCCTCCGGACACCGGGGACGGGGTGCCGAGGAGACCGCCTACCCGTGATTCATGACCAGCGGCAGCGACATTCATGACCAGTGGCAGCGACCGGAGCCTCGCAGTGGACGTTCCCGCACCCAAGAGTTGTGAAATCCGCACCTACGGGTCGGCACTTTCACTTCTTCATTTGTTCGGGGCAACCCGGAACGGGTTCGGGACGCGGTGCGAGCGACGCGGTCCAAGCTGGTGTGCGAGGCGCGATGACCGGCCCGAGGCCTGTCGCCCGACACGGCGTTTTCGGCGGTGTGCGCAGGGGGCGTGGCGTAGCCACGTTTGTGATCACGTGTGGAGTGTCCGGCCCGCACATTTCGGTCGGGTGGGCTTTGCAGCCGGTCCGGCCCACATTGCGCCCTTGAAGGTGCGCTGCCCGACGACGTAGAAAGCTTCGGCCTTGCTCTGCACGAAAGCCGCGTACCACCGACGCATGGCGCCGGGCATCCCGGTCAACGCGAACGTCGACACGACGACATCCGCCTTGGTGCCGGCGAACGAGGCCAGCGCGTCGGTGTCCATGGCGTCGACGAACTCGACCTTGGCGAGCTGCTCCGGGCTGAGGTGAGCCGTGAGCCAGGACCGGCTGATCGCAAGCACGTCGGGCAGGCCGATGATGGCGTAGCGGCCGCAGCCCCGAGGACGAGCGTGAGCAGGGCCAGATTGGTCTCAACCGGTGTATCCACGATGGCACCTTGAATGGGTGGCGTGCTGTCCGTGAAGTGCTAGTCGCCGACGACCCGCTGGGAGGCTTCGGCCAGACCCTGTGCGCTGCCGAGGTCGTAGTAGCTGCAGCGGCTGACGGTCACGGTGACCGGCTGAGAACGGACGACTTCCAGCAGCCCGTCGGTGAGTCGGTATTCCCCCGACTCCTCGTGCTCGGCCACCGCGGCGAGAACCGAGAGGTAGCCGGCGGGGAAGGCGTACCTGCTGATGTTGATCAGAGCCTGGTCGCCGTCGAGGAGGCTGCTGTCCTTCTCGATGAGATCGGTCAGCAACAGCCGTCCGTCGGTCTCGGTCGTACGGAGGCGGCCGTAACGCTCCAGGGACGTCTTGGCCACGGGCTGGCCCACAAGCGCGTACCCGCCTTCGGCGTCGCGCCCCAGTTCCGCCAGGGTGGACCGGCCCGGCTCGTCCACGAGAAGGTCGTCGCTGGAGAGGAAGAAGAAACTGTCCCCGGCGATGAAGTCCTTCGCGAGCATCACCGGCAGGGCGGTGCCATAGCTGTCCTCCAGGGACTGCTCGATGTAGGTGATCGACGGGACTGAGCCGATCTCGTCGAGCGCGCGCGCCTTCTCCGCCCATCCGCGCCGGCTCAGCAGGGCGCGCAGCTCGCTGTCGTCGCCGTAGTACCGCTGGATCTGCGTGCTGCCCTTGCGTACCACGATCGCGATCTCTTCCACCCCGGCGGAAGCGCACTCGCGCACGATGTAGTCGATCGTCGGCCGGCGGCCGATCGGCAGCATCGCCTTCTCGATCACCTTCGTGATCGGGAACATGCGCGTACCCAGTCCTGCGGCGGCGATAACGGCCTTGCGAATGGTGGTCACAGGCGAACTCCTTGTGTCGTGACTCCGGGGGCGTCGGGCAGGGCCAGGCCATCGGACGGTCCGAGCCGCGCATCCGGCGATGCGGGGCGCCGTCCGCCTTCGGCACGCGCCTCGGCGAATGGATCACGATAACGCCGTGCGACGGAGTGCCACGAGAATCCGTCGACGGCTCGGCGCAGGGCGTTCGCCCCCGGCGTCGGCGCTCCGCCCCGTCCCCGATGATCTCCACCAGATGAGCTTCAAGCACGGCGTCGTCATCCGGCGGGACAAGCCAACCGTTGGCCGAATCGCCGTGGTCGACCACGAAGTCCACGGGCCCGCCGGTGCGGGTGGCCGCCACCGGCACATCGCTGGCCATCGCCTCTAGGTACATCAGCCCGAAGGACTCGTTGACCGGGGGAACGACGAGCGCGTCGACTGCGGGCAGAGCCTCGGCGAGATCGTCGTGTCCGCGCCAGCCGCAGAAGTACACGCGGTCGTCCACCCCGAGTTCGCGCGCCAACTCGACGGGATGGACCCCCTCGTGCTCACCGGGGAACCCGCCCCAGACGATCAGGCTCACACGCTCGGACATACGGGAGGTGACGCGGCGGACCCTGGACGTGGACTCCGGGAAGCGGTCCCTGGGGCCGCAGTCGTGAGTCGCCACGCGGGAGATGGCCGGTCCCCTGCACATCGCCTTCCACTCGCATCTGCCGTACGCCTACACGATCGACGGATTCCGCTTGGACGCACGGCGCGTGGTGGCCGCCCGAATCGCCGACCACATCCCCCCAGAGTGGCCGACCACCGGTTGACCGAGCGGGGCGTCCCCCGCCGCGACCTGAACAAGTACTCCACCCGCCGCAGCAACCACGAGGTCATCGCTGCGCGGCGCCTTCACCGACCCGGAGGTCACCAACCTGCTGCTCGACGGGCGGCCGGGTCCGGGCGGCCACACGTACACGGCCATCGTCGCGGGCCGCGGCTACGGTGCCGGTTCCGCGTGCGACTGTGCTGCCAAGGCCCAAGCTCTGGCGACCGGCTTGAGTACCTGTCCGTCGGCACCAACCCGGTCACGCTCCCCATCACGGGCAACGACGGCAGCCAGTCCGCTGCCGACCTCAGGCCGCGGAAAGGGAGCAGCTGCTGAGGCATGTCGGCGGTGAGCCGGCCGCCGGTCGGCGGCTCCGCGTCCCCGGAACCGCACGGGGCGGCGCATTTCCCTGGACGGCCTACCCTTGGCCCATGACCAGCAGCAGCGACCGGAGCCCGGCAGTGGACGTTCGATCATCCAAGACATACGAAGTACGCACCTATGGGTGTCAAATGAACGTTCACGACTCCGAACGCCTGTCCGGGCTCCTGGAGGAGGCCGGATATGTGCGCGCGCCCGAGGGCGGCGGCGAGGGGAACGCCGACGTCGTCGTGTTCAACACCTGCGCCGTACGCGAGAACGCCGACAACCGCCTCTACGGCAACCTCGGCCGGCTCGCCCCCATCAAGGCGGGTCGCCCCGGTATGCAGATCGCGGTCGGCGGCTGTCTGGCCCAGAAGGACCGCGACACCATCGTGAAGAAGGCGCCCTGGGTGGACGTGGTCTTCGGCACGCACAACATCGGCAAGCTGCCCGTCCTGCTGGAGCGCGCCCGCGTCCAGGACGAGGCCCAGGTCGAGATCGCCGAGTCCCTGGAGGCATTCCCCTCCACGCTGCCGACCCGCCGCGAGAGCGCCTACGCCGCCTGGGTCTCCATCTCCGTCGGCTGCAACAACACCTGCACGTTCTGCATCGTCCCGGCGCTGCGCGGCAAGGAGAAGGACCGCCGCACGGGCGACATCCTCGCCGAGATCGAGGCCCTCGTCGGCGAGGGCGTCTCCGAGATCACCCTGCTCGGCCAGAACGTCAACGCCTACGGCAGCGACATCGGCGACCGCCAGGCGTTCGGCAAGCTGCTGCGGGCCTGCGGCGGGATCGAGGGCCTGGAGCGCGTGCGCTTCACGTCTCCCCACCCCCGCGACTTCACCGACGACGTCATCGCCGCCATGGCCGAGACGCCGAATGTGATGCCGCAGCTCCACATGCCGCTCCAGTCCGGCTCGGACACGGTCCTCAAAGCGATGCGCCGCAGCTACCGCCAGGACCGCTACCTGGGGATCATCGAGAGGGTCCGTGCCGCGATGCCGGACGCCGCGATCTCGACCGACATCATCGTGGGCTTCCCCGGCGAGACCGACGAGGACTTCGAGCAGACCATGCACGTGGTCCGCGAGGCCCGCTTCACGAACGCCTTCACCTTCCAGTACTCCAAGCGCCCCGGCACCCCGGCCGCGACCATGGACCACCAGATCCCCAAGCACGTCGTCCAGGCCCGCTACGAGCGCCTCGTCGCCCTCCAGGAGGAGATCTCCTGGGAGGAGAACAAGAAGCAGGTGGGCCGCACCCTCGAACTGATGGTCGCCGAGGGCGAGGGCCGCAAGGACGGCGCCACCCGCCGCCTCTCCGGCCGCGCCCCCGACAACCGCCTGGTCCACTTCACCAAGCCGGAACAGGAGGTCCGCCCCGGCGACGTCGTCACCGTCGAGATCACCTACGCCGCCCCCCACCACCTCCTCGCCGAGGGCGCCGTCCTCGACGTACGCCGCACCCGCGCGGGCGACGCCTGGGAGAAGCGAAATGTCGAGAACACAGCTCCGGAGGAGAAGTCGGCGGGTGTGATGCTGGGTCTGCCCAAGGTCGGCGCCCCGGAGCCGCTGCCCGTGGCCACGGGTGGCTGCGGCGGTCACTGACGCCCCCGGCTACCGCTGCCGGAGACGCACGGTCGTGTGACGGCATCCGGCACGGTTCCGTGGATGGCACCCGCCCGGGAGCCGAGCGGGAACGTTACCCAGGGCCCGGCCCGGTGGGATTACCCTGCCGATCATGCTCCTCTCCGCCGCCGTCTGCCCCTGTCCGCCCTTGCTCGTGCCCGAGGTGGCCGCGGGGGCGGCGCCCGAGCTGGACGCCGCGCGGGACGCGTGCGCCGACGCGCTCGCCGCGCTCGCGGCCACCCGCCCCGACCGGCTGGTGGTCGTGGGCCCCGCCGAGGAGAACGGGGCGTACGAGGAGGGCGCGCGCGGCTCGTTCACGGGCTTCGGGGTGGACCTCGACGTCCGCCTGGGGCGCGGGGACGGTACGGCGGGGTCGGGCCCCGGCGCGAGCCCGGAACCCGTCCCTGGCCCTGCAACCGTCCCTGGCTCAGCCACCGGCGCGGGCCCTGCGACCGGCGTCGGCCCAGCCACCGGGGCGGGCCCGGCCCCGGAGGCGGCGCCCGCCGGACCGACGCTGCCCGCCTCCCTCGCGGTGGCTGCCTGGCTGCTGGACCGCGCCGACTGGTCCGGCGCCCCCGTACACGGTCTCGGCGTGGCGAAGGATCTCGCCCCAGAGCGCTGTATCCACATCGGAAGGGACCTCACCGGATCGGCCGAGCGAGTGGCCCTGCTCGTGATGGGAGACGCCAGCGCATGCCGCACCCTGAAGGCCCCGGGCTATCTCGACGACCGCGCGGCCGGCTTCGACGCCCGGATCGCTCAGGCGCTCGCCACCGCCGACATCGCCGCCCTCAAAACCCTCGACACCGTGCTGGCCCATGAACTCAAGGCCTCCGGCCGCGCCCCCTGGCAGATCCTCGCGGGCGCCGCTGAGCACACATCCCTGACCGGCACCCTCCTGTACGACGACGCCCCCTACGGCGTCGGCTACCTGGTGGCGACCTGGTCGCAGCCCTCGTAGTTCTTCGCGGCCTTCCGCAGCTCGCGTCGCCCTCGTAGCCCTTGGCTCGCGCCGGAGCTCGTACGTCGCGCGGCCCTCGTCGCGTCGGAGCGGCCGGACACGGCGGACGGCCGGGAGCGCCATGGCTCCGCGGCCGTCCGTCGATGTGAGGTGTTCAGGAAGCCGGAGGCGGTGGCGGTGGGGTCGCCCCGCCCGGTGGGGTCGGGGGCGTGGAGCCGCCACCCTCGCCTTCCTTGTGCGCGAGTCGGTCCATGGCGTGCTTCGCCTTGCCCGTGCCCGACTGGATCTTGCCGCTGTACTTCCCCTTGGTCCTCTTGTCGACCGCGTGCGCGGCCCTGTCGAGACCGTGGTGAATCCGGTCCTCGTGCTTCTGAGCGAGGTGCGAGACCTTGTCCTTGGCAGGGGAGAGTTTGGATTTCAAATTATCCTTCAGACCCATGGTTCACCTTCCCGCGCGGGTGACTTACTTACGGGCGCCCTCACCGGCCTCGTTGTCGGCGGCCTGTTCGGCGGTCTGCTGCTTGGGGATCTCCACCTCGTCCGCCGTACCGGCCGCCTCGGCTTCGCCCTCGATCTCGGCGCCGGCTTCGGCCTTGTTCGCCTTGTCCCTCGCCCGGCCTTCGGACGCCTCGTTCTCCGCGAGGTCGGTCTCGGAGGTCGCGGACTCGGCGGCCTTGGATTCCGCGGCCTCGGAAGTCCCGGAGGTCTCGGGGGTCATGGACTTGGTGGTCTCGGCCTCGGCGCCGTCCTCGGTCTTCTCGACCCCTTCCGCCTCGGTCTCGGCGGCCGTCTCGCCGGTCGGCTCGGCGGCGGCCTCGTCCGTGTCCTTTGCCTTTCGACGGAACAATGAAAAAACGCCCATATCGACCTCAATGCTACTCATGCGGGTTAATTCCCGCGCTTCCCGGAGCGTCCGATTGCGTCAGCCGGGTCACCGGCACTCGCACACCGCCGCTACGAACTCGCAACAGCAACGACCCCGGTCGCGCAGCGTCACGTAGTCCGTTCGAGAAGTGGCCCCGACATTTGCGAGACTGGGGCGGTGAGTAGCGCAGTTCCCGCCCCGCGGGTCATCGCCGTCGTCGGGCCGACCGCGGCGGGCAAGTCCGATCTCGGTGTCTTCCTGGCCCAGCGTCTCGGCGGCGAGGTCGTCAACGCCGACTCCATGCAGCTCTACCGGGGGATGGACATCGGCACCGCCAAGCTGACCCCCGAGGAGCGCCACGGAGTCCCGCACCACCTCCTGGACATCTGGGACGTCACGGAGGCCGCCTCCGTCGCCGAGTACCAGCGGCTCGCCAGGGCCCGTATCGACGCCCTGCTCGCCGAGGGCCGCTGGCCGATCCTGGTGGGCGGCTCCGGGCTGTACGTCCGGGGGGCCGTCGACAACCTGGAGTTCCCCGGCACCGACCCCGAGGTCCGTGCCCGCCTGGAGGAGGAGCTGTCGCTGCGCGGCTCCGGCGCCCTGCACGCCCGGCTCGCCGCCGCCGACCCCGAGGCCGCCCAGGCGATCCTGCCGAGCAACGGCCGTCGTATCGTCCGCGCCCTCGAAGTGATCGAGATCACCGGCAAGCCCTTCACCGCCAACCTCCCGGGCCACGACTCCGTCTACGACACCGTCCAGATAGGCGTCGACGTGGCACGCCCCGAACTCGACGAGCGCATCGCACGCCGGGTCGACCGGATGTGGGAGGCCGGACTGGTCGAGGAAGTGCGTGCACTGGAGGCGCAGGGGTTGCGTGAGGGGCGTACGGCGTCGCGCGCGCTCGGCTACCAGCAGGTCCTCACCGCGCTCTCCGGGCAGTGCACCATGGACGAGGCGCTCGCCGAGACCGTGCGTGCCACCAAGCGCTTCGCGCGCCGTCAGGATTCATGGTTCAGACGCGACCCCAGGGTGCATTGGCTCAAGGGAGGTGTCGCGGACCTGACGGAACTCCCGCAGACCGCACTGGCGTTGGTCGAACGACCGGTCACAGCCTGATCACGTCATGGCATCGGGTCGCCCCGGCGGTCATCCGGGCCTGCGGGGGCGTGCCATCATCGAGCTTCGATCGACCAAGTGGAGTCCGAGTTGGGAGGGCGCGTGGCGATGGAGGCCGGCCCTCGCGACACCGCACAAGGCACGGAGCAGGGCACCTCGGAAGACGGGGACCAGCTGGTTACCGAGGGGTACGCACTGGACCCCGACGGCGAACCGCTGAGCCCCGACGGGCCCGACGACCAGCCTTCGGACGGTGTGAGCGACGACGGACCGGAACCGGACGAGATGTCCGCGCCGGAGGTCGAGGTCGAGTTGCGCCCGCAGCGCAGACTGCGGCTGTGGCAGCTCGCGCCCATCGTGGGCCTCGCCGCGGTCGGCTCCCTGATGTTCGCCTTCCCGCTCGCCTTCGAGTTCGGTGACGGCGGCGCCGTGGTCGCCATGCTCGGCCTGCTGATCTGCTCCACCGCCGCCGGCTGGGGCATGATGGCCGCCCGCAAGGTCGGCTACACCTGGCCCGGCCTGCCCCCGAAGGGCTCCGGCCGCCGCCCCGACTGGCGCGTGGCCCTCGCGTACGCCCTGGTCGTCGCCGCCATCGCCGTACTGGCGGTGTGGCGGGTGGCCCGACTGCGGTAGCGCTCCGCTTGAAGCGCCGATTGTGCGGCTCCGCCGCGGGACCGCGCTGGGCAGTCGTTTGTCTGCGGCGCCGTCTTGGCTGGTCGCGCCCACGCGGCGGAGCCGCACATCGACACAGCCCCGCGCCCCTTCGGGGCGCAGCTGACTTCGCACGACCTGCTTGGCGCGCCGCCGGGCGCGTGACGAGGAGCCCGGCGGCCATCGGACTCCGGCCGGCGACGCGCTGTCGTAGCCAGCCCGTACGATCGAGGGATGAGCACGCGGATCGCCTTCCTCAAGGGTCACGGCACGGAGAACGACTTCGTGATCGTCCCGGACCCCGAGAACGTCATCGACCTCTCCCCGGCCGCCGTCGCCGCCCTGTGCGACCGGCGCGCGGGCATCGGAGGCGACGGCGTGCTGCATGTCGTACGCTCCGCCGCGCACCCCGAGGCCGAGGAGATGGCCGCCGAGGCGGAGTGGTTCATGGACTACCGCAACGGCGACGGCTCGATCGCCGAGATGTGCGGCAACGGCGCCCGCGTCTTCGCCCGGTACCTCCAGCACGCCGGACACGTCACCGAGGGAGACCTCGCCATCGCCACGCGCGGGGGCGTGAAGACCGTCCACATCGCCAAGACCGCCTCCGACGGCGGCTCCGCCACGGGCGACATCACCATCGGCATGGGCAGAGCGCGCTTCCCCGAAGGGGACGTCACCGTGAGCGTCGGCGAGCGCAGCTGGCCCGCGCGGAACGTGAACATGGGCAACCCGCACGCGGTCGCCTTCGTCGACGACCTCACCGACGCCGGCGACCTGTACGCACCGCCGCCCTTCAGCCCGGCCGCCGCCTACCCGGACGGGGTCAACGTCGAGTTCGTCGTCGACCGGGGCCCCCGTCATGTCGCGATGCGCGTCCATGAGCGTGGCGCCGGGGAGACCCGCTCCTGCGGCACGGGCGCGTGCGCGGTCGCCGTGGCCGCCGCCCGCCGTGACGGCGCCGACCCGGCCGCGACCGGCACCCCGGTCACCTACACCGTCGACGTGCCTGGCGGCACCCTCGTGATCACCGAGCGACCCGACGGCGAGATCGAGATGACCGGCCCCGCGGTGATCGTCGCCGAAGGTGAGATCGATCCCAAGTGGCTGGAAGACGTGGCACGTTGAGATGGTGTCAGGCTTGACATGACGGCGCCCGGAGCTGAGGCGCCGTCACTGTCCAAGTCAGTAAGGCGTTCAGTGTTTCGAATCCACGGAACGCCCCCGGTGTAGTGGCTCGAAACCGTAAACGTCAGAACCTTCCCTCGAATGGGTGATCCGTTTCACGCTCGGTGGGAGGCGGTCGGACGAGCGTGGTGGGCTCGGTAGCATCAAGCACCGGCACGGACGGGGGAACGACACGAAACCCCGAGCCGCCGCACGCCCTGGGGCACCCGTCCGCCGGTCAACGCAGCCGGAGGTGCCCATGAGCGCGGAGGCCACGAACCCCGCCGTAACGCCCGCCCCTGCGCCGCCCACAGCGCACCGCAGGAAGGGCCGACCCCGTATCGACCTGCGCCGTCTGGGCCGCGCCGCACTCCTGGGCCCCACGACCCGTGACCGTCTGCCCGACGCCATCAGCCATGTCGTCGAGGCCCACCGCGCCCACCATCCCGACGCCGACCCCGACATCCTGGGCCGTGCCTATGTCCTCGCGGAGTCCTCGCACCGCGGCCAGATGCGCAAGAGCGGCGAGCCGTACATCACCCACCCCCTCGCCGTGACGCTGATCCTCGCCGAACTCGGCGCGGAGACCACGACCCTGACGGCGTCCCTGCTCCACGACACCGTCGAGGACACCGATGTGACGCTCGATCAGGTGCGCGAGCAGTTCGGTGAGGAGGTGCGCTATCTCGTCGACGGCGTCACCAAGTTGGAGAAGGTCGACTACGGCGCCGCCGCCGAGCCCGAGACCTTCCGCAAGATGCTCGTCGCCACCGGCAACGACGTCCGCGTGATGTCGATCAAACTCGCCGACCGCCTGCACAACATGCGCACCCTCGGAGTGATGCGCCCCGAGAAGCAGGAACGCATCGCCAAGGTCACCAAGGACGTCCTCATCCCCCTCGCCGAACGCCTCGGCGTCCAGGCGCTCAAGACCGAGCTGGAGGACCTCGTCTTCGCGATCCTCCACCCCGAGGAGTACGAGCACACCCGCGAACTCATCGTCGACAACGCGGCCCAGGACAACGACCCGCTCGCCGCGACCGCCGACGACGTGCGCGGAGTGCTGCGCGAGGCCGGAATCCAGGCCGAAGTCGTCATCCGGCCACGCCACTTCGTCTCCGTGCACCGCGTGTCCCGAAAACGCGGACGACTGCGCGGCACCGACTTCGGGCGCCTGCTGGTGCTCGTGGCCGAGGACGCCGACTGCTACGCCGTCCTCGGCGAGTTGCACACCTGTCTGACGCCCGTCGTCTCGGAGTTCAAGGACTTCATCGCCGTACCGAAGTTCAACCTCTACCAGTCGCTGCACACGGCCGTCGCCCGCGAGGACGGACAGGTCGCCGAAGTCCTCATCCGCACCCACCAGATGCACAAGGTCGCCGAGGCCGGCGTCGTCGCCCTGGGCAATCCCTACGCGCCTCCCGCGGAGGAGCAGACCGACGGCGAGCGGGCCGACGGAGAGGGGGCCGGCGGTCAGAGTTCCGGCGGTCAGGGTTCCGGCGCCGAGGGGGAGCGCGTCGATCCCACGCGCCCCGGCTGGCTCTCCCGGCTCCTCGACTGGCAGGAGGCCGCGCCGGACACCGACATGTTCTGGTCGAGCCTGCGCGAGGACCTCGCCCAGGACCGCGAGATCACCGTCTTCCGGCCCGACGGGGGCGCGTTGGGGCTCCCCGAGGGCGCCAGTTGCGTGGACGCCGCGTACGCCCAGTACGGCGAGGACGGGCACGCCTGCATCGGCGCCCGCGTCAACGGCCGTCTCGCGACCCTGAGCACGGTCCTGAAGGACGGCGACACCGTCCAGCTCCTCATGGGCCAGGACCCCGCCTCCGAGCCCTCCCGGGAATGGCTGGAGCACGCCCACACCCCCGCCGCGCGCATCGCCATCCAGCGCTGGCTCTCCACCCACCCCCAGCCCGCCGCCGACGAGGAGGAAGCCCTCACCGCCGAGCGCAAGGACGAGACCCCGGCTCCCCGCCCCACCCCCGGCGAGCCGCCCGCCACCGCCGGGGCCACCAACGCCGCGGTCGTCGTCGACCGTCCCGGCGCGCACGTCCGCCTCGCCGGCTGCTGCACGCCCGTACCGCCCGACGAGGTCACCGGCTTCGCCGTGCGCGGGGGAGTGGTCACCGTGCACCGCGTCGAGTGCGCCGCCGTGGCGCGCATGAAGGGCCTGGGGCGCGCGGCGGTCGATGTGCGCTGGGGGGAGACCACCGAGTTCCGGGTCACCCTGGTCGCCGAATCCTTCCAGCGCCCCCACCTCCTCGCCGACCTCACCGAGGCCATCGCCCTGGAAGGCGTCGCCATTGTCTCGGCCACCGTCGAACCCCCGACCCAGCAGCACGTCCGCCACACCTACACGCTGCAACTCCCGGACGCCGCCCACCTCCCGGGCCTCATGCGCGCCATGCGGAACGTTCCGGGCGTGTACGACGTCGGCCGGGCCCAGCACCAGGCGGCGACCGCGTCACGGTGAGACCGGGGCGGCCCCTTCGGGGTCACCCGGAGGGCCCGTGCGAACCCTCCGGGACGGCGGCGAGGGGTGGCTCGCCATGAGTCCTCTGGGCGGACGTCGGCCGAGGGAGCGCTCGTTATGAGTCCTCGGGCCGGACGTCGGCCGAGGGAGCGCTCGCTACCAGCCCTCGGGGCCGGAAGGCGGCGACGGACCCGCGCCGGGCACGGAGACCACCCGGAGGGCCGTGTTCCGAGGCCGGCGGGCGGCCCCGCAGGGCCTCGTTCGAGTGGGCCCGCTGCGCGTCGGCGGCGCGATACGAAGGCTCGCTGGTAGCGGTGATCCATGCCGCTCACCCCACCCTCCAGCGCCCGCCGTACGCCCCTCGCCCTGGCCTCCAGGACCGGCCGCACCAAGGCCGCGCTGCTCGCCTCCGCCGTCTCCGTCTGCCTGATCGCCGCGAGCGCGCCCTCACCGGCCGTACCCCTCGGCATCGGCGACCGGCTCTTCCCCCACCTCGGCAACCCGGGCTACGACGTGCGGTCGTACGACCTCGCCTTCACCTACCCAGGCAGCAACCGACAGCCGCTCACAGCGGTCACCACGATCGACGCCCGGACCACAGCTCCGCTCGAACTGATCAATCTTGACTTCACACACGGAACGGTGCGGTCGGTCGAGGTCGACGGGGCACCCGCCGCCTTCACCAACGCCGGCGAGGACCTGGTGATCACACCCAAGGAGGCCCTCCCGGAGGGCAGCTCGGTGCGCATCACCGTGCGGCACACCAGCGACCCCGTGTACAGCGGCGGAGTGGAGGGCGGCTGGCTGCGGACCGCAGACGGGCTCGCCATGGCCAACCAGGCCGACGCCGCCCATGTGGTGTTCCCGTGCAATGACCACCCCTCCGACAAGGCCATGTTCACCGTCCGCGTCACCGCCCCCGACGGCTACACGGCCGTCTCCAACGGCCTGGCCACCGGCAAGGACAGCACCTTGGGGACCACCACCTGGACGTACCGCACCGAGCACCCCATGGCCACCGAACTGGCCCAGATCTCCATCGGCCGCTCCGCCGTACTGCACCGGGCCGGACCGCACGGCCTGCCGGTGCGGGACGTGGTCCCGGAGAAGGACCGCGAGAAGCTCGAACCATGGCTGAAGAAGACACCGGCCCAGATCCAGTGGATGGAGGACAAGGTCGGGCGCTACCCCTTCGAGACGTACGGCGTGCTGATCGCCGAGGCGCAGACCGGGTTCGAACTGGAGACACAGACGCTCTCTCTCTTCGAGAGAGAGCTGTTCACGCGCCCCGAGTACCCGAAGTGGTACGTCGAGTCGATCATGGTGCACGAACTGGCCCACCAGTGGTTCGGCAACAGCGTCAGCCCCCGCACCTGGTCCGACCTGTGGCTCAACGAGGGACACGCCACCTGGTACGAGGCCCTGTACGCCGAGGAGACGGCCCGACGGCCCATGGCGGACCGTATGAAGGCCGCCTACAGCGCCTCCGACCGCTGGCGCGTCGCCGGGGGACCGCCCGCGGCGCCCAAGGAGCCCAAGAACGGCCAGAAGATCGGCATCTTCCGGGCCAACGTCTACGACGGGGCCGCGCTCTTCCTGTACGCCCTGCGCCAGGAGATCGGCCGCCCCGCCTTCGAACGCCTCCAGCGGACCTGGGTCACCCTCCACCGCGACGGCGTCGCCTCCACCGCCGACTTCCAGCGACTCGCCTCCACGCTGACCGGGCGCGACCTGAGCGCGTTCTTCCACGCCTGGCTGTACGGGGAGAAGACCCCGCCTATGCCGGGGCACCCGGACTGGAAGTCGGCTGCCCCTGCGGCCGCCCAGGCGTCGGTGAAGAGGCAGCAGGGCAGGGGGCTCGGTGCTCAAGGGGCACCGCGCCCGCAGGGGCTACAGGGGCCACAGGGGCTACAGGGACCGCACGGGCACGGTCCGGGAGGCCATGTGCATGCCGGGCATCACCCGGCGGTCCCCGGGGAATAACCCGCGTGACGAGACGGGGCGTGCCGTGCGACCATCTTCGGGTCGGCGGCGCGGCCCACACCCGATCCGGTGACGGGCATGTCCCCTAGGGGCAGGCTCAGGGTCGGCCGAGGCCGGTTCCGGGAATCCCCGGGACGGCCCGGGCGTTGTCGCCAGTGACGGATCGCGGTCCGTCACCACTCCGGTTTCCCCAGACACGTAAGGACCCAATGACCTCCTCTTCATCCCCTTCCCAGGCCGCACAGCGCGCCTTCGCGCAGAACAACCCCGAAGGACTTCGGGCCGATGCCCTGATGGAAGAGGACGTCGCCTGGAGCTTCGAGATCGACAGCGAGCGGGACGGCGACCAGTTCGACCGCTCCGAGCGCGCGGCCCTGCGCCGAGTGGCGGGCCTCTCCACCGAACTCGAGGACGTCACCGAGGTCGAGTACCGACAGCTCCGCCTGGAGCGTGTCGTCCTCGTCGGCGTCTGGACCTCGGGCACGGTACGGGACGCGGAGAACTCCCTGGCCGAGCTGGCCGCCCTCGCCGAGACGGCGGGCGCGCTCGTGCTGGACGGAGTGATCCAGCGCCGCGACAAGCCCGACGCGGCCACGTACATCGGCTCCGGCAAGGCCGACGAACTGCGTGACATCGTGCTCGAATCGGGCGCCGACACCGTCATCTGCGACGGTGAGCTGAGCCCGGGGCAGCTCATCCACCTCGAAGACGTCGTCAAGGTCAAGGTCATCGACCGTACGGCCCTGATCCTCGACATCTTCGCCCAGCACGCCAAGTCCCGAGAGGGCAAGGCGCAGGTCGCGCTCGCGCAGATGCAGTACATGCTGCCGCGGCTGCGAGGCTGGGGTCAGTCGCTGTCCCGGCAGATGGGCGGTGGCAAGGGCGGCGGCCTCGCCACCCGTGGCCCCGGTGAGACCAAGATCGAGACGGACCGGCGTCGTATCCGCGAGAAGATGGCGAAGATGCGCCGGGAGATCGCGGAGATGAAGACCGGCCGCGAGATCAAGCGCCAGGAGCGAAAGCGCCACAAGGTGCCCTCGGTCGCCATCGCGGGCTACACCAACGCCGGCAAGTCCTCCCTGCTCAACCGTCTGACGGGCGCGGGCGTCCTCGTCGAGAACGCGCTGTTCGCGACCCTCGACCCGACCGTGCGCCGGGCCGAGACCCCGAGCGGGCGGCTGTACACGCTGGCGGACACCGTCGGCTTCGTACGCCATCTGCCGCACCACCTCGTCGAGGCGTTCCGCTCCACGATGGAGGAGGTCGGCGAGTCCGACCTGATCCTGCACGTGGTCGACGGTTCGCACCCGGCGCCGGACGAGCAGCTGGCCGCCGTACGCGAGGTCATCCGCGACGTGGGCGCGACCGACGTGCCCGAGATCGTGGTGATCAACAAGGCGGACGCGGCCGACCCGCTGACCCTTCAGCGGCTGCTGCGAATCGAGAAGCGCTCCATCGCGGTCTCGGCCCGCACGGGTGAGGGCATCGCCGAACTGCTCGCACTGATCGACAGCGAGCTGCCCCGACCCTCGGTCGAGATCGAGGCGCTCGTGCCGTACACCCATGGCAAGCTCGTCGCCCGCGCCCACACCGAGGGCGAGGTGATCTCCGAGGAGCACACCCCGGAGGGCACCCTGCTCAAGGCCCGGGTCCACGAGGAGCTGGCCGCCGACCTGGCACCGTACGTCCCGGCGACGACGGGCTGACGCCAGGCGCAGGTGACCTTGATGGCGTCGGCGGCCGCGCGAGCGGTTCGCTGAGCCGGCCTCCCGAAGGCCCGCGTCCTCTGCCGAGGAGCGGGCCTTCGCGGTGTCCCGTGCGGGGCGGCTAGCCACCGGATGACGGAGTGGCAGGCAGCGATCAGCGTCCGTCGGTCGGCGATCGCCCGCTGAGCGTGCCGCTGTCACCGATCGCCCGCTGGCGTCCCGCCATCAGCGACCGCCGTACATCGCGCTCATGCCGTCGTACAGCGCCCGGGCGCCCTTGCCCAGCTGCGGTCCGGCGAGCCAGGTGTTGTCGGCCGGGCCGATCGAGGTGTTCGACACGAGCCGGGGCTCGCCGTCGACCACGCGGAACCAGCCGCCGCCCGAGGAACCGCCGGTCATGGTGCAGCCGATGCGGTACATCGTCGGCAGCGTCGGGTCGAGGGAGAGCCTCCCGGGCCTGTCGACGCACCGGAACATGTTCAGTCCGTTGTACGGGGGAGCCGCCGGATAGCCCCAGGCTCCCATCGCGTCGACCTCGGTGGCGGACGGTGCGGAGAAGTCCACGGCCAGAGCCGTACCGACGGCCTCCTCCAGGGACTCGGAGCCCGACTCGGGCCGCACATGCAGCACCGCGTAGTCGTACGGCGCTCCGGCGCCGCCCTCCTCGGAGCCACCGGCGATCCACTCGTCCGAGGTCGCGGCCCAGTCGGCCCACCACTGGCCGTACGGCGCGATCTCCTCGGCCGAGGCGCCCGCCGCCAACTCGTCCTCGGACTTGCCGAGGTCGTTGTAGGCCGGGACGAACATGATGTTGCGATACCAGCCACCGCCACCACCGGCGTGCACACAATGGCCGGCCGTCCAGACCAGGTTGGACTTCCCCGGATGGTTCACATCGGACACGACCGTTCCGGAACAGACCATCGAGCCCTCGGGGGAGTCGAAAAAGATCTTCCCCACCGGGCCCGCGCTCTCGTGGTACGGGGTCGTCTCCGCCTCGGCTTCGACGGGCACGGGCGTCGGGTCACTGACCCCCTGGTCGGTGGCGGCGTCCCGGACCGAGACCGTCTTCCCCGGGTCCTGGGCCGCACGCATCCGCTCGGCGTCCCACAGATCCTCGATCACCGGGTTGACGAAGTCCCTGGCCTCACCCAGCCACTTGTCCCGGTCCCAGTCCTTCCAACCGCCGTCCTTCCAGTCGTCCATGTCGATGCCGAGCTCTCGGAGCTTGTCGGCGAGAACGTCCGGAATGCCGTCGCCGTCCTTGTCGGCGGTGGCGGACGCGGCGGAGCCGGGCTTGTCGCCCGCCCCGCCGTCGTCCGGGGCACAGGCGGTCGCGGTCAGCGCGAGGACCACGACGAGTCCGGTGGCGGCCGGCCGGTGGTGCCGCCGATATGAGAAACGCATGGTTCTCGACCCCCGTCGGACTTCTCCGTGTGTCACCCCCACTATGCGGGGGCGCCAGGGGACCGGCGCAGGGCGTGCGGCGAAGAATTCCGCGCGCCCCGCCACCAACGCGTCCCTCACTGAGCGAACTTGTCGCTCACCGCCTTGTACACGCCCTCGGCCTCCTCGCCCAGCCGAGGACCGGCCAGCCAGCCCGCGCTCACCGGGCCGATGGAGGTGTTGGACACCAGCGCGGGCTCGCCGTTCGACCCCGTCGCCACCCAACCGCCGCCGGACGAACCGCCGGTCATGGTGCAGCCGATGCGGTACATCGTCGGGTCGGACTCGACGAGCGAGAGCCGCCCCGGCTTGTCCGTGCACTGGTACATCAGCTCGCCGTCGTACGGTGCCCCGGCCGGGTAACCCGTCGCGGTGATGCTCTCCACCTTCGGCACGGCCGGCGCGTCGAAGTCCACCGGCAGCGCCGAACCGACCGTCTCCTCAAGGGACTTGCCGGTGCCGTCCTCCGGCGTCACATGGATCACCGCGAAGTCGTACGGCGCTCCGTCACCACCGGTCTGACCGCCCTGCTCGATCCACTGGTCCGAGGTCTGCGCCCAGTCGCCCCACCAGACCCCGTACGGCGCGACCTCCTCCTTGGTCGCCGTCTGCAGCTCCGTCGCCGACAGCCCACCGTCGTTGTAGGAGGGCACGAAGGCGATGTTGCGGAACCAGCCGCCGGACTTGCCCGCGTGCACACAGTGCCCGGCGGTCCACACGAGGTTGGACTTGCCCGGGTTGGCCGGGTCCTGGACCACCGTCGCCGAGCAGACCATCGTGCCCTCGGGCGCGTCGAAGAACACCTTGCCCGCCTCGGGCATCGCGTCGTGGTACTTCGCCGGCACGGCCGCCGCCTCGACGGACTCCGGCGTCGGGTCGGTCACGCCCTGGTCACCGGTGAGGTCGTTCTCGTCGACCTCCTTCTCCGGCTCCTCGGCGTCCCGCATCCGGTCCGGGTTCCACAGGTCCTCGATGATCGGGTTGACGTAGTCCTCGGCCTCGCGCAGCCAGTCGTCCTTGTCCCAGTTCTTCCAGGCACCGTCCCGCCACTTGTCGAGATCGATCCCGTGTTCCTTGAGCTTGTCCTTGATGTCGTCCGGAATCTGGATCTTGCCGTCACCCTCACTGCCCTGCGCGGACGCGGACGCCTCGGCGCTCGCGGCGGTGTCATCCGTGTCGCAGGCGGTGGCGGTCAACGACAGGGCCGTGGCGAGACCGATCGCGGCCAGCACGGGGGAGGTTCCGCGGCGCGCGCTCCCTCCACGACGAGCGGCGAAGGGCGGGCGTATGGGTCGCATGGTCTGAACTCCCCCTGGGGCTAAGAGAACTCTGTGCTGCCGAAGCGGATCACGTACGGTTCCTCCGCACGTCCTCCGCCTTCTTCTACGTATCCGACATGGCATGCGCGCGGCTGTGTACGTCTGCTTCTTCGTACGTAGCCGCCGTACGCGCGGCTCGGTCCCGGATGCGCCGATCCGCGTGCCTGCGGAACGGCACCTCACACTAAGCGGTCGTTGTGGGGGACATCCGAGGAACCGGCAACGGTTCCGTCACGGCAAGGATCTTCGCCCCACCCGCTTCCCCGTGCCGGTCGCGTCGTTGGTACCGACGGGGGACCCGCCGGTGCTCGGTGCCCCCTGCCAACTCGCCTCTGAGCAGCGGGAGGAAGTGCAGTCGTGGCGGTGACCGAGTCCCCGGTGGCGCCGGTGGGACGAGAGCCCGAACAAGCGCGTTCGGGATACGACGAACACGAACCGGCGCACACACGGCGAGAGCACGACGGGGTGCGCGCGGCACACGAGGGGATCTTGAGGCGTCAGTCCGCGCGTGATGCGGCGGCGCGCACCTATGCGCGCGCCCTGCCCATCGTGCCGGTACGGGCGCGGGGCCTGACCATCGAGGGCGCCGACGGCCGCCGCTACCTGGACTGCCTGTCCGGCGCGGGCACCCTCGCCCTCGGTCACAACCACCCCGTCGTTCTGGAGGCGATCCGCAAGGTGCTCGACTCCGGTGCCCCGTTGCACGTCCTCGATCTGGCCACTCCCGTCAAGGACGCCTTCACGACCGAGCTGTTCCGGACCCTCCCACCCGGACTCGCCGACCGCGCACGGGTCCGGTTCTGCGGGCCCGCCGGAACGGACGCCGTCGAGGCCGCCTTCAAGCTGGTGCGCGCGGCCACCGGCCGCACCGGGATACTCGCCTTCACCGGCGCCTGCCACGGGATGACCACCGGAGCGTTCGCGCCGTCCGCGGGCGCCCCCGACACGAGGGCGACCCGACTGCCGTACCCCCAGGACTACCGTTGCCCCTTCGGCTTCGGCGGCGAGGCCGGTGCCGAACTCGCCGCCCGCTGGACCGAGTCGCTCCTCGACGACTCCGAGTCCGGCATCCCTCAGCCCGCCGGGATGATTCTCGAACCGGTCCAGGACGAGGGCGGGGTCCTTCCCGCTCCGGACGGCTGGCTCCGCCGTATGCGTGCGATCACCAGCGCCCGTTCGATCCCGCTCATCGCCGACGAGATCCAGACCGGCGTGGGCCGCACCGGCCGCTTCTGGGCGGTCGAGCACAGCGGAGTCGTGCCCGATGTGATGGTCCTGTCCAAGGCCATCGGAGGCAGCCTGCCCCTGTCCGTCGTGGTCTACCGCGACGACCTCGACGTCTGGCGACCCGGCGCCCACGCGGGCAGCTTCCGCGGCAACCAGCTCGCCATGGCCGCCGGCACGGCCACCCTCGCCCACGTCCGCCGGTACGGCCTCGCCGAGCGCGCCGAAACCCTGGGCGCCCGCATGCTCACCCAACTCCGGGCGCTCGCCGATGAGTTCGCCTGCGTCGGCGATGTACGGGGCCGGGGCCTGATGCTCGGCATCGAGATGGTCACCCCTGGCGGGAGCCCGCCCACCGACTCCACGAACCCGCCCCCGCCGGCGCCCTCTCTGGCCACCGCGGTCCAACGCGCCTGTCTCCGCCGGGGCCTGATCGTCGAACTCGGCGGACGCCACCCCGGAGTCGTACGGCTCCTCCCGCCCCTCACCATCACCGACGAGCAGGTGAACGCCGTCCTCGACCGCCTGTCCGACGCGATCGCCTCGGTGGCCGCCACCATCGACGCGTGGGTCCCCGGAGGCCGGATGCCCGAGCGGACCGGACGTGCTGGACGCCCGCCGGGCGGATGAGCGCCGAGTCGGCCGACACCGCACCCCAGCAACCCGCACCGCCACCCCCAGGAACCTTCTTGAACGCGTCCCCCGAGCCCGAAGACCGCACCGAGCCCCGCCGAGAAGCCGCCGACCCCCTGAACCACCCCGACCCGTACACCGTCGCCCAGGCGGCGGCCACGGAGAACCTGCTGCGCTGCTGGGTACGCGAACACGACCTCGGCCGCCCCCACGACGACACCCTCCGCATCCCCCTTCCCGCCACCGGCACGACCCTCCTCGCCCCGATCCACTACTGGTCCCGGACCGGTTGGCACCGCTTCGGACTCCCGTACTTCGCCGACACCGCCGAAACCGTGGTGCTCTCCGACACCGTCGAGAGCGTTTCGCTCGTCAAAGCCGCCGGGAGCGTGGCGCCCGTCAAAGCCGCCGGGAGCGTGTGGCCCGCCGACGCGGTCACCGTGGCGGCTCTGCTGGGCAGGGAAGCGATGGCGTTGAGCGCCCGCAGGGCCAACTCCGGCGAAACTCTGCCCGCAGGAGCCGGTGAGCCATCCCTCACGGCATCCGACGAGTCAGACCCCGGCCGACTGCACCGAATCGAGCCGGTCGGCCGACCGGACCAACTCGACCTCGTCGGCAGAGTCGCCGATTCCGCCCGGCGTATCGCCGTGTTCATCTCCGAGCGCAGGGCCCGGCCCACCGACGGCCCGGATCTCTTCCTCACCGCCGAACAGGCCCTGATCCTCGGCCATCCGCTGCACCCCACACCGAAAAGCCGAGAAGGACTCTCCGACGCCGAAGCACGGCTCTACTCACCCGAGTCGCGTGGCTCCTTTCCGCTCCACTGGCTGGCAGTCGCGCCCTCCGTTCTCTCGACCGACTCGGCCTGGACCGAGCGCGGTCGTGTCATCCCCGCCGAACAGCTGACGGCACGGCTGGCAGGCCCCGGGCCGAGGCTGCCCGACGGCTACGCCGCCCTGCCCCTGCACCCCTGGCAGCTGCGCGAGGCCCACCACCGCCCGGAGGTCGCCGCCCTGCTGGACACCGGTCTGCTGCGAGACCTCGGCCCGCATGGCGAGCCGTGGCATCCCACCTCCTCCGTCCGCACCGTCCACCGCACCGGTGCCCCGGCGATGCTGAAGCTCTCGCTGGGCCTGCGCATCACCAACTCCCGCCGCGAGAACCTCCGCAAGGAACTGCACCGAGGCGTCGAGGTCCACCGGCTGCTGCGCACCGGCCTGGCCAAGCGGTGGCAGGCGGCCCACCCCGGCTTCGACATCGTCCGCGACCCGGCCTGGCTGGCCGTCACCGCACCGGACGGCGACCCCGTGCCCGGCCTTGACGCGGTGATCCGGCACAACCCCTTCGACCCGACGGACGACGTGTCCTGCGTCGCGGGACTCGTCTCACCGAGGCCGTACAGCCGGCCGTACGCCCACGGAGGCCCTCACGACCAGCGACCGACTCCTCCCCATCGCACCCGTCTCACCATCGGGTCCCGGCTCGCCGAGGTCGTCACCCGCCTCGCCGGACGTACCGGCCGCCCCCGAGGCGCTGTCGCCGCCGAGTGGTTTCTGCGCTATCTGGAGCAGGTCGTACGGCCCGTGCTGTGGCTGGACGGCGAAGCCGGCGTCGCCCTCGAAGCGCACCAGCAGAACACCCTTCTCCTGCTGGACCCCGACGGATGGCCCGTGGGCGGCCGGTACCGCGACAACCAGGGCTACTACTTCCGAGAGTCCCGACGCGCGGACCTCGACGCCCGACTGCCCGGCATCGGAGCCCTCAGCGACACATTCGTCTCCGACGAGGTCACCGACGAACGGTTCACCTACTACCTCGGCATCAACAATGTGCTCGGCCTCATCGGTGCGTTCGGCTCCCAACGCCTCGCCGACGAAGAACTGCTGCTCGCCGCCTTCCGCCACTTCCTCAGGGACGCGGCCACCGGCCCGGCCCGACTGAACACCACCCTGCCGGCCCGGCTTCTCGACTCACCCGTCCTCCGCTGCAAGGCCAACCTGCTGACCCGACTGCACGGACTCGACGAACTCATCGGCCCGGTCGACACCCAGTCCGTCTACGTCACCATCGCCAACCCCCTCCACTCCTGACCCATCGCATTCGAACCCGCTGCCCTCATCGGCCGCCCGAGTGCCGCCGAACCCCCGACTCCCGTCACCTCGACCCGACTCGTCCCGCCCCGACTCCCTTCAGCTCCGAGGAACATGACCCACCGCACCCTCTGAGAGGAACATCGCCGTGCCTCCCACCGACGCGAGCACCGACACCGGCACCGCCCCGGCCCCCAGCAACGAGGACACGCTGGAACTGCGCCTACCGGACGACTTCCTCGTACTCCTCGCCGAGGGCACCGACCTGGGCGAGGAACACACGGAGGCAGGGTCCGCCGTGCCCTCTTCCCACGGTGAACTGCTGGACCACCTCGCCGACTGGGGGCCGATCACCACACCCGCGGGCACCTTCCAACTCGTCCCCGTCCGCGTCGAACGGGAGCTTCCGCTCATCGCCCGCTGGATGAACGACTCGTCCGTGGCCTCGTACTGGAACCTCGCGGGCCCCGAATCCCTGACCGCCGACCACCTACGGGCACAGCTGGACCGTGACGGCCGCAGCGTGCCCTGTCTGGGACTGCTGGACGGCACCCCGATGAGCTACTGGGAGATCTACCGGGCCGATCTCGACCCCATCGCCCGCCACTACCCCGCCCGACCCCACGACACCGGGATTCACCTCCTCATCGGTCCCGTGGCCGCCCGGGGGAGAGGTCTCGGCTCCACCCTGCTTCGCGGCGTCGCCGATCTCGTCCTCGACAAACGCCCCTCCTGTGCCCGCGTCATCGCGGAACCCGACCTTCGCAACTTCCCCTCCGTCTCCGCCTTCCTGAGCGCCGGCTTCCGGTTCTCCGCCGAGGTCGAACTGCCCGACAAACGGGCCGCCCTCATGGTCCGGGACCGGCTGCTGCGCGATCTGATGTAGATCAGCTGTGTATTCACCGTGAATCTGCTGTGACGTCGTCACTTGTGGAACACCGCTCGCGGCGGTGAGGTTCCCGGTCGGGCGGGGCCGATGGCCGAATGCACCGATTCCGCCCCCGCAACCGCCCCTGCGCCCCCGTACCCGCCCCTGCGCCCCCGCCGCTTCCCGGCCCCACCCCGTCCGCCCGTCGAAAAGACCCGCTCTTGACCCGTCCCCACCTGCCTCGCAGGCCCCTGCTCTCCGCCTCGGCCACACGTTTGTCAGTGCTGAGCCGTAGGGTGGTCGCGCTATGACGAAGCCCTCACTCCACGAACTCCTGCATGCCGCCGTCACCGCCGTCGGCGGCACGGAGCGCCCCGGCCAGGTGACCATGGCCGAAGCCGTCGCGGAGGCGATCGACGACGGCTCCCATCTGCTGGTCCAGGCAGGCACAGGCACCGGAAAGTCGCTCGGTTACCTGGTCCCCGCGCTCGCCCAGGGAGAACGAGTCGTCGTGGCCACGGCGACCCTGGCACTGCAGAGACAGCTCGTGGAGCGGGACCTGCCGAGAACGGTCGACGCGCTGCACCCGCTGCTGCGCCGCCGCCCCGAGTTCGCGATGCTCAAGGGCCGGTCGAACTACGCATGCCTGCACCGACTGAACGAGGGCGTGCCGCAGGACGAGGAGGACGGCCTCTTCGACCAGTTCGAGGCAGCCGCGCCCAGCAGCAAACTGGGCCAGGACCTGCTGCGGCTGAGGGACTGGTCGCAGGAGACCGAGACGGGCGACCGGGACGATCTGACGCCGGGTGTGTCCGACCGGGCCTGGTCCCAGGTCTCCGTGTCCTCCAGGGAGTGCCTCGGCGCCTCCAAGTGCGCGTACGGCGCCGAGTGCTTCGCCGAGATGGCCCGGGAGCGCGCCAAGCTCGCCGAGGTGGTGGTCACCAACCACGCCCTGCTGGCGATCGACGCCATCGAGGGCGCCCCGGTGCTCCCGCAGCACGAGGTGCTGATCGTCGACGAGGCCCATGAACTGGTCTCGCGTGTGACGGGCGTGGCGACCGGCGAGCTCACCCCGGGGCAGGTCAACCGCGCCGTGAAGCGGGCGGCGCGGCTGGTGAACGAGAAGGCCGCCGACCAGCTCCAGACCGCCGCCGAGGGCTTCGAGCGGCTCATGGAGCTGGCCCTGCCCGGCCGCTTGGAGGAGATCCCGGAGGACCTGGCCTACGCCCTCATGGCGCTGCGCGACGCCGCCCGCACGGTGATCACGGCGATCGGCAGCACCCGCGACAAGTCCGTCCAGGACGAGGACGCCGTACGCAAGCAGGCCCTGGCGGCCGTGGAGAGCGTGCACGACGTGGCGGAGCGGATCACCAACGGCTCCGAGTGGGACGTCGTCTGGTACGAACGGCATGACCGCTTCGGCGCCTCCCTGCGGGTCGCTCCCATGAACGTTTCGGGCCTCCTCAGGGAGAAGCTCTTCACGGACCGCTCGGTCACCCTGACCTCGGCCACCCTCAAGCTCGGCGGCGACTTCAACGGCGTGGGGGCGTCACTGGGCCTGGCCCCCGAGGGCACCCAGGGGGACGATCTGCCGAAGTGGAAGGGCGTTGACGTCGGCTCGCCGTTCGACTACCCGAGGCAGGGCATCCTCTACGTCGCCAAGCATCTGTCGCGTCCCGCGCGGGACGGCGACCGGGCGGACATGCTGGACGAGCTCACGGAGCTGATCCAGGCGGCGGGCGGCCGTACGCTCGGTCTGTTCTCGTCGATGAGGGCGGCTCAGCAGGCGGCCGAGGAACTGCGCGTGCGTATCCCCGAGTTCCCGATCCTGCTCCAGGGCGAGGAGACGCTCGGTGAGCTGATCAAGGCGTTCGCCGCCGATCCCGGAACCTGTCTCTTCGGCACGCTCTCGCTCTGGCAGGGCGTCGATGTGCCCGGTCCCAGCTGCCAGCTCGTCGTCATGGACAAGATCCCGTTCCCGCGCCCGGACGACCCCTTGATGAGCGCCCGTCAGAAGGCCGTCGAGGAAGCGGGCGGCAATGGCTTCATGGCCGTCGCGGCCACTCACGCGGCCCTGCTGATGGCCCAGGGCGCCGGCCGCCTCGTACGGGCGCAGGGAGATCGCGGTGTGGTCGCCGTACTGGACCAGCGGCTGGCGACCGCGCGGTACGGCAGCTACCTCAAGGCGTCACTCCCCGACTTCTGGTTCACGACGGACCGTAATCAGGTGCGCAAGTCCCTCGCCGCGATCGACCAGGCGGCGAAGGCGACCGAAACCGTATGAGAAGTCGCCGAGAAGCATGAAGAACGGCGGTCGGCCTGTCCGAGAGAACAGGTCGACCGCCGCTGCCGCGCGCGTGGGACCGATAGCGGCCTGGGACAGCCCAGGGCCCCGGAACCGGCGCAGGGATTCCGGGGCCCGGATCAAGGGCGGGGACGGACACGGGAGGCCGCCCGCCGCTGGGGATCAGACGCGGCGCAGTACGGCCACCACCTTGCCGAGGATGGTCGCGTCGTCACCCGGGATGGGCTCATAGGCGGCGTTGTGCGGCAGCAGCCACACATGGCCGTCCTCGCGCTTGAAGCGCTTGACGGTGGCCTCGCCGTCCAGCATGGCGGCCACGATGTCGCCGTTCTCGGCGACGGGCTGGCGGCGGACCGTCACCCAGTCGCCGTCGCAGATCGCGGCCTCGATCATCGAGTCGCCCACGACCTTGAGGACGAACAGCTCACCGTCGCCGACGAGCTGCCGCGGCAGCGGGAACACGTCCTCGACCGATTCCTCGGCCAGGATCGGGCCACCGGCGGCGATCCGGCCGACGAGCGGCACATACGACGCGGCCGGCTTGCCCGCGGTGTCCGTGGGCTGGGCCGTCGCCTGGTCGGAGCCGCGGACCTCGTAGGCGCGCGGGCGGTGCGGGTCGCGACGCAGGAAGCCCTTGCGCTCCAGGGCCATCAGCTGGTGTGCCACGGAGGACGTGCTGGACAGGCCGACCGCCTGGCCGATCTCGCGCATCGACGGCGGGTAGCCGCGCCGCTGCACCGAGTCCCGGATGACTTCGATGACCCGGCGCTGCCGGTCGGTCAGCCCGGAGCTGTCCGCCCTGATGCCTGGAGGTCGGCCGGGCAGGGCCCGCTTGGGGCCCTCATGGCTCGCGGCTTCGTTCACAGCGTGCACCGGCTCGAGTCGGCCCTGCGAGCGGTCCTGGGCAGTGATGGTGGCACTGTCTGCGGTGGTGGTCACGTCGGCCCCTCTCGATGGTCTCCCGTGCAGCACAACGGTAGTTGCTTTCGAAAGGTTGCGCCAAACACACGTTCGAGTGAAAAACCGCAGATTACCTGACGTGAACTGGCGTCCAGGTGTATGGCGGGCATTGCGCCGGACGGACAAAAGAGATCATTGCTGTACTCTTCACCGCCGGGGTCCGGGCCTTGTGGGCCGCTCCCGCCGCGCGGATCAGTCTGCCACCCGGTCCTCCGTCAACCGGGTACCGGTCCCGCGTCTCTGTGGCGCCCACCGTATCCCTGTCCGCCCCGTGACGGTACGACCGTGCGTCGTGCGGTGTCCGTGGTGCCTGTGCGTGTGTGCCGCGTATCTATACGTGTGCGACACGCGCGTGGTGTGCGGATTTACGAGCCAGGCCCCACATCTAGTGGTTGGATTGCTGTAGTGGCCCAGAAGTTGTGGTCCCCCCGGTCTTCGGGCCCACGATCATCGCCTATGCTTGGGGCTGCTTCGAGGGGCCCAAGAGCCCTTGCGGGGCTATTGAGTCGTGCTGTGAGGAGGGTTGGAGTTATGCACTGTCCCTTCTGCAGGCACCCCGACAGCCGCGTCGTCGACAGTCGTACGACGGACGACGGCACGTCGATCCGCAGGCGCCGCCAGTGTCCCGACTGCTCCCGTCGTTTCACGACGGTGGAGACGTGCTCGCTGATGGTGATCAAGAGGTCCGGTGTGACCGAGCCCTTCAGTCGCACCAAGGTCATCAACGGCGTGCGCAAGGCATGCCAGGGGCGGCCCGTCACCGAGGACGCGCTCGCCCAACTCGGCCAGCGCGTCGAGGAAGCGGTGCGCGCCACCGGAAGCGCCGAACTGACCACCCATGACGTGGGGCTGGCCATACTCGGCCCGTTGCAGGAGCTCGACCTCGTCGCCTATTTGCGGTTCGCCTCGGTCTACCGGGCGTTCGACTCGCTGGAGGACTTCGAGGCCGCCATCGCGGAACTGAGGGAAGCGCAGGACAAGCGCCCCGACGCGCACGACGAGGACGTCGAAGACGCGGTCGGAGAGCGCCGGGAGAACGACCGCGGGTCCGGAGGGGCTGCCCAAGTCCCCGTTCCCGCCCACGCCGCCGACTGACGGCGGGCCGCCCGCCGGACCGACTGGACCGGGCGATCGGCGGCGATCGAGACCTGTCGCGGACGGCTGTGCTTGCCGGGCCGCGGCACAAGACAGGAACACCGTGCCACGGGAACAAAGTGGCACTTCAGGGCGTTTTCGCCCGTACAGGGAGGCGGCATGACAGAGACGGCGAGCGGTCCGGCACGGAGTTCCCGCGCCAAGGGCACCAAGGCGAGCAAGGGCCTGCGTATCGAGCGCATCCACACCACTCCCGGCGTGCACCCGTACGACGAGGTGGCGTGGGAGCGGCGTGACGTCGTCATGACCAACTGGCGCGACGGTTCGGTCAACTTCGAGCAGCGAGGCGTCGAGTTCCCCGACTTCTGGTCGGTGAACGCGGTCAACATCGTCACCAGCAAGTACTTTCGCGGTGCCGTCGGCACCCCGCAGCGCGAGACCGGCCTCAAGCAGCTGATCGACCGCATCGTGAAGACGTATCGGCAGGCCGGCGAGGACCACAAGTACTTCGCCTCGCCCGCCGACGCCGAGATCTTCGAGCACGAACTGGCGTACGCCCTCCTGCACCAGATCTTCAGCTTCAACAGCCCGGTCTGGTTCAACGTCGGCACCCCGCAGCCCCAGCAGGTCTCCGCCTGCTTCATCCTGGCCGTCGACGACTCCATGGAGTCGATCCTCGACTGGTACAAGGAAGAGGGCATGATCTTCAAGGGCGGCTCCGGCGCCGGCCTGAACCTCTCCCGCATCCGCTCGTCCAAGGAGCTGCTCTCCTCCGGTGGCAACGCCTCCGGTCCGGTCTCCTTCATGCGCGGCGCCGACGCCTCCGCAGGAACGATCAAGTCGGGCGGTGCCACCCGCCGCGCCGCCAAGATGGTCGTCCTGGACGTGGACCACCCGGACGTCGAGGACTTCATCGAGACCAAGGTCAAGGAAGAGGAGAAGATCCGCGCGCTGCGTGACGCGGGCTTCGACATGGACCTGGGCGGCGACGACATCACGTCCGTCCAGTACCAGAACGCGAACAACTCCGTCCGTGTGAACGACGAGTTCATGACGGCCGTCGAGAACGGCACCGAGTTCGGCCTGCGCGCCCGTATGACCGGCGAGGTCATCGAGAAGGTCGACGCGAAGAAGCTGTTCCGCAAGATGGCGGAGGCCGCGTGGGCCTGCGCCGACCCGGGCATCCAGTACGACGGTGTGATCAACCGCTGGCACACCTGCCCGGAGTCCGGCCGGATCACCGCGTCGAACCCGTGCAGCGAGTACATGCACCTGGACAACACGTCCTGCAACCTGGCCTCGCTGAACCTGATGAAGTTCCTGAACGACGACGGCAAGGGCAGCCAGTCGTTCGATGTCGAGCGCTTCCAGAAGGTCGTCGAGCTGGTCATCACCGCGATGGACATCTCCATCTGCTTCGCGGACTTCCCGACCCAGAAGATCGGCGAGAACACTCGCGCGTTCCGCCAGCTCGGCATCGGCTACGCCAACCTCGGCGCCCTGCTGATGGCGACCGGCCACGCGTACGACTCCAATGGCGGTCGCGCCCTCGCCGGCGCCATCACCTCCCTGATGACGGGCACCGCCTACCGCCGCTCCGCCGAACTGGCCGCGGTCGTCGGCCCGTACGACGGCTACGCCCGCAACGCCGACGCCCACAACCGCGTCATGAAGCAGCACTCCGACGCCAATGGCACCGCCGTGCGCATGGACGACCTGGATACCCCGGTGTGGGCCGCGGCCACGGAGGCCTGGCAGGACGTGCTCCGCCTCGGTGAGAGGAACGGCTTCCGCAACTCGCAGGCGTCCGTGCTGGCCCCGACCGGCACCATCGGTCTCGCGATGTCCTGCGACACCACGGGTGTCGAGCCGGACCTGGCGCTGGTCAAGTTCAAGAAGCTGGTCGGCGGCGGCTCGATGCAGATCGTCAACGGCACGGTCCCGCAGGCCCTGCGCCGCCTGGGCTACCAGGAGGAGCAGATCGAGGCGATCGTCGCCCACATCGCCGACAACGGCAATGTGATCGACGCCCCGAGCCTCAAGCAGGAGCACTACGAGGTCTTCGACTGCGCCATGGGCGAGCGCGCCATCTCCCCGATGGGCCACGTCCGCATGATGGCCGCGATCCAGCCGTGGATCTCCGGCGCCATCTCCAAGACGGTCAACATGCCGGAGACGGCGACCGTCGAGGAGGTCGAGGAGATCTACTTCGAGGCCTGGAAGCTGGGCGTCAAGGCGCTCGCGATCTACCGCGACAACTGCAAGGTCGGCCAGCCGCTCTCCGCCAAGACCAAGGAGTCGGAGAAGGCCGAGATCACCGAGAAGGCCGAGGAGACGATCCGGACCGCGGTCGAGAAGGTCGTCGAGTACCGCCCGGTCCGCAAGCGCCTCCCGAAGGGTCGTCCCGGCATCACCACGTCCTTCACCGTCGGTGGCGCCGAGGGCTACATGATCGCTAACTCCTACCCGGACGACGGCCTGGGCGAGGTCTTCCTGAAGATGTCCAAGCAGGGCTCGACCCTCGCGGGCATGATGGACGCCTTCTCGATCGCCGTCTCGGTGGGTCTGCAGTACGGCGTGCCGCTGGAGACGTACGTCTCGAAGTTCACCAACATGCGCTTCGAGCCGGCCGGTATGACGGACGACCCGGATGTGCGGATGGCGGCGTCGATCGTCGACTACATCTTCCGCCGTCTGGCGCTCGACTTCCTGCCCTTCGAGACCCGCTCCGCGCTGGGCATCCACTCCGCCGAGGAGCGTCAGCGTCACCTGGAGACCGGTTCGTACGAGCCGATCCTCGATGACGTGGAGGTGGACGTGGAGGAGCTTGCCCAGTCGGCGCCGCGGCAGTCCGGTCTGAAGGCCGTCTCCACCCCGAAGACCGAGGACGGCGCGGTCAAGGCCGCTCCGAAGCAGGCCCACACCAGCGCCGAACTGGTGGAGATGCAGCTGGGCATCCAGGCCGACGCCCCGCTCTGCTTCTCCTGCGGTACGAAGATGCAGCGCGCCGGTTCCTGCTACATCTGCGAGGGCTGCGGCTCGACCAGCGGTTGCAGCTGACGCCTTGAGGCATTGAGGCCTTGGAACACCGAGGGCGGCACGGTTTAGGCCGTGCCGCCCTTCGGCGTGCCATGGGGCGTACGGGTCAGGATTCGCGCGGGGCGCCCATGATCTGGGCGAAGGCGGCCGGTTCCTCGTCGTAGCCGTGCAGGCCGGGGTGGAACGTCCACTCGCCGGCGTCGTCCCGTACGAACTCGGCGACGGTGGCGGCCGTCGACCCGAGGACCGCGCCGAAGTCGTCCTCCGCCAGGACGGTGTAGTCCTCGCGGATGCGCAGGGCGGGCTTGGTGACGTTGACGAAGGTCTTCTCCCCGTTGCGTTGCTGTATGGCGACACCGACGACGACCCGGCTGTAGCGGCGGTCGAGACGGTTCAGCTCCAGCACCATGACCTCGTCCCAGCCGAAGCCCTGGCCGGTCTTGCTGTCACGGTTGAGGTTGATGGTGCCGTCGGGCGAGCGGCTGTCGAAGTGCACCACATAGGCGGGACTTCCGCTCGGATCGGCCGCCAGGTAGGTCGCCGCGATGAGGTCGAGATCCGTGGGCGGCTGCCCGGTGGGGCTCGGGTCCCACTTCAGCGAGACCTCGACCTTGCGGATGCCCTTGTTGAGGCCGTTCAACAGAACTCTCCTCCCCGTCTCTTGGATGCGAGTGGGCCGAACTGCTCAATGGCCCTGGCCAGTTGCCCATCCTCCCACGCGCGCCGGGGCGTTCGCCCCGATGCAACCGGTCGGAGCGTGACCGGCGCCACGCTCCCTGGCCTTACCATGGCGCGGTGCTGGTCAAGTGGATTCGCTGCACCGTGGTCGACCGCCGCGGTTTCGAGCGGGGGCAGCGGAAATGGGCGGGGCTTCTGGGGGAGCCGGGATTCCGTGGGCAGGGTGGGGGCTGGAGCCGTGCACGACCCGGGGTGGCGCACATCTTCTCCTTCTGGGAGAGCCGTGCTTTCTACGACTCCTTCATGGCCCGTTCCCACGACCGGCTGGCTTCCTCTCAGTCCGGCACGTTCAAGGACTCGCAGGTCAAGCTCTTCGACTACCGATTCGATGTGAAGACCGGCTTCGAGCCACGCTTCACGGACGCCGATCTGGTGCGAGTAGCGCATTGTCGTGTCCACGAGGAGCGGGCCGAGCACTTCGCGCTGATGCAGGAGAAGGTCTGGAACCCCGCGATGGCCGGATCACCCGGCATGGTCCGTGGCTTGTTCGGGGAGGCGCCGGGTCATGAGTTCGTGATCCTCTCGATGTGGAAGTCGGCCGCGGAGCACGGCAAGTACCGCGTCGAACGCATCGAGCGCCTTGCCCTGCGGGCCCAGATCGAGGCGGATGTCGCTGCCCTCGCGGGTGACATCGTGGAATTGGAGCCCAGCTGGACGGTCTGAGGCCGGTTGAGGTTGGGGGAGCCGGTTGAGGGTCGGCGGAGGTCGGTCGAGGGTGCATGAGGTGGGCTGGGTCGGTTGGGGCCGGTTTCAAGCTCGGTTTGAAAGTCGAACCCACTCGGTTGGGGATCTGGACGGCGCGGTCAAGAGTGGGTTCGGAAACCAAACCCGCCTCCCGTGCCTTCTCCGGCCAGGTTCTCTGATGTGCAGGACGTGTGTGACCTACGCCGTATGCGACCCGGACGAGTGCTCGATCGGCCGCCGCCCCGTTTAGGGTTTTGGCATGGCACGACCACGGCGCATCGTCCTTGTCCGACACGGGGAGTCAACGGGCAATGTTGATGACACCGTCTACGAACGCGAACCCGACCACGCCCTCGCGCTCACCGAGCGGGGCTGGGAGCAGGCCGAGGAGACCGGCAAACGCCTGCGCGAGATCTTCGACCGCGAGCGCGTGAGCGTCTATGTCTCCCCGTACCGCCGCACGCACGAGACCTTCCAGGCGTTCCACCTGGACCCCGAACTGGTACGCGTACGCGAGGAGCCCCGACTGCGGGAGCAGGACTGGGGCAACTGGCAGGACCCCGACGACGTACGACTCCAGAAGGCGTACCGGGACGCCTACGGGCACTTCTTCTACCGCTTCGTACAGGGGGAGTCCGGCGCCGACGTCTACGACCGGGTCGGCGGCTTCCTGGAGAGCCTCTTCCGCAGCTTCGAGGACCCCGGCCATCCGCCGAACGTCCTGCTCGTCACCCATGGGCTCGCCATGCGGCTGTTCTGCATGCGGTGGTTCCACTGGACCGTCGCGGAGTTCGAGTCGCTCTCCAACCCCGGGAACGCGGAGATGCGGATGCTCGTTCTGGGAGACGACGGCCGCTATGCGCTCGACAGGCCGTTCGACCGCTGGCGGGACCCGGAATCGTATGGACCCACCGGTTAGAGTGGCGGGGCGATGACCGCTGACTCCTCTTCCGAAGGCCGCCTGGCGCGTGCCCTGGCCAGCCTGCGCGGCCTCGCCGTCGGGGACGCGCTGGGCTCGCAGTACTTCGTACCTGCGAACTACCCGCTGTTGAATCGCCGCGAGACCCCGCCCGGCCCCTGGCAGTGGACCGACGACACCGAGATGGCCTGCTCCGTCGTGGCCGTCCTCGCGGCCCACCACCGGATCGACCAGGACGCCCTCGCCCACTCCTTCGCCGTCCACCACGACTTCGACCGCGGCTACGGACCCGCCGTCAACCGGCTGCTGCGCCTGGTCCGCGAGGGCGGTGACTGGCGCGAACTGGCCTCCGCGCTCTTCAAGGGCCAGGGATCGTGGGGCAACGGGGCGGCCATGCGGATCGCCCCGCTCGGCGCCTGGTACGCCGACGACCCCGAGCAGGCGACGCACCAGGCGGAGATCTCCGCGTACCCCACACACCAGCACCGCGAGGCGGTCGCCGGCGCCATGGCCGTCGCGGCGGCCGCCGCCCTCGCCGCTGATCCTTGGGGGACGCCGAGCGCCGACGCCCTGCTGGACGGCGTCATCGCGCTCGTCCCGAAGAGCGCAGTCGGCGCGGGACTCCGGCGCGCTCGGGACATGCTCGACTACGACGACGCCGACACCGTGGCCGCCGTGCTGGGCTGCGGACGGCGTACGACGGCGCACGACACCGTGCCGTTCGCGCTCTGGTCCGCCGCCCGCGCCCTCGGTGACTACGAACGGGCCTTCTGGACGACTGCCCAAGTGGGCGGCGATGTCGACACGACCTGCGCGATCGTCGGGGGAGTGATCGCCTCCGCACAGGCCGGGGCGCCGCCCGGGTCATGGGTCGAACAGACCGAGGCGCTGCCGGACTGGGCGCCGGTGGGGTAGGCCCGGCAAGGGCAAGGGCAAGGGCAAGGGCAAGGGCGGGGGCGGGGGCGGTGGCCGCCTGGTGCGGTGTGGGCAGTACCGGTCCTCTGAGGCGTCCGGCGCCGACGCCAGGCGCGGACGGTTCCCAGGCTTCGCCCGTCGCAACCGTCCCAACTGTCACAGGAGTGCCACAGTGCGCTCTGGGCCGAGGTCGAATGCTCTTTCCCGGCATAGCCTGTCCGCCACGCCGCTTGGTGATCATGACAAGGAGCGGCGACATGGCACCGGCCACAGGCCCTCCGGCGCAGTCGCATGCTGCGTACGGTGGTCGCCGAGGGCCGGTCGGGGGAGGGGCCCTGTGTCCGAAACATCGTCAACACCGTCCACGCCCGGAACCGGCGACGCGGAGTCGCAACTCAGGGCGCGTGCCGCGGCCGGGGAGCGCCGCTCGGGCGCGAGTGCGCCTGCGGGCAAGGGCGCGCTTACGGCTAAGCGCGCGTCCACGGGCGAGGGTGCGTCCACGGGTGCCGTACCGGAGCCTCGGGCGGGTGCGGCCGAGTCCAAACCGGGCGGTCCGCCACCCGTGCCGCCTCAAGGCGTCGACCTGGGGCTCAAAGAACCCGCTCCGATCCGCGCCGCGACCCTGTGGGCAGCGCTGGCCACAGGTTTGCTCAGCATGCTGCTGCTTGGCGAGGGGATCGCGGTCAATCTGCTGATCGTCGCCGTACCCGCCACCCTGGCCGTGTACTTCGCCGGGGAACGGGCGGGGCGTCGCCCGCGCGCGTGGGCGTACGTCTGGGGCGTCGGCGGGCTCGCCCTGCTGCTCGTGCCCGTGCTGCGGGCGGCCGAGTGGCCCTCGTTCCTCGCGGTCGTCGCCGCGCTCGCCGCGGGCTCGCTCGCGCTGCACGGGGGCCGCAGCTGGCCCGCCGTCCTGCTCGGTCCGATCGGCGTGTTCACCTCGGTGGTCACCGGCCCGGCCTGGGCCTGGCAGGGGCTGCGCGAACGCATGGGCGGCGACCGGGGGCGCCTGGCACCGCTGCTGCGGGCGCTGGGTGTGGCAGCCGTGCTGCTGTTCGTCTTCGGGGCACTGTTCGCCGGGGCGGACGCGGCCTTCGCGGATCTGCTCGGTGCGCTGGTGCCGGATGTCTCGGTGGCCGACGGGCCCTGGCGGGTCCTGCTGCTCATGGTGGGTCTGTTCGGGACGTTGGCGGCGGCCCGAACGGCTGCCGCGCCGGCTCACTGGGACCGGATTCGGGTGCCCGAGGGGCGGGCCCCTGGCCGCGTCGAGTGGATGCTGCCACTGGTCGGGCTCGTCGTGCTCTTCGCCGTCTTCAACGCCATTCAACTCGCCGTTCTCTTCGGCGGCTACGACGCCGTGCTGAAGAAGACCGGACAGACGTACGCCGAGTACGCGCGCCAGGGCTTCTGGCAGCTGCTCATGGCCACGCTGCTCACCCTGGTGGTCATTGTCGTGGCCCTGCGCTGGGCGCCGCGTACCCGATCGAGTGACAGGACGCTCGTGCGTGCCGTCCTCGGAACTCTGTGCGCGCTGGCGCTCGTTGTCGTGGCATCCGCTGTGCGACGTATGGACATGTATGTGGAGGCCTATGGACTGACGCGACTGAGGATCTCGGTGCTGGCCGTGGAGCTCTGGCTCGGCCTGGTCATCGTGCTCATCATGGCCGCCGGGGTGTGGGGCGCCCGCTGGCTGCCGCGCGCCGTAGCCGCCAGTGCCGCTGTCGGAGTGCTCGCGTTCGGGCTCGTGTCGCCGGACGGGCTGATCGCCGAGCGCAATGTGCAGCGGTACGAGGAGACGGGCCGTTTCGACGTCGAGTACGCCCAGGGTCTGTCCGCCGACGCCGTACCCGCCCTGGACCGGCTTGAGGAGCCCCTGCGGTCGTGTGTGCTGCGGGAGATCAAGGACGACATGGACGAGGTGAATCTTCCCTGGTACGCGACCAGTTGGGGTGACGCCGAGGCACGGCGCATCCTCGACGAGCGGCCGGTGTCGGAGGGCGTGGACTCTGTGGAGTGCTATGAGGTGGGGACGGAGACGTTGTACCGCTGAGGGCTGCACTTTGCGGTGTGCCGATCGTGGTCGTGCTCAATCGGGTGCCGGGTGCCGGGTGCCGGGTGCCGGGTGCCCTGGCCCGGTCAGGCTCCGGCGCTGGGGCCCGTGGTGCCGGCCAAGGCGTCCAGGTCGCTCTTGCGGACCCGGATCACCAACGCGGCTGTGGCCAGGGCGAGCACGGCCATCACCACCGCCGGGACGAACGCCGTCGAGATGCCCTGGGCGAGCACCTCGTGACTCCAGGGCGCGGGCAGTTGCTGGGTCCTGGCGAACTCGGCCTTCTGTTCGGCCGTGCCGTTCACCATGAAAAGCCGTACCTGCCGCTCCGCCTCCTCGCGGCCGGCCGTCCCGAAGACCGTGGTGAGGATCGACAGCCCCAGCGCGCCACCTATCTGCTGGGTGGTGTTGAGCAGGCCGGACGCCGCGCCCGCCTCGTGCGGGGCGACCCCGGAGACCGCGGTCAGGGTGAGCGTCACGAAGTTCAGCCCCATGCCGAAGCCGAACAGCAGCATCGGGCCCAGTACCCCGCCCGGATAGGAACTGTCGGGGCTGAGGAGGGTCTGCCAGCCGAGACCGAGCACGACGATCGTCGAGCCTGCCACCATGAACGGCTTGGGGCCGAGCACCGGAAGGAAACGCTGCGACAGGCCCGCACCCGTGATGATCGCGGCGGTGATCGGCAGGAAGGCCAGACCGGCCTCGATCGGCGAGTACCGCAGCACGTTCTGCACGAACAGCACGATGAAGAAGAACATGCCGAACATCGCCGCAGCCAGGCTCAGCATGATCACGTATGTGCCCGAACGATTGCGGTCGGTGAACATCCGCAGTGGGGTGATCGGCTCCTTGGCCCGGCTCTCGATGAACCCGAACGCCAGCAGCAGGACCGCCGCCGCCCCGAAGGAGCCGACAGCCAGACCGTCCCGCCAGCCCTCCGCCGCCGCGCGGATGAACCCGTAGACCAGCGACGCCATACCGGCCGTCGACGTGAATGCACCCGCGAAGTCGAACCGCCCCGGGTGCCGCTCCGACTCGTCGATGAACATCGGTGTGAGTACGGCGATCAGGACGCCGATGGGCACGTTGACGAAGAGGACCCACCGCCAGTCGAGCCACTCGGTGAGCATGCCGCCCGCGAGCAGACCGATCGCGCCTCCACCGGCGGAGACGGCGGCGAAGACCCCGAGCGCCCGGTTCCGCTCGGGCCCTTCGGCGAACGTCGTCGTGATCAGGGCCAGCGAGGTGGGCGACGCGATCGCGCCACCGGCGCCCTGGAGGGCGCGCGCCACCAGCAGTTGCCAGGGCTCCTGGGCGAGACCGCCCAGCAGCGAGGCGAGCGTGAAGAGCAGAATTCCGGTCATGAACACCCGACGGCGACCGAGGATGTCACCGGCCCTGCCGCCGAGGAGCAGCAGCCCGCCGAAGGTCAGGGTGTAGGCGCTGACCACCCATGTCAGGTCGGTGGTGCTGAACTTGAGCGCGTCTTGAATGTGCGGAAGAGCGATGTTCACAATCGTCGCATCGAGTACCACCATGAGTTGGCAGGCCGCGATGACCGTGAGCGCCAGTCCGGGACGCCCCTCCCGGCGGGAGGTTCCCGGCTTCTGATCCTGCGTCAACGGAGAGGTTGTCACCATGGGTCCCCCACAACTGCCTTAGTGAACGCTCGCGTTCACTGTCGCGTCAACGGTAGTGAGTCCCCCTCGGTGAACGCAACCGTTCACCGAAGCCGCCGTGGCGCCGCGAGTCCATCCGCTCGCCCTTCTCGCATCCCCGCCCCCAGGCTCAACGGAGAAACACAGATGGTCACTTCGGGCTGGACGGCCGCTCCCGATCGGACGGCCTCCCCGCGCCGACGCGGCGCCGTGCTGGAACGCGCGATCCTCGACGCCGCGCTGGAACTGCTCGGTACGGTCGGCTGGAACGGCCTCACCATGGAGGGCGTCGCCGCCGGTGCCCAGACCGGGAAGGCGGCCGTCTATCGCCGTTGGCCGTCCAAGGAGGACCTCGTCGCCGACGCTCTCCGGGCCGGACTCCCGCGCTTCGACGAAGCCCCTGATCTGGGGAGCGTGCGCGAGGACCTCGTGGAACTGTGCCGCCGCGCGCGCGAGGCCATGTACTCGCGACCCGGATTCGCGCTGCGCTCGGTGATTCACGAATGCGACAACGTCCAGGCCGAGCGCTTCCAAGACGTGATCACCGAGGGTGTCGTGGAGCCGATGGTGGGGCTGCTGAGGCAAGTCGTGGAGCGAGGAATCCGGCGGGGCGAGGTGCGCCGGGACGCGGTCAACGGGTATGTCCTGGACGCCATTCCGGCCATGATGATGTACCGCTCGAAGATGTGCGGAAGCGAATGGGGTGAGCAGGAGATCAACGAGATGATCGACCAGTTGATGGTGCCGCTGCTGCGCGCGCGGGTGGCCTGACGGCGTGCAGGGGCGAGTCGAAGGGCTGGGTCCGAAGGTCGAGACGAGGGGCTGGGGCGACGGGCCGAGACGGGGGGCTGGGGCGAGGCGGTTGGGATGACGGGATGAGAGGGCTGGGAACGGGCTTGAGGTGGGCCCGGGGCGGACCCCGGCGGGTGCGCGGTATGTCTCGGGCGGTGCCGGGGCGGGTGCGGCGGCGGGTCCGTGGGCGCATTGACGCCGCCCCCGGGAACCTGGGTGTCGCACGGGCTCCTCGGCGGCGTAGGCTAAGGGCGCCATGCCGTACGAACCGCCTACTCACACCGTCGAGCGCTCCCTGCGAGCCACGACCGGAGCGAAGGTCATTGCCGGTGTCGACGAGGTGGGGCGCGGCGCGTGGGCCGGCCCCGTCACCGTCTGCGCGGCGATCACCGGACTGCGCCGCCCGCCCGAGGGCCTCACCGACTCCAAGCTCCTCACGGTCAAGCGCCGCGAGGCGCTCGCCGAGGAACTGCTGAAGTGGGTGACGTCGTTCGCTCTCGGTCACGCGTCTCCGGAGGAGATCGACGACCTGGGGATGACGGCCGCGCTGCGACTCGCCGCCGTACGGGCGCTGGAAACCCTTCCGATACGGCCCGACGCGGTCATCCTCGACGGCAAGCACGACTACCTCGGGGCACCCTGGCGAGTCCGTACGGTCATCAAGGGCGACCAGACGTGCATCGCCGTCGCGGCGGCCTCGGTGATCGCCAAGGTTCAGCGCGACAAAATGATGGCCGAACTGGGTATCGACCATGCAGACTTCGCCTTCGAGGCCAACGCCGGGTACCCGTCACCCGTGCACAAGGCCGCGCTGGCGGAGCGGGGCCCCACCCCGTACCACCGGTTGTCGTGGGCGTATCTTGATGCGCTGCCCCAGTGGCGGCACCTCAAGAAGGCCCGCACCTGGGCGGACGAAAGCGTTCCGGAGATCGAGGGCCAGCTCGGCTTCGATTTCTGACGGATTCGTTCGCACTCATGTGCCACCCGCTGACGCGAGTCGTAGCGGCGTTTGATAAACATCAGCTCATGCCTCTCATTCCCGAGGAGCCTCAGATTCACGAGAGTGCCCAGGGCCCGCGCGCAACTCCGGCCAGTGGCCGCGTCGCGCCGACCCCTCGTCCCGTACCCGGTCCCCGCCCCGCGGCCCCGCCGCGTCCCGGTCGCCCGGGTCCCGCCCGGCCGGTGCCGGCCCAGCGCGCGCCGCAGCCGGCGGCCAAGCCCGGGCCGTCGGCACCTGCCGCCACTCCGCAGGTCCAGCTGATCCCGGCCTCGACCGAGGGCGCGCTGGATGCCGCGGAAGAAGCCGTCGACCTGCTGCTCGATTCGGGTCGCGCCCCCGGTGACGTGCTGGTGATCACCACCGGTGAGTCGCATCCGTGGGCCGCCCACGAGCTGTCCTTCGGAGAGACCTCCTACTGGGCGCAGCACGACGCGGGCGACGACGTCTTCTACGCCAATGCCGGCGCCGTCGGTCGGGCCGCGCCGCGTCCCGTCGTGGTGGTCGCCGTCAACGGTGGAAGCGACGCCGTCACCGCTCAGACGCTGCCGCAGGCTCTCGGCCGGGCCGGTGCCCTGCTGATCGTCTGCGGTGACCCGAAGACGATCAACTCGGTGCTGGGCGCCGGCGTCTGAGCGCCTGCGGACCCCGGTCGGCCCGTCCGGGCTCACCGGGCGGCCGCACGGCGCCCGGACAACGCAGCGCCACTACGGCCACACCCCGCCACGGGGCGCTTCGGCGCGCCTGCGGGGTGTTTCGGCGTCCATAGGGCGCCCGTTGTATGGGGCGCGCGCTGGGGCGCGAGCGGAATTCTCGCCGGGTGCCGGGTGCCGGGTGCCGGGTGCGCACCCCCTGTTGTGCTTAGGACGTGGCAGGCGCCCGGGGAGCCGCCGGAGCCGCGGCACGGGCCCGGCGGTGAAGTGCCCGTGGGCCCGTGAGCCCGTGGCTGTCGGCTTGAGGGTTTCGGCAGAGCCTCAGCGCGCCGCCGCTCGGCGCAGGACGTCGGAGGCCACGCCACCCGTGCGTGGCATCGGCGGTGGTGCCATGGCCGCTGCGAACGACTCGGCCTGTGAGTCCGCGTGGGGGCGGCGACCGCCGCGGCCCTCGCCGAGGACCTGCCAGCCGTCACGAGTCAGTGTGATGTACGCCCCGCAGCGCAGCCCGTGGAGCGTGCAGGCGTCCCGCAGGCCCCACATCCACGCCCCGTCCTCCTCCGTCCAACGCGCGTCGCCGTCACGGCAGTAGAGCAGCACGGCCGTGCGCACCGGCGTACGTCGTCGCAGGTCGTGCGGGATGACCCGGCGCAACTGCGAGAGCAGCGCGTTACGGAACATCCAGCCGTCCGCCGGGGCGGGGCGCCGGATGAACGAGGCGCTCGCCCTGAGCCGTTCGTCCGGGTCCAGCACGGCTATGACCGCCGTCGCGGGCCGGGGTTGGTGCCGTGCGTGCAGCCCGCTGACGACCTCTCGGGGATTGCGCAGCAAGGGAATCCCGGCGGCCGCCCATTCGGCGGGTTCGAGCAACCGGTTGGCGGAAGCGGCGGACAGTTCGGCAGAGGTCGACACGGAGGCCGCCGAGGACGGAGCGAATCCGAAGGTCACGATCCTCCCTTCGGCTACGCGCCCACACACGGGCGAGGTCGGACTTGGGGGAGCGCACGCCGCAGCAGAAGCCCAACCTTCACGGGTGAGTCGTGCGGGGAGCGGACTCCAATTCTCCCTTCCGAACTTGGTTGCGGCAACGAGCAATTGGGGCCACTGGCGGCTTTGTGGCGATCCTTCGCTTATATCCCTGCCCACAGGCCGCGATGACAACGCCCGGTCAGCACACCCGGCAGGCCCCGCCGGCGTCGCGCTCATCCCGCGGGCCCGGCACACCCCGCCGACAGCCCACTCATCCCCGTACGGCCAGAACCAGAGGCAGCACCTCCCGAGCACCCGCACGCCTCAGTACGCGCGCGGCGACCGCCAGTGTCCAGCCGGTTTCGGTCACGTCGTCGACCAGGAGCACGGGGCCGTCGGCCTCCTTCAGGGCGACGGCCACCTCGGGCGGCACGGTCAGCGCCCCGTCGAGTGCCTTGAGCCGCTGTGCGCTGTTGCTGCGGGTGACCTGCGAGACCGAGCCCGTGTACGCCACGGACCCCAGCAGGGGCAGCCGACCGATCTCGGCGATGCGCGCGCCGAGGCTGCCGATCAGCTGTGGCCGGGTGCGCGACGCCATCGTGACGACTCCCACGGGCCGCGGCCGGGCGTCGGCGCGTCCCGGAGCCCAGCCTCCGGGGCCTTTCGCCCAGTCGGTCAGCACGCCGACCACGGCCTTCGCCACGTCGTCCGGCACCGGCCCGTCCACGGCGTGGGGCGCCAGCATCGGCCGCAGCCGGTTGCCCCAGCCGATGTCCGAGAGCCGCCCCAGCGCACGCCCAGGCGCGGCCTGCTCCCCGGCCGGAATACGCCCCTTGAGGTCGACTCCGACCGCCGGCAGTCCCGTCGGCCACATCTTGCGCGGCTCGACCTCGACCCCCGCCCGCCCCAACTCGCCACGTGCCGCGCCCAAGGCCGCCTGCGAGACCGTGTCCGGGAATCGAGGCTTCGCGCAGGTGTCGCAGCGCCCGCAGGGGGCGGCCTCCTCGTCGTCCAACTGCCGTCTCAGGAACTCCATGCGACAGCCCGTAGTCGTCACGTAGTCACGCATGGCCTGCTGCTCGGCCGCGCGCTGCTTGGCGACCCAGGCGTAGCGCTCGGTGTCGTAGGCCCAGGCGACACCGGTGGACACCCAGCCGCCCTGGACGCGCCGTACGGCACCGTCCACGTCGAGGACCTTGAGCATCGTCTCCAGCCGGGACCGGCGCAGCTCCACCAGCGGTTCGAGGGCGGGGAGCGACAACGGGCGTTCCGCGTGCGCGAGGACGTCCAGGGTGCGGCGCACCTGCTCCTCCGGAGGGAACGCGACCGAGGCGAAGTACTCCCAGATCGCCTGATCCTCCTTGCCCGGCAGCAGCAGAACCTCGGCGTGCTCGACCCCTCGGCCCGCCCGGCCCACCTGCTGGTAGTAGGCGATCGGCGAGGACGGCGAGCCCAGGTGCACCACGAAGCCCAGGTCGGGCTTGTCGAAACCCATCCCGAGGGCGGAGGTCGCGACCAGGGCCTTGACCCGGTTGGCGAGCAGATCCTCCTCGGCCTGCTGGCGGTCCGCGTTCTCCGTCTTCCCGGTGTACGACGCCACCGTGTGCCCGCACTGGCGCAGGAACGCGGTGACCTCCTCGGCGGCGGCCACCGTGAGCGTGTAGATGATCCCCGAGCCCGGCAACGCGTCGATGTGGTCGGCGAGCCAGGCCATCCGATGGGCGGCGTCCGGCAGTTCGAGCACCCCTAGGCTCAGGCTCTCCCGGTCCAGGGGGCCACGCAGCACCAGGGCGTCCGTGCCGCCGCCGGTGCCCAGTTGCTCGGCGACATCGGCCGTCACGCGCGCGTTGGCCGTCGCCGTGGTGGCCAGCACCGGGACGCCGGGCGGAAGATCGGTCAGCATGGTGCGCAGCCTGCGGTAGTCGGGACGGAAGTCGTGGCCCCAGTCCGAGATGCAGTGCGCCTCGTCGACCACCAGCAGTCCGGTCGCGGCGGCCAGTTCGGGCAGGACATGATCGCGGAAGTCCGGATTGTTGAGCCGCTCCGGACTCACCAGAAGGACGTCGACCGCGCCCTCGGTGACCTCCTGGCGGATCGTGTCCCACTCCTCGGTGTTCGAGGAGTTGATGGTCCGGGCGTGGATTCCGGCGCGGGCGGCGGAATCCACCTGGTTGCGCATGAGCGCGAGCAGGGGAGAGACGATGACGGTGGGACCGGCGCCCCGCTCGCGCAGCAACGCCGTCGCGACGAAGTACACCGCGGACTTGCCCCAGCCCGTGCGCTGCACCACCAGGGCTCTGCGCTTGTCTGCGACCAGCGCCTCGATGGCGTGCCACTGGTCCTCACGCAGCCGTGCGGCACCCGCCGGGGCGCCGACGAGGCGGGCGAGCACGGCATCGGCGGCCGTACGCAGGTTTTGGCGGGCCGTCGTGGGCAGGTCTTCGTCGCTCATGGCCCCATGCAACCCGATGCCTCGGACATCGCGCGAACGGCGGGGGCGAGCTGTGGACAACCTCTGACGTGGTCATGGTCGGACTTATCCACAGGTCAAAGCGGAATTTCAAGATCCGCGAGATGGTCGCCGCATGACGAATCACAGCGAAGCGGCCGGGACTCCCGGCAACAGTGACATCAGCGGGCACAACGGGTGCGGTGGACGGGAGGACACCGCCGAACGCGAAGGCGGTGGGACGCATTCCCGCCCGGCGCACGGACAGCCTCCGGGCCCCTCCGCACCCGGGCGGCACGAGCGGGCGTTCGAGCACACCGTTCCCGGCGGAGGCGGGCACGGCCTGCAGGGCACCGCTCGCGGGCATGCCCCACTCCTCACACATGGCGCGGCCAAGGCATACACGGCACATGGGGCGACCGCCGGGCTCCATGGGGAGCAGCAGGTCACGCTCCGCACACCTGCCGAGTTGGCCGACGCCCTGCCGTATCTGCTCGGGTATCGACCCGAGGACAGCATCGTGCTCGTCGCGCTGCACGACCGCGAGACACGCGGACGGTTCGGCGGGCGGGCGCGGCTCGGTATCCCGGCCCAGACGGACGACTGGCCGTCGGTCGCCCATCAGCTCGCCCACGGGCTGGTCACCGGGAGCGAGCGCCGGGGCGCCAAGCCCGAGAGCATGGTGGCCTTCCTCTGCCAAGATCCGGCGGACGGCGAGTCCGCACGGGACGTCATGGAGCGTCTGCGGCCACTCGCACAGCTCCTGCGCAGGGCCTGCGGCACCCTCGACGTGCCGGTGGTGGAAGCCCTGTGCATCTCCGGCGGACGCTTCTGGTCGTACTGCTGCCCGGGCACCGGTTGCTGCTCACCGGACGGGGAGCCGATGGGGCTGCCCGGCACCTCCGTGCTGGCCGCCGCCGCGACGTACGCGGGACTCCGGGTGCGAGGCACCCTGCGCGAGCTACGGGCGCGGCTCATGCCGTGGGAGACCGCAGCCGCGCTGGAGCAGGAGGCCGCGCTCGACGCCGCCCAGTCCGCCCTCATTCCACGCATCCTGGACGAGGAGAGCCGAGCGGAGGTGGCCGAGGACACGCTCGCGGTGGCCCACCGCGTCATCGAGAACCTCGCGAACACTCCGACCCTGACCGGCACTCTCGACGCGGACCTCCGCGACGACGAACTCATCGGACACGAAGACGCGGCCACCCTCATCCTCGGACTTCAGGACCGAGCCACACGCGACCGCGCCGCGGAGTGGATGGAGGGCGACGAAGCCGAACCCGCTCTCCGCCTATGGCGCGCACTTGCCCGACGCTGCGTCGGTCCCTATGGAGAGCACGCCGCAGCGCCGCTCACCCTGGCCGGTTGGGTCGCCTGGTCCGCGGGCGACGAACTGGAGGCCCGCGAGGCCCTGGCGATGGCCCTTGCCGCGGACCCCGACTACCTCTTCGCCCGCCTCCTCCACCAGGCATGCAATGAAGGCCTCGACCCGGAGTCGGTCCGCCGCTGCCTGCGCGCAGAGCGCCGGGGACGAGGGCCGGCGGCGGTCGGTGCGGGTGAGGGCGCCGGTGTCGACGGCGAAGCGAGCCGTGCGGGTCGCACTGACAGGGCTGGCAGTGAAGGGGGTGATGTCGACAGTGAGCAGAGTCTCGCGCCCTGGTCCGACGACGCGGCCATCGGAGGTCCCGACGCCAGCGGAACACCGGGCCGTACCGTCGAAACCGGCGCCGCTGCGGCCCTCTCGAACCAGCCCTGTGGCACCGTCGCCCGACGCCGACGCCGGTCACGCCCGGAAGGGACCGATGCGGCTCGCGCTCCGAGGCGGTCGCCCGGCATGGCTCAAGCCCGTCGCCCGCGTTCCGGCGACGCGGGCTCGCCCCTCGGACGGCGGCGCGCACGGCCGGCCGACGGAACGAGCGGTCGCGCGCACGTTCACGGCGGAACCGGAGAGCAAGCGGAGGGGGACACATGAGCGTCGCGACCTGGTTCACGGGCCACCGGCCCGCTGGTCGCCCCTCTCCTGAGAAGCCACGCGGAAGCCGCACCACGACCAACTGTGAAGGCACACCACGCCGTCAATCGGCCGGCTTCCCGCAGCGCGTGCGTGACCCGGAGCGCAGCCGTTCCGTTCACCTGTGTGGCGGTATCCATGATCTGCCCTCGCCGCCGCACCGCTCCATCACTCGCTCGCTCCTCACCTGGTGCCGAGCGCACCTCACGCGCGCCGAACGCAGAAGAAGCCACCCCATGCCCCTGTCCTCCTCGCCCGAAGCCCACGACGACGTCCCCACGTTCCGAAGGCTCATCCAGCCCTCCGCCCGCGCCCGTAGGGACGGGACCGGTGCCCCGCGCGCCGACATCGGTACCCCGTCCATCGGCACCATGGGCTCACGCCAGGGAGGTCCGACCGGCCAAGCACCCTCACCGCAGGGCAAGGGCGTTCCACCGGCGCCGGGCTCCTCAGCAGCGGGCACCCCGGAGACGGGCAGCCCGCCGGGCGGATCCCCGGCGTCCCCGCCGGTGCCGCCCCCGCCCGCCCCGCGTCGCCCGGTGGAGCTGCCACCCGCCCACACCACGCTGATCTGCGTCGCCTTGCCGGGCCTCGCCATCTCCACCGAGCAGGGGCAGCTCACCGGCAATGGGCTGGAGGGTTTCTACCGCGCGGGGAGGCGCATGCTCTCCCGCTGTCAGATCCGGGTGGCGGGGCGGGAACCGCTCGCCGTGCAGGCGCGGATGGTCGCGGCCGACCGCGCCCGGTTCGTCGGCACGCTGCGCATCTCGGCCGACGGCGGGCCGGACCCGGACGTCATCGTCGAGCGCACGCGCTACGCGGACGGCACTGAGCGGATCACCCTGCACAGCACGGCCCGGCGTCCACTGCGTCTGCCCGTCGAGGTGTCCCTCGGCACGGACCTCGCCGAACTGGGCGCCGTCGCCTCCGGCAGCGCCGGGCCGGAGCTGCCCGCCAGCGTCCGTGACTCCGGCCTGCGCTGGTCCTGCCCCACCGGACACTCGACCGTCACCGCCAACCCCCCGCCGTCCGACGCCCTGGCCTCCGCGGGTCTGCTGCGCTGGGAGTTGGAGCTCCCGCCCGGCGGCACGCGAAGCGTGGAGCTGCGGGTACGACCGGACGGCGCGGGACCCATCAGACCAGTGGGACGCGGAGCCACGAGCCCTCTCGCCCAGACCCGGGCCGCCGGCGACGACCCCAGGGCCCAGATACTCCTGCACACCTGCCTGGAGGACCTTGAAGCATTGCTCCTGCGCGACCCCGCCAACCCCACGGACACCCACCTCGCCGCAGGTGCCCCCTGGCGCTGTGGCATGGCCCCGGCCGACGCGCTGGTCGCGGCCCGGATGACACTGCCACTCGGTATCCGTCTCGCCGCGGGCACCCTGCGCACCCTGGCTCGCACCCAACTCACCGGCCCGGAAGCGCAGTCCGGCATGATCCCCGGCCCACGACGGGACGCGGGCCCCCATCTGCCGCCGGGCTGCACCGGTACCGAGGCGACGCTCCTGTTCCCCGTTCTCCTCGCGGAGGCCCGGCGCTGGGGGCTCCCCGAGCAGGAGATCGAGGAACTGCTGCCCACTGCCGAACGCTGCCTGCGGTGGCTGCGAGCCGCCGTCGGAAGCGGGCCCTATCTGCCCGACCCGCGCCCGGGCGGGCCGCTGCGCTGCGAGACCCAGGCATACGCGCACCGGGCCGCGCTGCTGGGCGCCGACCTCCTCGACGCCTACGGCAGATCCGGCGGAGTCGAGCTGAGGGAGTGGGCGAGAGACCTGCGGACCAGGTTCCGCGTGGAGTTCTGGGTCGAGGACCGGGGCGGCGGCAGACCAGCGGCCGCCCGCACCCCGGACGGGCATCTCGTGCCGCACCTGGGCGCGGCCACCGCCCACCTCCTCGACACGGGACTGCTCGGCGCGGGCGAGCCGGCACCGGGGCTGCTGGACAAGGTGCAGACCGAGCAGCTCGCGCGGCTGCTGGGCGGGCCCGCCATGGACTCGGGGTGGGGGCTGCGGAGCCTCGGAGCGAAAGAGGCGGCGTACAACCCGTTCGGGCATCGCAGCGGTGCCGTGCGGGTGCAGGAGACGGCGATCGCGGTCGCGGGGCTGGCGGCGGCAGGGTACGAGAAGGAGGCGAGCTCGCTGTTGCGGGGGGTGCTGGCGGCGGCCGAGAGCTTCGGCCACCGGCTGCCGGAGATGTACGCGGGGGAGCAGCGAACCGCGGGCGGGGCGCCCCTGCCACACCCCGCCGCCTGCAGACCGGCGGCCACGGCAGCGGCGTCGGGGGTCCTCTTGCTCACCGCCCTCGCGGGCATCCGCCCCGACGCCCCGGCCGGCACGGTGACGCTGCGTCCGGTGCGCAGTGCGCCACTGGGTGAACTCGGCCTGACGGGACTGCGCGTCGCGGGCTCCCCCTTCTCCGTACGCGTCAGTCGGCTGGGGCTGGCGATGGTCGAAGAAGCGGCCGACGGACTGCAGTTGGGACTGTGACCTCGGATGACGCGCGATCGGACGATCAATTGTGCCGAGCCGGTGTAGACGGTGGTCGGATCATGAGGCCGGTATCGGACAGAAATGGATCAAGCAGGGAAGCAACAGGAGAAGGGAGTGTTTATCGTCAAGCAGACGACTATGATCGCGGCATGCCCTACGACCCGTCGGCCTATCCGCCCTTCGCTGTCACCGTGGACCTGGTCGTACTGACCGTCCGTCGTCACGCCCTCTGCGCGCTGACGGTACGAAGGGGCGAGCAGCCGTTCCAGGGGCGGTGGGCGCTGCCCGGCGGCTTCGTACGGGCCGACGAGGATCTGGCACAGGCCGCGGCGCGGGAGCTGGCCGAGGAGACGGGGCTGACCGCCCACGACCCCTCCGTGCCCGTGCAGGACAACGGCGCGCACCTGGAGCAGTTGGCGACGTACGGCGATCCGAAGCGTGATCCGAGGATGAGGGTCGTCAGCGTGGCCCATCTCGCGCTCGCCCCCGATCTGCCCGCGCCCCGCCCGGGCGGCGATGCCCACAGCGCGCGCTGGGCACCGGTCGAGGAGTTGTTGGAGCAGGGTGGTTACGGTCGGGACGGTGAGCCGGTGGCGCCACTGGCCTTCGACCACGCCCAGATCCTCGCGGACGGTGTGGAGCGGGCCCGATCCAAGATCGAGTACTCGTCGTTGGCGACTGCCTTCTGTCCGCCGGAGTTCACGGTCGGTGAGCTGCGCCGCGTCTACGAGGCGGTGTGGGGCGTGGCGCTGGACCCGCGCAACTTCCATCGCAAGGTGACGGGCACGCCCGGCTTCCTCGTGCCGACCGGCGGCACGACCACGCGGCAGGGAGGCCGTCCCGCCCAACTGTTCCGTGCCGGTGGGGCCACACTGCTCAATCCGCCGATGTTGCGCCCCGAGGTCTGACGCGTCGGAGTCGGGGCGGCGTACCCGCATGGGTCCGAGCGGCGCGTGGCCGAGAGCGGTCGTCGGTCGAAGGACCGGACGGTGGCATGAGGGCTGTGGTGGACCGACTGCTTGACGATTGCTGTCGAAGGGACCTTCAAGGTGCCCGGAAAAACGGACATACCGCGCTATCTTGCATCGGGTGATCCAGGCCATCGGTTTGACCAGCAGCCCCCGCAAGGAGTTTCCGCCCGCCGTCGACGACGTGTCCTTCGAGGCGCATCCCGGTCGCGTCACCGCCCTGCTCGGCACCCGGGGCGCGGGCAAGACCACAGCGCTGAGGCTGATGCTCGAACTCCAACGGGGCCGCGGAATCAGCTACTTCAGAGGCCGCCCTCTGCATCGCATCAGCCATCCCGCGAGGGAAGTGGGTGTGGTCCTGGGTGATGTGCCGGGCCACCCTGCGCGAACGGTGCGCGGTCATCTGCGCATGGTGTGCGCCGCCGTGGGACTGCCGGTTCGGCGTGCCGATGAAGTGCTCGAAGTGGTGGGCCTGGTCAGCCTGGGCGACGCGCGGTTGAGCACGCTCTCGCGAGGCATGGACCGCCGCCTGGGGCTGGCCTCCGCCCTGTTGGCCGACCCGCACACCCTAGTGCTCGACGACCCGGCCGCCCGGTTGTCCGTCCGTGAAGCCCGTTGGCTGCACGGGATCATGCGGGCGCACGCGGAGCAGGGCGGCACCGTCCTGTTCGCCACCGGTGACGCCAAAGAAGCCGCGCGGGTCGCTGACCGGGTCCTCACCCTCGACCTGGGCAGGCTCGTCGCCGACCAGGACACCGCCGCATTCTCCCGGACCCGCCTCCGCCCCCGAGTCGTCGTCCGCTCCCCGCACGCCGCCCGCCTCGGCGCCGTCCTCACCAAGGAGGCCCGGACCGCGCGACGTTCCGTGGAGATCGTGCGGGAGGACGGCAACCGGCTGTCGGTGTACGGCACTACGTGCGCCGAGGTCGGCGAGATCGCGTTCCGGCACGGAGTCCTCGTCCATCAACTCGCCGACGAGACCGGCGACATGGGGCCGGAGCCGACGTCGGTACCCGATTCCACCTCCGGGGAAGCGCCCGCGCGGACGCCGGAACGGGCGGAGCCGGAGGAGCCGGCGAGCGGGCTCAACGCGGAGGCAGGAGCAGAGGCAGAGCCAGCGGCAGCGGAGGCAGGGGCTCCGGCACGGACAGCGACGCCCACATCGCAATCACCGTTGCCTTCGCCGGCGACCGAGGCCGATGTCCCCGAGACGGCCAGGCAGGTCGAGCACGCCCACGGCGTGGCTCAGAAGGCCGCCAGACCGCTGGAAGCCCGGCGGTCGACCGAGGACCGCCGGGTGCTCGTCACAGCACCTCAGGAGGCCATCCGGGCGGCCGTCACCGCGCCCCGCGCACTCGCCGACGGCTCTCAGGCGGCCGCCGGCCCGCCTCGGGCGGCGATTGACGCCACTTCTGCGCTCACCGGCGACCTTCGACCGACGCCCGCATGCGACTCCCTGCCAGTCACCGACGGACCGCGAACCCTCAGCGCCGGTGGACCGGACGTCTACTCCGTGCCCGATGCTGCCGACGCATCGCACAAGAACCCCAGCACGCAAGACGACCGCACCACACGCAACAACCGCACCACACACGACGACCCCGCCACACACGACGACCCCGCCCCACCCAACGACGCCGCCCCACCCAACGACCACGGACCTCACTCGACGCCACCCTCTGCCTCGCGCCGCACCCCCACCCCGCCCACCGAGTCCGCACCCATCACCGCCCCCACCCCCCGCCCAGACCCGACCCCAGCCGCGCCGCACCACCCCACCCAGGCGTCGCTTCCCCCACTCCCACCCCCCATCACCGTCCGCCCCGCCCCCAACCCCTTGCGTCCGCTGCGTTACGAACTGCGCCGGGCCACCGGGGTCGGCACGGGATACGTCACCGCCGCCGTCGTACTGGTCGGCTCGGCCCTCATGGCCGTGGTGCTTGCCCGGATCGGGCACACACCCCACCCGAGACTGCTGGTCGCATGGCCGCGGGAACTGCCGTTGCCGCCCGCGGCGATCGGGGCGGGCCTGCTGGGGGCGGTGGCCTTCGGCGACGAATTCCGGCACCCGGCGCTGGCCGTGGACCGCGGCCCCGTCCCCCGTCGACTCGGGCTGCTCGCCGCGAAACTCCTCGTCGCGACCATCACCGGCCTGCTGCTGGCGGTCCTCACCGTCGGCTGCGATCTGGAGGCGCTGTATCTCGTATACGGGCGGGAGCTCACAGAAGTTCCCGCCGACTGGGCAGTGCTCGGCGCGAGTTGGGTCGGTCTCGTCGTGGGGTGCGCCTGGGCCGGGGTGCTCGCGGCCGGGCTTTTCCGGTCCACCTCCGCAGGGCTCGCGGCGGTTGTCGCGGTGCCCCTTCTCGTCGTACCGCTGGTGCAGAAGTTTCTGGAGGGGCCGATGGTGCGTGATGCGGTCGGACTTCCCGTGCGGCTGCGTCAGCAGGCGCTGTCGCAGTGGCCGTTCGGTGGGGAGCGGTATCTGGAAGCCGTTGCTCGGCTGATCGCCCAACCCGTGGGTGGTGCGCTGCTGTTGTCGCTCACGGCACTGCTCGGCGCCTATCTGATCACCATCGTGCGCAGCAGGGGTCGGCGGTGATCGTCCACATCCTCGCGATGCTCACCCTCCGTACTCTCGCGCCGTCGCAATGTGCGCAACTCCTCGTAGAACGCCCATTTCTTTCCGATAAGGCGTCAATTGCGACGGGGTGAGCGATCACCCTTTCGTGTGCTTTTCACCAAAGACCTCAAGGGAGTTGAGAACGCAGCCGACAAAGGATGCGTGACTACCCTTGCGCACACCATGATGACCGCCGCCCGCTCCGCCGACTCCGGCCTCGCCGGACCGGGCGAACTCGACCGCTACCCCTACGCCGAGCACCCGGGCGTCGACCGTGTCGGCGCACCCGCGTGGGACGGCGTCGACCCCGAGTTGGGGCGCGTGGGCCGACGCGCCGCCGGCAGCCGCGGACGCGGACTGCACGGCCAACTCGTCCAGCAGCTCGGTCAGATGATCGTCTCCGGCGACCTGGGCGCCGACCGGCCCCTCGTGCCCGAGGAGATCGGCCAGCGGTTCGAGGTCTCCCGCACCGTCGTCCGTGAATCCCTGCGCGTGCTGGAGGCCAAGGGCCTCGTCAGCGCCCGCCCGAACGTCGGCACGCGCGTCCGCCCCGTCAGCGACTGGAACCTCCTCGACCCCGACATCATCGAGTGGCGGGCCTTCGGGCCGCAGCGCGACGACCAGCGGCGCGAGCTCAGCGAGCTGCGCTGGACGATCGAACCGCTCGCCGCCCGCCTCGCCGCCGGACACGGTCGCGACGACATCCAGCAGCGGCTCGGTGACATGGTGGAGCTCATGGGCCACGCCATGGCGCAGGGTGACGCGCTGACGTTCTCGCGCGCGGACAGCGAGTTCCACTCCCTGCTCATCCAGGTCGCGGGCAACCGCATGCTGGAGCACCTCTCAGGGATCGTCTCGGCGGCCTTGCAGGTCTCCGGCGGCCCGGCCACCGGCTGTGACCGGCCCAACGAGTCGACGCTGGCGCACCACGCCCGGATCGTCGACGCCCTCGCCGCGGGAGACGGAGGGGCGGCCGAGGCGGCCATGCGCCAACTGCTCACCGTCCACCCCGAGGTGGAACGCGTGGTGCCCGCGCCGCGCGAGCACTGAGGGCGCCCAGGGCGCGACAAGGGCGGCACGGCCAGGGTGTGAGCCCGCGGCGGCATCGCCCGATCGGCGACCTCGTGCCGCCGGACCCCATCGAATCCTTCCGGGATGCGGCGGGGCCCGGCGGCACGACGGGGCGGCGATCGAGCGATGCGCCCGGTCGGTCCCGGTGAGCGGCAGGAGCCGGGCCGGGGCGGCGAAGCACGCGGGATGGTGAATCGCGACGGCGAGTTCGTTCGGGAATCGCGCGGGTACCCGATGAACAAGCATCGGTCGTGGCCTTGATCGACTACCTCTGGCCTTATCTGACCGCTTTTGAGCGCTTACGGGGTGTGACTCGGGCCACGCGGATTGGGCGTAACGCTCGCGGGAGCAGCGCGATGACCTAAGAGGTGACAGCCGCGGAGGGAATACGGACGCCGTTCAAGGCGCTGTGCATCTTCCCGGCCCCCGCCCGCACCGTCGGCCCATTCCCAAGCCGGTGGTCGGCTCCTGTCCGCAGTGGACGGGGCCGGAAGCCGTTTTCCAACGTTCCGAGAGGTTGTTCGTGTCGGCCAGCACATCCCGTACGCTCCCGCCGGAGATCGCCGAGTCCGTCTCTGTCATGGCGCTCATCGAGCGGGGAAAGGCTGAGGGGCAGATCGCCGGCGACGATGTGCGTCGGGCCTTCGAAGCCGACCAGATCCCGGCCACTCAGTGGAAGAACGTACTGCGCAGCCTCAACCAGATCCTCGAGGAAGAGGGTGTGACGCTGATGGTCAGTGCCGCGGAGCCCAAGCGCACACGAAAGAGCGTCGCAGCGAAGAGCCCGGCCAAGCGCACCGCCACCAAGACGGTCGCGGCGAAGACGGTGACCACCAAGAAGGCCACCACCGCCCCGGCCGCGCCCGTGGCCGACGCTTCCGCCGAGGAGGCCACCCCCGCCAAGAAGGCCGCCGCCAAGAAGACGGCCGCGAAGAAGGCGGTCGCCGCCAAGAAGACGGCCGCTCCCGCGAAGAAGACGGCGGCCAAGAAGACCACCGCCAAGAAGGACGACGTCGAACTTCTCGAGGACGAGGTTCTGGAGGAGACCCCGGGCAAGCCCGGCGACGAGCCCGAGGGTACCGAGAGCGCCGGTTTCGTCCTGTCCGACGAGGACGAGGACGACGCGCCCGCCCAGCAGGTCGCCGCCGCCGGTGCCACCGCCGACCCCGTCAAGGACTACCTCAAGCAGATCGGCAAGGTCCCCCTGCTCAACGCCGAGCAGGAGGTCGAGCTCGCCAAGCGCATCGAGGCCGGTCTCTTCGCCGAGGACAAGCTGTCCAACGCCGACAAGCTCGCCCCCAAGCTCAAGCGCGAGCTGGAGATCATCGCCGAGGACGGCCGCCGCGCCAAGAACCACCTCCTGGAGGCCAACCTCCGTCTGGTGGTCTCCCTGGCCAAGCGCTACACCGGCCGCGGCATGCTCTTCCTGGACCTCATCCAGGAGGGCAACCTCGGTCTGATCCGCGCCGTCGAGAAGTTCGACTACACCAAGGGCTACAAGTTCTCCACGTACGCCACCTGGTGGATTCGTCAGGCGATCACCCGCGCCATGGCCGACCAGGCCCGCACCATCCGTATCCCGGTGCACATGGTCGAGGTCATCAACAAGCTCGCGCGCGTGCAGCGCCAGATGCTCCAGGACCTGGGCCGCGAGCCCACCCCGGAGGAGCTGGCCAAGGAACTCGACATGACCCCCGAGAAGGTCATCGAGGTCCAGAAGTACGGCCGCGAGCCCATCTCCCTGCACACCCCGCTGGGCGAGGACGGCGACAGCGAGTTCGGTGACCTCATCGAGGACTCCGAGGCCGTCGTCCCGGCCGACGCGGTCAGCTTCACGCTTCTGCAGGAGCAGCTGCACTCGGTCCTCGACACGCTCTCCGAGCGCGAGGCGGGCGTGGTCTCCATGCGTTTCGGTCTCACCGACGGTCAGCCGAAGACCCTCGACGAGATCGGCAAGGTGTACGGCGTCACGCGTGAGCGGATTCGTCAGATCGAGTCGAAGACGATGTCCAAGCTGCGCCACCCGTCCCGTTCGCAGGTCCTGCGCGACTACCTCGACTGAGCAGCGCGCACCCGCCTCGCACGGTCGGTCTCGAAGGCCCGGTTCCCTCGGTGGAGCCGGGCCTTCGGCGTACGCGCGGCATGCGGGCACCCGTCGCGTGGATCACTCTGGGTGTGCCATCAACGTCCCAGAGTGAGGAGCGCGCATGCGTCGATCCTTGGCCCGACTGCTGGCCCTCGCGGCCACCACGGCCGTGATACCGCTGGCGTCACCCCCGACCGCGACGGCCGAGGTCGTCATCGGCGGTCATCCGGTCGAGATCTCCCAGGCGCCCTGGACGGTGGCGCTGTCCAGCCGTGACCGGTTCGGGGGTACGCGGGCCGGACAGTTCTGCGGCGGTGTCGTGATCGGCCGTACGACGGTGCTGACCGCCGCCCACTGTCTCGCGGAGGACGTCCTGGGCGGCCCACCGGAACGCCTCCCCGATCTGAAGATCATCGCGGGCCGGGCCGAACTGCGGTCGAACGAGGGCGTGGAGGTCCCGGTGACCGGCGTCCACGTCAATCCGGCGTACGACCCCTACACGAACGCCGGGGACTTCGCCGTGGTCACCCTCGCCGAGCAGGTGCCCGACAACTTCGTCCTCAAGCTCGCCGGCGACGGCGACCGCGCGTATCAGCCGGATACGGCGGCAGCGGTCTATGGCTGGGGCGACACCACGGGCGCCGGGGACTACACGGACAGCCTGCGGGCCGCGCCGGTGAAGGTATTGGCCGACAGCGTCTGTGAAAGGGCTTACCCGGGCAGCCTGGAGGGCCGGTACCTGGCCGACTCCATGGTGTGCGCGGGGGAACCTGCGGGCGGCCGGGACGCCTGCCAGGGCGACAGTGGGGGGCCGCTTGTCGCCGAGGGGAAGCTGATCGGGCTGGTGTCGTGGGGCAGCGGCTGCGGACTGGCCGGGAACCCCGGTGTCTACACCAGGGCCTCGTATGTGGCCCGGGCGCTGGCGGAGAGCCGCTGAGACGGCACTGAGGGGCCGTACGGCGTCTTTCGTCGTATGAGCGGAACGAGAGCGGGCGGCCACTCCTGGTACGGGAGCGGCCGCCCGGTCACCGGCCTCTAGCCGGTGTCGGCTCGTCGTGGGTGCGAAGCGTCAGCGTTCGTCGTCTTCCGCTGTGGTGGGAACGGACGTCAGCCGCTCCGTCTCGTCCTGTATCTCCGCGGCGATCTTCTTGAGCTCGGGCTCGAACTTGCGTCCGTGGTGGGCGCAGAAGAGCAGCTCTCCACCGCTCAGCAGGACCACGCGCAGGTAGGCCTGGGCACCGCAGCGGTCGCAGCGGTCGGCGGCCGTCAGCGGGGTCGCGGGGGTCAGAACAGTAGTCACGTCGCCTCTTCTCTAGCTCGACGAGCTGTCGTACCAGGGTCAACATCCAACCAGGCCGAAAACGTTCCCGCTCGCGGCTTTTCCTCGAAAAAATCTTTCCGGGCCGGCTGTCTGCTGCCGGTTGGCGGCGAATGAGCCGTAGTGCGTGTCTTCGTGTCGTACGGGTTCGCGCTGTCTGTCGGAGGTTCTGGTCTGTGGGTGGTTCTCGTGGTCGTTTCTAGGTTGTCAGGTCCTCCCGGCCGGGTGGCCGTTTGTTCATGAGGACGTGCCCGGAGCCTAAATGGTTCATGCCTCGAAGGGAACGTGATATGTACTTCACCCCATCGAGGGATCGAACACGCATGCGAGCCTGGACTACTCTGAGTTTCGGACGAGGGTTGCGTTACAACGGCTCTACCAGGCATCGGTACCCTCGGACCGGCAACAGAGCCCGGCCCCTTACCCAAAAGGGCCTCACCTGAAATTCAGCGAGGAGCGAACCGCGTGACCGCCGAGACGTCCGTGCCGTCCACTGCGCTGCTGACCGGAGCAGACCGGGACGGTTCCAACTACACCGCGCGGCACCTCCTCGTCCTCGAGGGCCTCGAGGCCGTACGCAAGCGCCCCGGTATGTACATCGGCTCGACGGACAGTCGAGGTCTGATGCACTGCCTCTGGGAGATCATCGACAACTCCGTGGACGAGGCCCTGGGGGGCTACTGCGACCACATCGAGGTGATCCTCCACGACGACGCCTCCGTGGAGGTGCGGGACAACGGCCGGGGCATCCCCGTCGATGTCGAGCCCAAGACCGGCCTTTCCGGCGTCGAGGTCGTCATGACCAAGCTGCACGCCGGCGGCAAGTTCGGCGGCGGCTCGTACGCGGCCTCCGGCGGTCTGCACGGTGTGGGCGCCTCTGTGGTGAACGCCCTGTCGGCCCGTCTGGACGTCGAGGTCGACCGCGGCGGCAACACGCACGCGATCAGCTTCCGGCGCGGTGTGCCCGGATCTTTCGCGGCGAGTGGTCCGGACGCCAAGTTCGAGGCGACGGGTGGTCTGCGCAAGGCCAAGAAGATCCCCAAGACGCGTACCGGCACGCGCGTGCGCTACTGGGCCGACCGCCAGATCTTCCTCAAGGACGCCAAGCTCTCCTTGGAGAACCTCCATCAGAGGGCCCGCCAGACCGCCTTCCTGGTGCCCGGTCTGACGATCGTCGTCCGTGACGAGTTCGGGCTCGGAGAGGGCGGCAGCAAGGGCGAGGAGTCGTTCCGCTTCGACGGCGGCATCAGCGAGTTCTGCGAGTACCTGGCCAGTGACAAGGCCGTCTGCGACATCCTCCGCTTCAGCGGCCAGGGCACCTTCAGGGAGACGGTCCCCGTGCTCGACGAGCACGGCCAGATGACCCCCACCCAGGTCACGCGTGAACTCGGCGTCGACGTCGCGATGCGCTGGGGCACCGGCTACGACACGACCCTGAAGTCGTTCGTGAACATCATCGCCACCCCCAAGGGCGGCACCCATGTCGCCGGCTTCGAGCAGGCCGTCGCCAGCACGATGAACGAGGTGCTGCGGGCCAAGAAGCTGCTGCGTGTGGCCGAGGACGACATCGTCAAGGACGACGCCCTCGAAGGCCTCACCGCCGTCGTCACCGTGCGTCTCGCCGAACCGCAGTTCGAGGGCCAGACCAAGGAGGTCCTCGGTACCTCGGCGGCCCGTCGCATCGTGGCCCAGGTGATCTCCAGGGAACTCAAGGCGTTCCTGACCTCCACCAAGCGGGACGCCGCCGCCCAGGCCCGGGTTGTCATGGAGAAGGCCGTCGCGGCCGCCCGTACGCGTATCGCCGCACGTCAGCACAAGGACGCACAGCGCCGTAAGACCGCGCTGGAGTCCTCGACGCTGCCCGCCAAGCTCGCCGACTGCCGCAGCGACGACGTGGAGCGCAGCGAGCTCTTCATCGTCGAGGGCGACTCGGCGCTCGGTACCGCCAAGCTCGCCCGGAATTCCGAGTTCCAGGCGCTGCTGCCGATCCGGGGCAAGATCCTCAACGTCCAGAAGTCGTCCGTGACGGACATGCTCAAGAATGCCGAGTGCGGTGCGATCATCCAGGTCATAGGGGCCGGGTCCGGTCGTACGTTCGACATCGACACGGCTCGGTACGGCAAGATCGTCATGATGACCGACGCCGATGTCGACGGCTCCCACATCCGCTGTCTGCTGCTGACGCTCTTCCAGCGGTACATGCGGCCCATGGTCGAGGCGGGCCGTGTCTTCGCCGCCGTGCCGCCGTTGCACCGGATCGAGCTGGTCCAGCCGAAGAAGGGCCAGGACAAGTACGTCTACACGTACTCGGACCGGGAGCTGCGGGACAAGCTGCTGGAGTTCCAGAGCAAGAACATCCGCTACAAGGACTCGATCCAGCGGTACAAGGGTCTCGGTGAGATGGACGCGGACCAGTTGGCGGAGACGACCATGGACCCGCGTCACCGGACGCTGCGGCGTATCAACCTGTCCGACCTGGAGGCGGCCGAGCAGGTGTTCGATCTGCTGATGGGCAACGATGTGGCGCCGCGCAAGGAGTTCATCTCCAGCTCCGCCGCGACGCTGGACAGGTCCCGTATCGACGCGTAGGGCGCGGAGCCGTGGTGGGGGCAGTTCGCGGCGCCGTGGTGGGGATCGGCCGGTGCTTCACCTGATGGGGTGAAGAATTGTGAAGAGAAGCGTCAGGGGTCTGCCCGTTCTGCCCATGCTTGGGCATGCAGTCAAGCACCGGCCGGCCCCGCCGACGCGAGGGTGGTTCTGAAAGCCCGGTAGAGAAGCACGAGGGGCGCGGTCCCGCCCCGGCGGACGTGCGGTTCGACGACCCCTGGTACGACGCGTTGGCCTCCGGTTGGGGCGAGTCCGAGGGTGCGGGCGGTACGGCACCGGTCGTACCGGACGCCCGGGCGGAGGGCCGGGGCGCGGCCGACGTCTATGTGGAGGTCCAGCGCAGCGCGGCCTTCCAGGAGGTGCGCCGCCGGTACCGCAGGTTCGTGGTACCGGGCGTCGCCGTCTTCCTCAGCTGGTATGTGGGGTACGTCGTGGCGGCGACCACCGCCCCCGGGCTGATGGCACGGCCGGTGGTGGGCGCGCTGAACGTGGCGATGCTGGCCGGGCTCGGGCAGTTCCTGACGACGTTCCTGTTCACCTGGGCCTACGCACGCCATGCGCGGCTGCGCCGGGACCGGGCGGCGCTCGATCTGCGCTGGGACACCCAGGAGTTGACGCGGGGGATCGCCGTCGCCGGAGGAACCGAGCGGTGACCGCCGACCATCAGACGACGGCACTGCTGCTGTTCAGCGCGTTCGTGGCCGTCACCCTCGGAATCACGGCCTGGGTCGGCCGCAACCGGCATGGCTCGGCAGAGGAGTTCTACGCCGGGGGCCGGCTGTTCTCGCCGATGGAGAATGGTTTTGCCATCGCGGGCGACTACATGTCCGCCGCATCCTTCCTGGGCATCTCCGGGCTCATCGCGCTCTTCGGGTACGACGGACTGCTGTACTCGGTGGGCTTCCTGGTCGCCTGGCTCGTGGTGCTCTTCCTGGTGGCCGAACTGGTGCGCAACTGCGGCCGGTTCACGCTCGCCGACGTCGTCGCGGCCCGGATGAACGAACGGCCGGCGCGGATCGCCGCGGGAACTTCCTCGGTGACCGTGTCCGTTCTGTATCTGGTGGCACAGATGGTGGGAGCGGGCACCCTCGTCGCGCTGCTGCTGGGAGGAGAGGGCGAGGCGGCCCGGGCCTGGACGGTCATCGGGGTCGGCGCGCTCATGGTCGTCTATGTGTCGCTGGGAGGGATGCGGGCCACCACCTGGATTCAGATCGTGAAGGCAGTCCTGCTGATGGGCGGGGCGATCGCGCTCACCGTGCTCGTACTGGTGAGGTTCCACGGCGACTTCGACCAACTGCTGAGGACGGCGGCGGAACGCAGCGGGCACGGGGAGGATTTCCTCGCCCCCGGGTTGAAGTACGGCGGTGACTGGACCGCGCGCTTCGACTTCATCAGCCTCGGACTCGCCCTGGTGCTGGGCACGGCCGGGCTGCCCCACATCCTGTCGCGCTTCTACACGGTGCCCACCGCGCGGGCCGCGCGCCGCTCGGTGGTGTGGTCGATCGGACTCATCGGCGGTTTCTACCTGATGACGATCGTGCTGGGCTTCGGCGCCGCCGCGATCGTCGGCCCGGAGACCGTTCGGAAGTCGAACGCGGCAGGGAACACGGCGGTTCCGCTGCTCGCCCTCGACCTGGGCGGTGGCGCGGGCTCCACTGGCGGAACGGTTCTGTTCGCGGTCGTCGCCGCCATCGCCTTCGCCACGATCCTCGCGGTGGTCGCCGGGATCACCCTCGCCTCGTCGGTGTCCGTCGCCCATGACCTGTACGCGTCGCTACGGCGCCGACGCTCCAGACCGCGCAGCGAGGTGGCGGTGGCCCGGACCGCCGCCGTCGGCATCGGCATGGTCGCCATTGCCCTTGGACTGCTCGCCCGCGATCTGAACGTGGCCTTCCTCGTGGGCCTGGCCTTCGCGGTCGCCGCCTCCGCCAATCTGCCGGTGCTGCTCTACTCGCTGTTCTGGCGCGGCTTCACCACCCGGGGCGCGGTGTGGTCCGTGTACGGTGGACTGGTGCCCTCCGTGGTGCTCGTCCTGCTGTCGCCCGTGGTGTCGGGGAGTCCCGAATCCCTGTTCCCCGGCGTCGACTTCCAGTACTTCCCGTTGCAGAACCCCGGCCTTGTCTCGATCCCGCTGGGCTTCCTCGCGGGCTGGCTGGGCACGGTCACATCGGCCGAACCGCCGGACGCGGCCAAGCACGCGGAGACAGAGGTGCGGTCGCTGACGGGGGCCGGGGCGGTATGACGCCCGGCCGCCGGTCCTGGTCGCTTCAGGGACGCGTCGCCCACTCGTAGCGGTGCTCCGGGCGGCCCGCGTCCCCGTACTTGAGGGTCAGGCGGGCCCGTCCGGTGCGCTCCAGGAGCTTCAGATAGCGCTGGGCGGTCTGGCGGCTCAGTCCGGTCCGGTCGGCGATCTCCTGGGCCGACAAAGGGCCCTCGGCGGTCATCAGGGTGCGCCGTACGACCTCGGTGGTGGTGGCGGAGTGGCCCTTGGGCAGATCCGGCTCGCCGCCGGCCGAGAGCGCACCGAAGATCCGGTCCACCTCGGCCTGTTCGGCCTCGCCGCCGCCGTCCAGGGTGCGGCGCAACTCCGCGTACGCGTCCAACTTGGCCCGCAGCCCCGCGAACGCGAACGGTTTGACCAGGTACTGGAGCGCCCCGTGCCGCATCGCCGCCTGGACGGTCGACACATCACGCGCCGCGGTGACCATGATCACATCGGTCTGATGACCGCGTCGGCGCATCTCCTGCACGACCGCCAGGCCCGTCTCGTCCGGCAGATAGTGATCCAGGAGCACCAGGTCGACACGCGGCAGCTTCTCCAACTGCTCCAGCGCGTCGGCCGCGTTGTGGGCCAGGCCCGCGACATGGAAGCCGGTGACCTTCTCCACGTAGGCGGCGTTCACCCGGGCGACCCGGATGTCGTCGTCCACGATCAGGACCTCGATCATCGCGACTCCTTCTCGACGGCAGGGACGGCGGCTTCGGACTCCCGCGCGGGACCGGGTCGCCCGCCGGTCGGTTCTTCATACCGGGCCGGACCGTCGTCGGGCACCGTGGATGTCAGCGTCGCAGCGGACGTCCGTGTCACCAACGCCGGTTCCGCCAGTGCCTCCGGCAGTACGACGGTGAACTCCGCGCCGCCACCGTCCGCGTCCGTGACCCGCGCGGTGCCGCCCTGACGTTCGGCGAGACGGCGCACCAGGGGGAGCCCGATGCCACGCTCGCGGTGGGCCGGCGGTGTCTTCGTGGACCAGCCCTCTGTGAAGATCAACTCCCGGTTGGCGGCTGGAACTCCGGGCCCGGTGTCACGTACCCGGAGGACCGCCGTCCGTCCCTCGGCGCGCAATTCGACCTCCACGCGCGCGTGCGGTGTGCCCGCGACGGCGTCGAGCGCGTTGTCCACGAGGTTGCCGACGATAGTGACCAGCCCGCGCGGGTCGATCAACCGGTCCGGCAGCAGGGTGCCGGGCGAGAGCGACAGGGCGACTCCGCGCTCGGCGGCGACGGCCGCCTTGCCGACCAGCACCGCGGCGAGCAGCGGATCGCGGATCTTCTCGGTGACCTGCTCGGCGGTCGCCCGATGGTCCCCGACCAGCTCACCTACGAACTCCACGGCCTCGTCGTACATCTCCAGTTCGAGCAGGCCCAGCAGGGTGTGCATCCGGTTGGCGTGCTCGTGGTCCTGGGCGCGCAGGGCGTCTATCAGGCCGCGCGTGGAGTCGAGTTCGCGCCCCAGTTGTTCCAGTTCGGTGCGGTCGCGCAGGGTGGCGACGGCGCCGCCGTCGTCGGTGGGCATGCGGTTGGCGACCAGGACCCGCTGGCCCTGGACGGTGAGCAGATCGGTGCCCGTGACCCGTCCGGCCAGCACATCCGTCGTCCGGCCGGGACCGAGCGCGTCGTCGAGGGACCGGCCGACGATCTTGTCGCCGATGCCGAGCAGACGCTGTGCCTCGTCGTTGAGGAGGCGTACGCGCCCGGCGCGGTCCAGGGCGACCACGCCCTCGCGGATGCCGTGCAGCATCGCCTCGCGCTCGGCGAGCAGCCCCGCGATGTCGGAGAAGGCCAGGTCTCGGGTCTGCCGATGGACCCGGCGCGAGATCAGATACGCGGCCAGCGCCCCGACCGCCATGGCGCCGCCGGCGTACGCCAGGAGCCCGGGGATCGCGTGGATGAGCCGGGCGCGCACATTGTCGTACTCGATGCCGACCGAAACCGCGCCGACGATCCTGCCGTCCCCGTCGCGCAACGGCACCTTGCCCCGGGCCGAGCGGCCCAGGGTGCCCGAGTCGATCTCCATGACCTCGTCGCCGGCCAGGGCGCGGGCGGGGTCGGTGGAGACCGTGCCGCCGATCTCCACCGGGTCGGGGTGGGACCAGCGCACCCCGTGGGTGTCCATCACCACCACGTACTCGGCCCCGCTGGCCTTCCGGATGCGCTCGGCCTCGATCTGCACCGGCCCGTTCACGGACGGCTTCGTGGACACCAGGTCCTCGACTATCTGCGGCTGCACCGCCGTCGTCTGCGCTATCGCCAGTGCGCGGCGCATCGCCTGGTCGTCCAGCTGATGACTCAGCGGTGCCAGGAACAGCCCCGTCGCGAGGACGGCGACCCCGGCGGCGATCGCCACCTGCATCAGCAGGACCTGCGAGAACACCCGCCGAGGCATACCGAGACGCAGACGACGTGCGGGGGGAGTGCGGCTCATACCCATGACGGTACGTGGACGGGGTGGGCCGGACGTAGTGGGGTGTGGCGTGGATCTCAGGCCCAAAGTGTTTGCGTGGCGGGACGGTCACATGGAGCACGCCCGGTGTTTCGAGGTGTGCGGCCCTGTGGGTGTGGCCCTGATGCAGGCGGGGGGCGGCCCGTTGTTCCGCTAGCTCGCGAGTGCCGTCGGTGCCAGCTCTCGTACGGCGACGACATCCATACGGGCGGGGGAGCCGAGTGGGGAGCCGCAGCTCTCCTGGCGGGGCGGCTGGGAGGCACCCTGGGCGACGGTGACGTTCCACAGGCGGCCGTCGACGTGGGCGACGGCCACGTTCCAGCGTGGGCCCGCGCCCGTCGTGCCGATCACATGGAGCGCGTCGGCGGCCTGCTCGCCGGTGGCCGCGCGCACGGCCAGCTCGGCCGCCTGACCGGGACGCTCCCAGGCGGAGTTCCCCCGGCATCCCTCGGTGACGACGCGCCCTTCCCGAACGCCCTGGAGGACCTCCTTGACGTGGTGGGCCTCGGCGCGGCCGTACACGTATCCGAAGGGCAGCACGAGCAGCGTCGGTGAGAAGCGGTGGCCGCCCAGATGGGTGACCTCCCAGGTGCCCTCCACTCCGGAGGCGGCCAGTTCGGCGGCGAGGGGTCGGCCCAGGAGGGCGCAGCAGCGGTCGCGCTTGCCGTTGGTGCACACGAGCGCGAGCGGGTCGCCGGTGTGGGGGCGGCCCCCCAGTACCGTCCCGAAGGGGCGATGGTCGCCCCTGCCGAGCGCGTCGAAGTCGAGGTCGAGCAGCCGCTCCGGTGCGGTCGTCCTGGCGGCGCGCAACCAGGTGTTCCCGGGCACGGTGTGGGCCACGTAGACCTGGCGCTCGGGGGCCCGGCGGAAGTCCGCGTGGCGGCCGGGGCGCCGGATGAGCGCGATGTGTACGCCGGTGCCCTCGGCCGCGGCTTCGAGGGCGCGGCCGAGTACGGGGTCCAGGTGGCTCGTGGTGAGCGCCTTGGCACCCCAGGGGCCCGGCTGTTCCAGCAGCAGCCATGTCCTTGCCGTGGCGGCGGTCCCCGCGAGGGGCTCGTCGAGGCGCCGCGACACGGATGTGCACGTACTCACAGAGGTGAGCCTAACCTGAGTCGCGCGCGAGTGACTTCCCGCTGGGCCGAAGGGGGACGAACCGGGTCCACAAGGAGGGCATTCGGGGCGGGGCGCGGGGTGGCGGACTAGGAGGGGCTGCCGGGGGCGAGGAGCAGGCCTCGTCTGAAGCAGCTTCGCGACCGGTGCCCGGCGGTCACTCCGGGAGGGGCTGTGGCGGTCGTACGCCCACGTAGTGGCCGCTCGGGCGCATCCGCAGGGGGCGTTCGCCGTACTCCTCCAGGGTGTGGGCGATCCAGCCCGCGGTGCGGGCCACGGCGAAGATCGTCTCGCCCGCGGAGGGTGACATGCCGGAGGAGGCGGTGAGGACCGCCAGGGCGAGGTCGATGTTGGCGTGCAGGGGCGTATGGCGGGCGGCGGTCGCCACGATGTCCCGGGCGGCGGCGAGGGCCGGTGCGGCGCCCGGAACGGCTTCCAACTGTGCGAAGAGGGCACGCGCGCGTGGGTCCTCGCCCGTGTAGAGGCGGTGGCCGAGCCCCCGGACGGCGCGGCCGGCGCGTAGCTCGGCGGCGATGACGGGGGCCGCGCTGCCGTGGTCCAGGACATCGAGGAGCAGCCGGTGGGCGAGCGCGCCGGCCGAACCGTGCAGGGGGCCCTCCAGGGCGCCCAGTCCGGCCGAGACGGCCGCGTACGCGTGGGCGCGGGCCGACGCGGCGACGCGGACGGCGAGTGTGGACGCGGCGAGGTCGTGGTCGACGAGGAGCGCCAGGGCCGTGTCCAGGGCGCGCAGCGACGCCTCGTCGGGGGCGCGTCCGCTGAGCCGCGCCCAGAGCCGGTGGGCCAGCGGGCCCGAGTCGCGGTGGGCGCGCAGGACGGGGGGCAGTGCGGCGACGAGGGTGGGGATCAGGGTGCGCGCGGTGCCGAGAACGGCCTCCTCGGAGAGGTCGAAGCGCAGTGGGTCGGCCGCCGCGGCGGCGATCGCGGCGACCCGGAGCCGGTCGATCGGACCGCTGTGCTCGGGCAGCGCGTCGATCGCGCGGCGGGCGAGGGCCACGGACTCCTTCGGGGCGGTGAAGACGGCTCCCGGCCGTGGCTCTCCCGTCCACAGCCACTCGGCGACTTCCTCGTAGGAGTTGTGCGTGGCGAGTTCGGTCGCGTCGACGCCGCGGAAGTAGTAGCGGTCCCCTTCGATCAGGGTGAGCCGGGTACGGACCGACAGCTCGCCCCCGGTGGGTGAACTTCCGCTCGCCTCCCGCCTGTTGCGTCGTGCGAGTGCCGCCACCTCCTCGGCGTCGAATGTGCTTCCTCGCCCTGAGTGATCTCGCCGGCTGGTCAGTTGACCTCGACTGACGTACGCGTACACGGTCTCCGGCTTCACACCGAGCAACTCGGCGGTCTCCTTGGTGCTGAGCCGCTGTTCGGTGCGGGGTGTGGTGCTCGCCGGGGCCGCCGACTCTCGATCGCCTCGCTCACTCATGGCCGTCACCGTATCCATAAAGCTGGACATTGATTGAATCAATGTTGACACAGATCGAGTCAAGCATGGACAGTCGAATCAAGTTCAAGGAGGAGACATGCCGATCAACCAGGCCGGAGCCATCTCCGTCGACGTACCCCGAGGGCTCGCGGGCGTCGTCGTCACCGACACCTCATTGGGTGACGTCAGAGGGCGCGAAGGCTTCTACCACTACCGCCAGTACTCCGCCGTCGAGCTCGCGCGAACCCGTGACTTCGAGGATGTCTGGCACTTGATGGTCCATGGTGAACTGCCGGACGCGGCGCGGCGGGCCGCCTTCGACGCACAGGTACGACCGCTGCGGTCGCTGCCCGACGAGGTGCGGGCCGCGCTGCCCGCGATCGCGGCGGCGAGCACACGCTCCGGCCCGCTGTCCGGCCTGCGCACGGCCCTGTCGCTGTTCGGCGCCGCCAAGGGATTCCGGCCGGTGTACGACCTGGACGCGGACCGGCGACGCGCGGACGCCCTGGCGGCGTCGGCGGTCGTACCGACCGTGTTGACGGCCCTGTACCGACTGGGCCGGGGTCTTGATCCGGTCAACCCTCGTGACGATCTGCCGTATGCGGCGAACTACCTGTACATGTTGACGGGTTCAGAGCCGAACCCTCAGCATGCGCGGGCGATCGAGCAATACTTGGTCTCAACCATTGACCATGGATTCAATGCATCAACCTTCACCGCCAGAGTGATCACGTCGACGGGCGCGGATGTGGCCGCCTGTCTCGTGGGCGCTGTCGGCGCTCTCTCCGGCCCCCTCCACGGTGGAGCGCCGAGCCGTGCGCTGGACACCCTCGACGCCATCGGCACGCCCGACCGCATCGACCCCTGGATTCGCGACCGCGTCCTCGCCGGTGACCGCATCATGGGCTTCGGGCACCCCGTCTACCGCACCGAGGACCCCCGCTCCCGCATGCTCCGCGACATCGCCCAGCGGTTCGGCGGGCCGCGCGTCGACTTCGCCGTCGAGGTCGAACGCCAAGTGGAGGCGATCCTCGCCGAGTTGAAGCCGGGGCGTGAGCTGCACACCAACGTCGAGTTCTATGCCGGCGTCGTCATGGAACTCTGCGGCATCCCCCGCGAGATGTTCACCCCGACCTTCGCCGCGGCCCGCGTCATAGGCTGGAGCGCCAACATCCTCGAACAGGCGGAAGACCCGAAGATCATCCGCCCTGCGGCACGCTATGTGGGACCGGGGGCGCCGGTGACGGTGCCGACCCTGAGTTGACGCGTCGGTTCTCACCGGGGCGGGGACAGCCGACTGCGCGTACAGGGCCCGGTCGGTCATGCCCTGACCCTCGCGGTCGAGTGCCGAGAGGCCGCGCGCACGACTCGGGCCCGACACATGGCGGTGGCGGGCCCTACGGTCAACTCGGCTCTACGGACAAGCTTTTCAGGGGCTGCAGAGGCTGCAGGGGATGGAAGGACGTCGACGACCCGTGGTCCCCGGCCCGTTTCCGAGCGGGCGTGGTGTCCCGCGCCGCTGCGGATCAGGCATCGGGGATGTCCTGCTTGGCGCGGACGAGGGTTTCGCGGGTGATGACGACGATCCGTTCGTGGGCCGCACGCGCCGCGTCGGGCGGCAACTGGCCGTCGAGAGCCTCCGTGGCTTCCGTGCCGATCACGGCGAAGTTGCCGTCGCTCAATTCGAAGATGTCCGGACACGTCTGTCCTGAACCGCTGCCACGCTCCTGCGGCGAAGCGCCGACTCGACGCACGATCTTCAAGTACGTTCCTAGTGGTGAGAGGCGGCCCGTCGCGAGCATCGGATGTCGCGCGGGCTGATGGCCTCTGTCGCGTCCGGCGAAGCTCGGGTGCCGGGCCCACGGATGCTCATGAGTGACCGCGGGCCCTTGTGGGGAGTGGCAGCCCTACGCAGCACAACAGGCGCCTGTGCAGGATGTTTACCAGGTGCAGGCAGGGTGGCCAGTGTGCCAGAAACCCAAGTCCTCGAAGGCCGTGCGTGATTGGAGGGGAGGACGGTCATTCCTCGGGCGGTTGTCCGACGACCCACCACTCCTCCAGGTCGCCCTCCTCGGCCTCCCGGCTCACCCTGTCCATCTCCCGGACGAGACCGTCCATCATGCGGCCCAGCTCGGCCTCCTCACTGGAGTCGGGCAGGCTCTGCCGGTGGTGGCGGGTGGCCGCCCAGTACTCCCGGAACAGGGAATTGCGGCAGATCACCCGAAGGTGTCCGTACAGTTCGTTGAGGCTCCACGCTCCGATGCGGTGGTAGTAGAGGGCGTTGACGTACAGCGCGTTCGCGAAGAGGTACTGGCGCTGTCGCTCGGCGGGGATGTCGCTCTCATAGGTGTCGAGCACGGCCGCCAGCGCGGAGTCGTCCATGGCCTTGCACAGCAGGTCGAAGTGGAGCCGGTGCTGCTCGGTGAGCGCCGCGTGCCGTTCACGGCGTGCTCGTCCCGCCGATGCGGACGCGGCCACGGCCCGCAGCCTCTTGCCGACGGCGGAGCCGAGCCTCCGTATCCCGAAGTTCTGTGTGGCCATGTCAACCCCCGGTTCAGGCGTCCGTCTGCCGGTCGTGGGTACGGGTCGACAGGGTGGGACCGGCGAGCGTGGCGGCGCTTGCCGCCTCCCAGTGTCGCCGAGCGCCTTGGGTCGGCTGGAGGCGGAGAAGAGGCGCACGGAGGGATGTGCGGGGCGTGCGAACCAGCGCCATGCCCAGCGTGTGCCCCGTGTGTGCCGCTGACAACCGTTCGCTCCGTGGCGTTCGTCCGCACTCGTATCCTGGGGCGGCATTCCATGGCCGTACGAGAACCGCCCCGCTCCGGCGAGAGCTGGTCCAGGAGCCGTCCTCGTGCGGCGGCCGGTCGTGAGCCGGCGCACGCAACGGTGTGAGAGAGGGCGCGTGTTGAGCAGTCAGTCGTCGAATCCGGGTGCCGTCGCGGGCGTGACCGCAGGTCCGGTCGCGGGGCCGACTCCGAGTTCGCTGGTTTCGCCGGTGGGAGAGGGGGCGGGCGGCTCGCGGCAGATTCCCGTGGTCGTTCTCGCCGGATTTCTTGGCTCCGGGAAGACCACGTTGCTCAATCACCTCCTCCACCGCAGCGGCGGCAGCCGTATCGGGGCGATCGTCAATGACTTCGGGGCCATCGAGATCGACGCGATGGCCGTGGCGGGCGCGTTGGGGGACTCCACCGTGTCGCTCGGCAACGGGTGCCTGTGCTGCGCCGTCGACGTCAGCGAACTGGACCTCTACCTGGAGCGCCTCGCCCATCCGTCCGCCGGCATCGACGTGATCGTCATCGAGGCCAGCGGGCTCGCCGAGCCCCAGGAACTGGTGCGGATGGTGCTCGCCAGTGAGAATCCCCGAGTCGTCTACGGCGGGCTCGTCGAAGTCGTCGACGCCGCCGAGTTCCTTCAGACCCGGCAGCGGCATCCCGAGATCGACCGGCATCTCTCCATCGCCGACCTCGTCGTCGTCAACAAGGTCGACCGGGCCGAGGACGGCGACGGGATTCTGGCACTCGTGCGTTCGCTGAGCGAGCGTGCCGCCGTCGTGTCCGCCACCTACGGACGGATCGACCCCGAGTTCCTCTTCGACTGCCGACCCGGCGAGGAACGCATCGGGCAGCTCTCCTTCGACGATCTCCATCGCGACGCCGAGCACCTCACCGCGCATGACGGCCACGACATCCGTGACGACCACGACAGTCACGACAAGCACGCCGGTCACACCGGTCACGCCTGCCATGACGGCCACGCCGATCACCTCGGGCATCTGCACACCGGCTACGACAGCGTCTCCTTCGTCTCCGATGTGCCGATGAACCCCCGCCGGCTCATGGACTTCCTCGACGGCCGTTCCGTAGGGCTCTACCGGATCAAGGGGTACGTCGACTTCGGGCCCCATGACGTCCGCAACCGCTATGCCGTGCATGCCGTGGGGCGGTTCCTGCGGTTCTACCCCGAGCCCTGGGCCGCCGTCGGTGACGGACCGAGGCTCACCCAACTCGTCCTCATCGGGGCCGGCATCGACGTCGCCGCCCTCACCAAGGGACTTGAGGCGTGCGAGGACGACGCCCCACACGCCGACGAACACAGCATGTGGGGCGTCCTTCGCTACGTGCCGGAGAAGGGGACCGAGAAGGCCGAGGGGACCGACGAGCCGGAGGCCGTGTACAACAGCCTCTGATCACACCCGGCCCCGCAGACGGCTGCTCAGACCGGCCCCGCCACCGAGTACACCGGCTTGCCCAAGGACTCGCCCGAGCCGTCGCGGCGGGGGTCGATGTCGGGGAGGTCGGCCGGGGTGCCGTTCTTCTGGGCGGCTCGGGCGGGGGTGGGGCCGGCCCAGGCGAAGGAGAGGCAGTCCTCGCCCTTGAGGAACCGCTGGCAGCGGACACCACCCGTGGCGCGGCCCTTGCGGGGGTACTGGTCGAAGGGGGTGAGCTTGGCGGTCGTCTGGACCGAGTCGTCCAGCGTGCCCCGCGAGCCCGCCACCGTGAAGACCATCGCGTCCATCGCCGGGTCGACGGCCGTGAACGAGATGACCTTCGCGCCCTCGGTGAGCTTGATGCCCGCCATGCCACCGGCCGGGCGGCCCTGCGGGCGGACCTGCGCGGCCTGGTAGCGCAGCAGTTGGGCGTCGTCGGTGATGAAGACCAGGTCCTCCTCGCCGGTGCGCAACTCGACCGCACCGACGATCCGGTCACCCTCCCTGAGGGTGATGACCTCCAACTCCTCCTTGTTGGACGGATAGTCGGGCACCACACGCTTCACGACGCCCTGCTCGGTGCCGATGGCCAGGCCAGGCGACGACTCGTCGAGCGTCGTCAGACAGATGACCGTCTCGCCGTCCTGGAGGGAGAGGAACTCCGAGAGCGGGGCGCCGCCCGAGAGGTTGGGGGCCGCGGCCGTCTCCGGCAGCTGGGGCAGGTCGATGACGTTCAGGCGCAGCAGACGGCCGGTGGAGGTCACCGCGCCCACCTCGCCGCGGGCCGTCGCCGGGACCGCGGAGATGATCACGTCGTGCTTGGTCCGCTTGCCGTCGCCCTCCGCGAAGGGCTCGCCGCCCGTCGTACGGGCCAGCAGCCCCGTCGAGGACAGCAGCACCCGGCACGGGTCGTCCGCCACCTGGAGCGGAACCGCGGCCACCGGGGTCCCCGAGGACTCCAGCAGCACCGTACGGCGCGCGGTGCCGAACTTCTTCGCCACGGCGGCCAGTTCACCGGAGACCAGCTTGCGCAGCTCCGCGTCCGACTCCAGGATGCGCGTCAGCTCCGCGATACCGGCGGTGAGCTGGTCCTTCTCCGACTCCAGCTCGATGCGGTCGAACTTGGTGAGACGGCGCAGCGGGGTGTCGAGGATGTACTGCGTCTGGACGTCCGACAGGGAGAAGCGCTCCATCAGGCGCTCCTTGGCCTGTGCGGAGTTCTCGCTGGAGCGGATCAGACGGATGACCTCGTCGATGTCCACCAGGGCGGTGAGCAGACCCTCGACCAGGTGAAGCCGGTCCTGCTTCTTGCCGCGGCGGAACTCCGAGCGGCGGCGCACGACCTCGAAGCGGTGGTCGAGATAGACCTCCAGGAGTTCCTTGAGGCCGAGGGTGAGGGGCTGGCCGTCGACCAGCGCCACGTTGTTGATGCCGAAGGACTCCTCCATGGGCGTCAGCTTGTACAGCTGCTCCAGGACGGCCTCCGGCACGAAGCCGTTCTTGATCTCGATGACGAGACGCAGACCGTGCTGGCGGTCGGTGAGGTCCTTGACGTCGGCGATGCCCTGGAGCTTCTTCGAGCCGACCAGATCCTTGATCTTGGCGACGACCTTCTCCGGGCCGACGGTGAACGGCAGTTCGGTGACGACCAGGCCCTTGCGGCGTGCCGTGACCGTCTCCACCGACACCGTGGCGCGGATCTTGAAGGTGCCGCGGCCCGTCTCGTACGCGTCCCGGATGCCGGAGAGGCCGACGATCCGGCCGCCCGTGGGCAGGTCGGGGCCCGGGACGTGCTTCATCAGGGTGTCCAGGTCGGCGTTCGGATACCTGATGAGGTGGCGGGCGGCCGCGATGACCTCGCCCAGGTTGTGCGGCGGCATATTGGTCGCCATGCCGACGGCGATGCCCGACGCGCCGTTGACCAGCAGGTTCGGGAAGGCGGCGGGCAGGGCCACCGGCTCCTGCTCCTGGCCGTCGTAGTTCGGGGCGAAGTCGACCGTGTTCTCGTCGATCGACTCCGTCATCAGGCTGGTGGCCGCGGCCTGACGGCACTCGGTGTACCGCATGGCGGCCGGGGGGTCGTCATTGCCCAGCGAGCCGAAGTTGCCGTGGCCGTCGACCAGGGGGACGCGCATCGAGAAGGGCTGGGCCATGCGCACCAGGGCGTCGTAGATCGACGAGTCGCCGTGCGGGTGCAACTTGCCCATGACCTCGCCGACCACGCGCGCGCACTTGACGTAGCCGCGGTCGGGGCGCAGGCCCATCTCGTTCATCTGGTAGACGATGCGGCGGTGCACCGGCTTCAGGCCGTCACGGGCGTCCGGCAGGGCTCGGGAGTAGATGACCGAGTACGCGTACTCCAGGAAGGAGCCCTGCATCTCGTCGACGACGTCGATGTCGAGGATCTTCTCCTCGTACGCGTCGTCGGGCGGCGGGGTCTTCGTGCTGCGGCGGGCCATCGCTGCCGGCTCCTCCTGTTTCTGGTCGCTCTTGCCGAGGCTCGAACGAGATCTGACGCGGACCATTGTGGACTGCCGCACTGACAACGCGGACCAGCCCCCGTCGCTCCGCCCTCCCGGCGGCAGCGCGGGCCCCGACGGCACGACCGTCCGCAGGCTACGGGATCTCGCTTCAGGCGTACGTCGTCCGGGAACTTCGCGGAGCGTACGCACGCTTGCATACAGTGGCAGGACCGGCACGCACACCGCGGTCCTCAAGGACCGCTCTCGCGATCGAAGGGACGTACATGCCCATGGGTCACACGGCCACAGCCGAGGCAGGCTCCGGAGGCCTGACAGTGAAGGAGCACCGCCTGGACAACGGCCTGCGCGTGGTGCTCTCCGAGGACCACTTGACCCCGGTCGCCGCGGTGTGCCTCTGGTACGACGTCGGCTCACGCCACGAGGTCAACGGCCGCACGGGCCTCGCCCACCTCTTCGAGCACCTGATGTTCCAGGGCTCGGGCCAGGTGAAGGACAACGGCCACTTCGAGCTCGTCCAGGGCGCGGGCGGCTCGCTCAACGGCACCACCAGCTGGGAGCGCACCAACTACTTCGAGACCATGCCCGCCCACCAGCTGGAGCTGGCGCTGTGGCTGGAGGCCGACCGCATGGGCAGCCTGCTGCTCGCGCTCGACCAGAAGAACCTCGACAACCAGCGGGCCGTCGTCAAGAACGAGCGCCGCCAGCGGTACGACAACGTCCCGTACGGCACCGCCTTCGAGCGAATCTTCCGCCTGGCCTACCCGGAGGGTCACCCCTACCGCCACACGCCGATCGGCTCCATGGAGGACCTGGAAGCGGCCAGCCTGGAGGACGCCCAGCAGTTCTTCAGGACGTACTACGCGCCCAACAACGCGGTCCTCTCGGTCGTCGGCGACATCGACCCCGACCAGACCCTGGCCTGGATCGAGAAGTACTTCGGCTCCATCCCCGCGTACGACGGCAAGCCCGAGCCGCGCGACGGCTCGCTGCCCGACGTCATCGGCGAGCAGCTGCGCGAGGTCGTCGAGGAGAAGGTCCCCGCGCGCGCGTTGATGGCCGCCTACCGGCTCCCGGAGGACGGCACGCGCGCGTGCGACGCGGCCGACCTGGCGCTCACCATCCTCGGCGGCGGCGAGTCCTCCCGCCTCTACAACCGGCTCGTACGCCGCGACCGTACGGCCGTCACAGCCGGCTTCGGACTGCTGCGCCTGGCCGGAGCGCCCTCCATGGCGTGGATGGACGTGAAGACCTCCGGTGATGTCGAGGTGCCCGTCATCGAGGCCGCCGTCGACGAGGAGCTCGCCCGGTTCGCCGCCGAGGGCCCCACGGCCGAGGAGATGGAGCGCGCCCAGGCCCAGTTGGAGCGCGAGTGGCTGGACCGGCTCGGCACGGTCGCGGGCCGCGCCGACGAACTGTGCCGCTACGCCGTCCTGTTCGGCGACCCGAAGCTCGCCCTGACCGCCGTCGACCGCGTCCTCGAAGTCACCCCCGAAGAGGTCCAGGAGATCGCCAAGGCCCGGCTGCGGCCCGACAACCGCGCGGTGCTCGTCTACGAGCCCGTCGCCGGTGAGGACGACGACGCGGACCAGGCGGACGAGACGGAGGCCACCGAGGCGGGAGCCGCCGAGGCCGACGCCCAGGCATCCGAAGCCGCCGAAACCACCGACGAGAACGAGGAGTCGGCGAAGTGACCGAGCTCGCGACCATGGACTTCCACCCCCAGCCCCGCGCGGGCGAGGCCAAGCCCTGGGCGTTCCCGGCGCCCGAGCGCGGCACCCTGGACAACGGCCTGACCGTTCTGCGCTGCCACCGCCCCGGCCAGCAGGTCGTCGCCGTCGAGGTCCTCCTCGACGCCCCCCTGGCCGCCGAGCCGGCCGGTCTCGACGGCGTCGCCACCATCATGACCAGGGCCTTCTCCGAGGGCACCGACAAGCACTCCGCCGAGGAGTTCGCCGCCGAGCTGGAGCGCTGCGGCGCCACCCTCGACTCGCACGCCGACCACCCCGGTGTCCGTCTCTCCCTCGAAGTGCCCGTCTCGCGGCTGGGGAAGGCCCTGGGACTGCTCGCCGACGCCCTCAGGGCCCCCGCCTTCGCGGACAGCGAGATCGAACGCCTGGTGGCCAACCGGCTCGACGAGATCCCGCACGAGACCGCCAACCCGGGCCGCCGCGCCGCGAAGGAGCTGTCCAAGCAGCTGTTCCCGGCCGACTCCCGTATGTCGCGTCCCCGCCAGGGCACCGAGGAGACCGTCACCGGCATCGACTCCGCGGCCGTACGCGCCTTCTACGAGCGGCACGTACGCCCCGCCACGTCGACCGCCGTGGTCGTCGGCGACCTCGCCGAGGTCGACCTCGACGCACTGCTCGGCGACACCCTGGGCGCCTGGACCGGCTCCGCGGGCAAGCCCAGCGCCGTACCGATGGTGAGCGCCGACGACACCGGTCGGGTCGTCATCGTGGACCGCCCCGGCTCGGTCCAGACGCAGCTGCTCATCGGCCGCGTCGGTGCCGACCGCCACGCGCGCGTGTGGCCCGCCCAGGTGCTCGGCACCTACTGCCTCGGCGGCACCCTCACCTCCCGTCTGGACCGTGTCCTGCGCGAGGAGAAGGGCTACACCTACGGTGTGCGCGCGTTCGGCCAGGTGCTGCGCTCCGCGCCCGACGGGTCCGGTGTCACGATGCTCGCCATCAGCGGCTCCGTCGACACGCCCAACACCGGCCCGGCACTGGACGACCTGTGGACGGTGCTGCGCACCCTCGCCGCCGAGGGGCTGACCGACGCCGAGCGCGATGTCGCCGTGCAGAACCTCGTCGGGGTGGCCCCCCTCAAGTTCGAGACGGCCGCCGCCGTGGCGAGCACACTGGCCGACCAGGTCGAGCAGTTCCTGCCGGACGACTACCAGGCCACGCTATACCAGCAGTTGGCCGCCACGGGCACGGTGGAGGCCACCGCGGCCGTCGTGAACGCCTTCCCGGGCGACCGTCTGGTGACCGTGCTCGTCGGTGACGCGGCCGAGATCGAGGAGCCGGTCCGGGCCCTCGGCATCGGCGAAGTCACCGTCGTGCCCGCCGAGTAGAAGTCGGACAGAAGTACGCATACTCCTGGGGCCCTGGTGACGGAAGAGTCACCAGGGCCCGCGTTTGTCCCTATTGATGGCGGAGGTTGCGGGTCTGACCTGTGGCGTACGCAACAAATCCTGTGATCCGTTTGTTATTTCGAAGACGGCCCACTTAGCGTCGGTCCGGCTGTTCGTCAGCAGTACGTCGCATCCGCGGCACCGGGCAGTCATCGCCGAGTCCCCGTACGGCGCGAGCCAGGGGAGCCGGGGACCCAACCGTCCCTGGGGTGAATCGGTGGCCCTTCGCACCGCTGAACGAGGTGGTGAGGGGTCCCCGTAGGAGACCTTCCTGCTCCGAACCCGTCAGCTAACCCGGTAGGCGAGAGGGAAGGAAAGGACCAGCCACTCCATGGCGTTCACCCGCCCCCCGGGAAAACACCGCCGACAGCGCGGTGCGCAGCGCACGACCACGAGGACCGTGGGCGTGGCCGCTCTCACCACCACCGGTGTCATCGGCACCGTGGCCTCCGTCCCGGCGTTCGCCGCGGAGCCCGCCCCCGAGCAGACGGGGCTCAACAAGGTCATCGAGCTCGGTGACACGGTCGCCGACCAGGTCGACGCGCAGGCCGCCGCCCAGCAGCAGGCCGCCGAGGTGGCCGCCGCCAAGAAGAAGGCGCAGGAGGAGGCCCGCAAGGCCGCCGCCGAGAAGGCCGAGCAGGAACGTGCCGCCGCCAAGGAGCGCGAGGAGATCAAGGCGCGCGCCGCCCGCGCCGCCGAGCGTGAGCGCCTCAACGCCTTCGTCGCCCCCATCAGCGGCTCCTACATCTCCACCGGCTACAAGGCCGGCGGCGCCGTCTGGTCCTCCGGCAGCCACACCGGCGTCGACTTCCACGCCTCCTCCGGCACGGTCGTCCAGGCGGTCGGCTCCGGCACCGTCGTCGAGGCCGGCTGGGGCGGCGCCTACGGCAACAACATCGTGATCAAGATGAACGACGGCACGTACACCCAGTACGGCCATCTGTCGTCCATCGCGGTCTCCGTCGGCCAGACCGTCACCCCCGGCCAGCAGATCGGCCTCTCCGGCGCGACCGGCAACGTCACCGGCGCGCATCTGCACTTCGAGGCCCGCATGACGGCCGAGTACGGCTCGGACATCGACCCCGTCGCCTACCTGCGCTCGCACGGCGTGAACGTCTGACGCGCACGCTCCTGAGTGCCACGGCCGCCCGCCCGGCCGTCCCCGGACATCGCGAAGCCCCGGCTCACCCGAGCCGGGGCTTTCCGCGTCGTGACGCAGCCCGTCCGTTGTGATGAACGTCCTGTCCAAAAAATATCCATGGATTCCGGTCCGCCATCGGAAATTCCGTCCCGCTGCAATAGAGTCGCCTGAACACACGTCATTCAACGACGTTTCACGGGGATTAAGGCGGAGGTCGGTCATGCGTATTCCGGCGCACTCGGTATGCACGGCGATCCGTGATGACATCGTCGCGGGTGTCTACGAGCGCGGAAGCCGGCTCACCGAGGAACTGCTCGCGCGCCGTTACGGCGTCAGCCGCGTCCCCGTGCGCGAGGCGCTGCGCACGCTGGAGGCCGAGGGCTTCGTCGTCACCCGCAGACACGCGGGCGCGTGCGTCGCCGAGCCGACCGAGCAGGAGGCCGCCGACCTGCTGGAGATGCGCATGCTGCTGGAGCCGCTGGGCGCCGCCCGCGCCGCCCAGCGCCGCACGGAGGCCCACCTCAAGGTCCTGCGCGGTCTGGTCAGACTGGGCCAGGAGCGCGCCAGGCGGGGCAACAGCGAGGATCTGCGCTCCCTGGGCGGCTGGTTCCACGAGACGCTCGCCCAGGCATCCGGAAGCCCCGCCCTGACCTCGACACTCGCCCAGCTGCGCCACAAGATCGCCTGGATGTACGCGGTCGAGGCGCCCGCCGACCCCGTGGAGTCCTGGGGGGAGCACGGCGGCATCGTGGACGCCGTGGCGCGCGGCGACAGCGACCGCGCGCGGGCGATCACCGCCGCGCACACCGAGCGCGCGACCGCCGCGCACCGGCTCCGTTTTCCCGGCGGGGCGTCGGGCCCGGAACGCCCCGACCGTGTGAGGACTTCGCAACACCCCGTAAACATGCAGAGCCTGCGTCATTAACACGGGGGCCGTATACAAAGAGGGTCGGAATTCGAGCGGCATTATTTCTGCTGCCCGCGCACCGAATTCCTGCCTGCCGTGAAGTCGTTATGGCGCAGAAATCCTCCGCTTGTCACGCCGCTTGTCGCGCGGAAATGCGAAGGGCTCGCCCGATGAATCGGACGAGCCCTTCCGGTGTTCTGCGGGTGCGATGCTCAGACGGTCTCGGGAAGCTCTTCGAGCCCCTCGGCGACGAGCTTCGCCAGACGGTCCAGCGCGACGTCCGCGCCCTCGGCGTCGGAGGCGAGGACGATCTCCTCGCCACCCTGGGCGCCGAGGCCCAGGACCGCCAGCATGGAGGCCGCGTTGACGGGGTTGCCGTCGGCCTTGGCGATCGTCACGGGGATACCGGCGGCCGTGGTGGCCCGGACGAAGATGGAAGCGGGTCGGGCGTGGAGGCCCTCGGCCCAGCCGACGTTGACGCGGCGCTCAGCCATGTGATGCTGCCCTTCAGGTGTATCGGGTACCTCGAAGAGGTCTAGACCGGGTTGTCTAGACCAGTTTCCCATATCGTGAAGCGTGCCGGAACGGGCCCACGGCCTGACCTCGAACCGGCTTGTGCCTCTGTGTTGTTTCCCCGGACCGCCCCAGCGCCGTTGTCCGACGCGAGCCGTAGTCTGGGGCCCATGCAGACCTCGTCGGACCGGCACGAGTACCCCGCCCACTGGGAGGCCGACGTGGTGCTGCGCGACGGTGGCACCGCACGCATCCGGCCCATCACCGTTGATGACGCCGAGCGCCTCGTCAGCTTCTACGAGCAGGTCTCGGACGAGTCGAAGTACTACCGCTTCTTCGCGCCGTACCCTCGCCTGTCCGCCAAGGACGTCCACCGCTTCACGCACCACGACTTCGTGGATCGGGTGGGGCTCGCCGCCACCGTCGGCGGCGAGTTCATCGCCACCGTACGCTACGACCGGATCGGCGCCGACGGAATGGCCGCGTCCGCACCCGCCGACGAAGCAGAGGTCGCCTTCCTCGTCCAGGACGCCCACCAGGGGCGCGGTGTCGCCTCCGCCCTCCTCGAACACATCGCCGCCGTCGCGCGGGAGCGCGACATCAGACGCTTCGCCGCCGAGGTGCTCCCCGCCAACACCAAGATGATCAAGGTGTTCACCGACGCCGGATACCAGCAGAAGCGCAGCTTCGAGGACGGCGTCGTACGCCTGGAGTTCGACCTGGAGCCCACCGACCGCTCCCTCGCCGTGCAGCGCGCGCGGGAGCAGCGCGCCGAGGCCCGCTCAGTCCAGCGGCTGCTCGCCCCCGGCTCGGTCGCCGTCATCGGCGCCGGCCGCACACCCGGGGGAGTGGGCCGGGCCGTACTCGCCAACCTGAAGGACGCGCAGTTCGCGGGACGCCTCCACGTGGTGAACAAGGCCGTGGAGGAGAAGGAGATCGACGGCGTCCCGGCTCACCGGTCGGTGCGGGACATCGACGGTCCCGTCGACCTCGCCGTGATCGCCGTCCCCGCCGAGCAGGTCCCCGAGGTCGTCGCCGAGTGCGGCGAGCACGGCGTACAGGGGCTCGTGGTCGTCTCCGCCGGGTACGCCGAGAGCGGGCCCGAGGGGCGCGAGCGCCAGCGCGAACTGGTGCGCCAGGCGCGTACGTACGGCATGCGCATCATCGGGCCCAACGCCTTCGGGATCATCAACACCGCCCCCGACGTCCGGCTCAACGCCTCGCTCGCCCCCGAGGTGCCCCGCTCCGGACGCATCGGCCTCTTCGCCCAGTCCGGCGCCATCGGCATCGCCCTGCTGTCCCGGCTGCACCGACGCGGGGGAGGCGTCACCGGCGTCACCGGAGTCTCCACCTTCGTGTCGTCCGGCAACCGCGCGGACGTCTCCGGGAACGACCTCATCCAGTACTGGTACGAGGACCCGGACACCGATGTGGTCCTGATGTACCTGGAGTCCATCGGCAACCCCCGCAAGTTCACCCGCCTCGCCCGGCGCACGGCCGCCGTCAAACCACTTGTCGTCGTCCAGGGCGCGCGCCACGGCTCCGCGCCCCAGGGGCACGCCGTGCGCGCCACCCGGCTGCCCCACACCACCGTCTCCGCGCTCCTGCGCCAGGCCGGCGTGATCCGGGTCGACACGATCACGGAACTGGTCGACGCCGGATTGCTGCTCGCCCGCCAGCCTCTTCCGGTCGGCCCGCGCGTGGCGATCCTCGGGAACTCCGAGTCGCTGGGGATGCTCACGTACGACGCGTGCCTCTCCGAGGGGTTGCGGCCGCTGCCGCCGCTGGACCTGACGACCGGGGCCTCGGCGGAGGACTTCCACGGGGCGCTGGCGCGGGCCCTGGCCGATGAGTCGTGCGACGCGGTGGTGGTGACCGCGATTCCGGCGCTGGGGGAGGTGTCGCCGGGGGATGCGGAGTTGGCGGAGGCGCTGAGTGCGGCTGCCGCGCACGCTTCGAAGCCGGTGCTTGTGGTGCATGTGGAGTTGGGTGGGCTTGCGGAGGCGTTGTCGGCTGCGGCCAGTACTGGGCCACAGGTGGGTGAGAGGGCGCCCGGCGCTGCAGGCGGTGCCCACCCTCCCCCACTCTCGGCTTCGCTCGAGCGGGGGGACCCCCATCGCCCTGCGGAACGTATGCCCACCGTGGTGGAAGACGCCGCGTCGGCGCCTTCCATGGCGACAGCCGAAGCCAGCTCCTCTCCCACCCCCCGCCTCATCCCCGCTTACCCCGCCGCCGAGCGGGCCGTCCGGGCCCTCGCCGAAGCCGTCAAGTACGCCCAGTGGCGGCGGGAAGCGGCGGAGCCCGGGAAGGTGCCCGAGTTCGAGGACATCGACGAGAAGGGGGCCGCCCGGCAGATCGACGGGCTGTTGGTCCGGGGCGAAGGGCTCACGCTCGGCGGGGACGAGACGTGTGAGCTGCTCGCGCGGTACGGCATCCACGTGCGGAAGGCCCGCCCCGCGCCCTCGCCCGATGAGGCCGTCGCGGCGGCGCGGGACATCGGCTACCCGGTCGCCCTCAAGACCACCGCCCCCCACCTGCGCCACCGCGCCGACCTGGGCGGCGTACGGCTGGATCTGGCGGACGAGGAGCAGTTGCGGCGGGCGTACGCGGAGTTGACGGAGCTGTTCGGGCAGCCGGAGGAGCTGCGGCCGGTGGTCCAGGGCATGGCCCCGCGCGGCGTCGACACGATCGTGCGGACCGTGGTGGACCCGGCGGCCGGAGCGGTGCTCTCCTTCGGGCTCGCCGGGCCCGCGTCCCAGCTGCTCGGTGACATGGCGCACCGGCTGATCCCGGTCACCGAGCGGGACGCGGCCTCCCTGGTCCGATCGATCCGGACGGCTCCGCTCCTGTTCGGCTGGCGGGGCTCCGCACCGGTCGACACGGACGCGCTGGAGGAGTTGCTGCTGAGGGTCTCCAGGCTGGTCGACGACCACCCCGAGGTCGTGGCGGTCTCCCTGGAGCCCGTCGTCGTGGCCCCGCGCGGGCTGAGCGTGCTCGGCGCCACCGTACGGCTCGCGCGCCCACCCGTCCGTGACGACCTCGGCCCGAGGACCCTGCCGGTGTACTGACCGCCACGACGGACGACCGTGCGGCGCGCCACGGCAGACGGCACCACAGCCCACCCCGCGACACCGCCCACGCGCGCGCGTACGCATCACGCCCGGTTCCGTTATTGATCCGTCCACGACAGTGATGGTCGACCGGTCCCTCGCAGTCAGTGGGTCACCGTAGGATGGACGACATGGCCAAGACCAGTACGACGACCCAGGGGCTGCGCGCGGCGATCGAGCGCAGCGGCTACTACCCGGCCCTCGTGGCCGAGGCGGTGGAGGCCGCTGTCGGCGGCGAGGCCATCAAGTCGTACCTGGTCCATCAGGAGACCACGTTCGACGCGAACGAGGTCCGTCGCCATGTGACCGTGCTGGTCCTCACGGGCAACCGCTTCATCGTCAGCCACACCGACGAACAGGCCGCGGACAGCACGTCACCGACGCCGTACGCCACCACGTCCACCGAGTCGGTGAAGCTCGGCCGGATCTCGTCGGTCGTGGTCAGCAGGGTCGTCGCCAACCCCGAGTCGTACACCCCGGGCACCCTGCCCCGCGAGGTCGTCCTGACCATCGGCTGGGGCGCCGTCTCCCGTATCGACCTGGAGCCCGCCGCCTGCGGCGACCCCAACTGCGAGGCGGACCACGGCTACACGGGCAACTCGACGGCCGACGACCTCAGCCTGCGCGTCAGCGAGGCCGGGGACGGCCCCGAGACGGTCCGCCAGGCCCTCGCCTTCGCGCAGTCCCTCTCCGAGGCGACCGCGGACCTCGCGAGCTGATGGCGCTGCCCACCTGGGACCACCCGGAACCCCTCGCCCTCGGCTCCGCGCCCGTCCCCGAGTACGGCGCCGGTTCCCTCGCCGACCTGCTGCCCACCCTCGCGGCGGGCATGGAGGTCCCCGGCATGACCGCCGCGATATCGGAACTGACCGCGGTCGACCGCGCCTGTGTGTTCCTGGTCGACGGGCTGGGTTGGGAGCAGTTGAAGGCGCACCCGGACGAGGCGCCCTTCATGGCCTCGCTGCTGGCGTCCTCGCGCGGCGGCACCGGCCGCCCCCTCACCGCCGGGTATCCGGCCACCACCGCGACCTCCCTCGCCTCCATCGGCACCGGCCTCCCGCCCGGCGCGCACGGCCTGCCCGGCTACACCGTGCGCAACCCGGCCACCGGCGAGCTGATGAACCAGCTCCGCTGGACGCCCTGGACGGCCCCGCGCCCTTGGCAGCCGTACCCCACCGTCTTCCAACTCGCCGACCGGGCGGGCGTGCACGCGGCGCAGGTGTCGTCCCCCGCCTTCGAGAGCACCCCGCTCACCAAGGTCGCCCTCAGCGGCGGCACCTTCCACGGGCGGCTCACCGGCGAGGAGCGCATGGACCTCGCCGCCGAGCAACTGGCCGCCGGGGACCGCGCCTTGGTGTACACGTACTACGCCGAACTGGACGGCGCCGGCCATCGCTACGGCGTCGACTCCGACACCTGGCGCGGCCAGCTCATGTATGTCGACCGCCTGGTGCAGCGGCTGGCGGAGCAACTGCCGTCGCGCAGCGCCCTGTACGTCACCGCCGACCACGGCATGATCGACGTCCCGTTCGACGAGCAGTCCCGGATCGACTTCGACACCGACTGGGAACTGCGCGCCGGGGTCGCCCTCCTGGGCGGCGAGGGGCGCGCACGCCATGTGTACGCGGTGCCGGGCGCCGAGTCGGACGTACTGACCTGTTGGCGTGAGGTGCTCGGCGAGCAGTTCTGGGTGGCCTCGCGCGACGAGGCGATCGCGGCGGGCTGGTTCGGACCGCACATCGACGAACGCGTGTACGGCCGGATCGGCGATGTCGTCGCCGCCGCCCACGACGACGTCCTGATCATCGCCTCCGAGCAGGAGCCCAACGAGTCGGCGATGGTCGGCAACCACGGCTCGATGACCCCCGTGGAACAGCTGGTCCCCCTCCTCGAAGTACGCTCCTGACGCCCCGTACTCCTTCGAACGCCCCCTCGCCGCCTCCTCCTTGCCGAAAGGTGCCCCACTCGACATGCCCGAGCTCGTGTTCTTCTCCGGAACCATGGACTGCGGAAAGTCGACGCTGGCCCTCCAGATCGAGCACAACCGATCGGCGCGCGGGCTGCAGGGCATGATCTTCACGCGGGACGACCGCGCGGGCGAGGGAAAGCTTTCCTCACGCCTCGGCCTGGTCACCGACGCCGTGGAGGTCCAGGACGGCCAGGACCTGTATGTGTACCTCGTCGACCACCTGTCCCATGGCCGCCGCGCGGATTATGTGATCGCCGATGAGGCCCAGTTCCTCACCCCCGAGCAGATCGACCAACTCGCGCGCGTGGTGGACGATCTGGGCCTCGACGTCTACGCCTTCGGCATCACCACCGACTTCCGCTCCAAGCTCTTCCCTGGCTCCCAGCGCCTGGTGGAGCTGGCCGACCGTGTGGAGGTGCTCCAGGTCGAGGCCCTGTGCTGGTGCGGCGCCCGTGCCACGCACAACGCCCGCACCGTGGGCGGCCATATGGTCGTCGAGGGCGCCCAGGTCGTCGTCGGCGACGTCAACCGGCCCGACGACATCGGCTACGAGGTCCTCTGCCGCCGCCACCATCGCCGCCGTCTGACAGCGGCCACGGCCCGCGCGGGTGCCCTCTCCCCGGACGTGCTCCCGGTCGAGACCGCCTGACCGGAGCCTCGGCGCCCACAGTGACGCCGGTGGTGGCACCGGCACCGGTGCGCCCCACGGCCGGCGCTCAGCGCTCCCGGTGGACCATGGCGAACTTGGCGCCCTCCGGGTCGGCCACCGAGGCGACCAGACCGTGCGGAGTCTCGTGGGGCGGCTTGATGACATGGCCGCCCAACTCGATGACACGGTTCGTGGATTCGTCGGGGTCGGCCACCTCGAAGTAGGTGAGCCAGTGCGGTCCCCGGTCGCGGGGGAGAGCGTTGCCCACGCCGTGGATGCCGGCGACCGAGTGGCCCTTGACGAAGAGGGTGACGTAGTCGAGGTCGTCGGAGACCACCGGTTCCTCCCCGAAGCCGAACGCGGCCTCGTAGAACTTGGTGACGAGGGTGGTGTCCATGGTGAGCAACTCGACCCAGGCGGGCGTGCCGTGGACACCGCTGATGTCCGCGCCGAGATGCTCCGCCGCCTGCCAGACGCCGAAGACGGCTCCTGCCGGGTCGGAGCCGATCGCGAGGCGCCCCGCGTCCCCGACGTCCAGCGGCCCCACCCCCACGGTGCCCCCGCAGTGCCGTACCGTCTCCGCCGTCAGATCCACGTCGTCCGAGGCGAAGTACGGCGTCCAGGCGATCGGCAGATGGCGGTCGGGCGGCAGTTGACCGATGCCCGCCACCTCACGCCCGTCGAGCAGCGCCCGCGCGTACGGGCCGAGCTGCCGGGGACCGGGCTGGAACTCCCAGCCGAACAGCGCTCCGTAGAACTCCTGGGTCGCGGCCATCCCGTGCACCATCAGACTCACCCAACAGGGGGTACCCGGTGGATACACATCACCGTTCAGGCCGGTCGACTCCCGTGCCTCGGTCATCGTCACTCTCTCCTCGGCCCCTCGCGGTGGCCGTGTCCGTCAGCCCTCCGTACGCGTGTACCACGTCCACGCGCGATCACGCCCCGTGCCGATGCTCGCACCACCCGTAGCGCCACGCCTCCGCGCCGCACCGCCGCGCGACGCGCACCACGTGAGGATGCCCGGCGCGTCGGTACCCGTGGCTTTCCGTACCGCTGCCGTGCGGTGTCCATCGGCTGTACGGCATGTGCCCGGTCCCGTACGCCTCGTGATCGGGACCGGGGCAGGCAGAGTAGCCGGACCGGGGCGGCGCGGCCACTCCGTGAGCGAGGATGGTGGCCATGAACGCCATCATCTCCGCACCCGATCTCGCGAGCGAGCTGGCCGGATCGCGCCCACCGGTCCTCCTGGACGTCCGCTGGCAGTTGGGCGGCCCGAACCTGCGCCCCGAGTACGAGAAGGCGCACATCCCGGGGGCCGTCTACGTCGATTTGGATTCCCAACTCGCCGGTCCCGCAGGTGCCGAGGGCCGTCATCCGCTGCCGGACCCGGACGCTTTCGGTACGGAGATGAGGGCGGCCGGAGTCTGCGCCGACCGCGCGGTCGTCGTCTATGACGGCGGCCTCAACTGGGCCGCCTCGCGCGCGTGGTGGCTGCTCCGCTGGGCCGGACACCCCTCGGTGCGGGTTCTGGACGGCGGCCTCGCGGCCTGGGACGGCCCGCTGACGGCCGAGGTCCCGGAACCGGCCCCCGGCACCTTCACACCCGCCCCGGGAGCCCTCCCGCTGCTCGACGCGGACGGTGCCGCGGCCCTGGCCCGCAGCGGGCTGCTGCTGGACGCCCGGGCCGCCGAGCGCTACCGCGGCGACGTGGAGCCCATCGACCCGGTCGGTGGCCATATTCCGGGGGCCGTGTCGGCTCCGACCACGGAGAACGTGACCGAATCCGGTCGCTTCCGATCAGCCGCCGAACTCGCCGATCGTTTCAAGGCACTCGGCGCGACCGCCGACTCGAAGGTGGGCGTCTACTGCGGCTCGGGTGTCTCCGGAGCCCACGAGGTGCTCGCCCTGGCCGTCGCGGGCATCCAGGCGGCCCTGTACGTCGGCTCGTGGTCGGAGTGGTCCCGGGACGGCAGCCGCCCGGTCGCCACGGGACCCGACCCCCAGTGACACCCCACTGACGGCAACGCCGTGGGGCCCGCGTCTGAACGACGCGGGCCCCACATACGTATGTATGAAAGACCGATCCTGCACGAACGGACCTACGACAAAGAACGGCCGCGCACGTACCTTCGAGCCTTCCTACTCCTGTTTCTTCCGGCGCGTGCCGAACACGATCTCGTCCCAGCTGGGCACCGCCGCGCGACGGCCCGGCCGGACGCCATCGGCCTCGGCCTGCCGGTCGGTGGCGCCGATCAGCCGGTCACGGTGGCCGTTGACCGACCGGGGCGGCATGAGGACGTCCGCGTAGGCGGAACCGGCCGAGGCCGCGGGCGCCGCCGACTCCTCCTCCACCGCCTCCTCGACGGACTCCTCCTGCGGCTCGGCGGAAGGCAGTTCGGGCACGACCAGGTCGCCCCGGTAGCTCGGTACGGCTTCGAGGATGCTGGTCAGCGAGTCCCGCTCGCTCACGCTCTCCTCGTCGGGATCGGGCACCGGGGGCAGGACGGGACGTTCCGCCTGACGGTCCAGGGGGCGGTCGCGCGGCAGCCGCGCGATCCTCGGCACGAACGGGAAGCTCGGCTCCGGTGCCCCGAGATCGTCGGACTCGCCGATCAGCGAGCGCGCCTCGTCGTCCACGGCCTGGACCAGCCTGCGGGGCGGGTCGTACGTCCAGCTCGCCGAGTGCGGCTCACCCGCGACCCGGTAGACCAGCAGCACTTCCCAGGTGCCGTCGTCGCGACGCCACGAGTCCCACTGGACCGTGTCCTTCTCCGCGCCCCGGATCAACAGCCGCTCCTGCACGGCCTCGCCGAGCTGGGGCCCGGCCGCGTTCTCCCCGGGACGGCGTACGGGGGTCTTGCGGGCCCGCTCCGCCATGAAGGCGCGCTCGGCCAGTACGGGACCCTCGAAGCGACGCACCCGGTCGACGGGGATGCCGGCGAGCTGCGCGACCTCCTCCGCCGTGGCGCCCGCGCGTATACGCGCCTGGATGTCACGGGGGCGGAGATGGCTCTCGACCTCGATCTCGATCTGACCGAGACGCGGGCGGTCGCCGCGGACGGCGGCGCGCAGGCGCTCGTCAATCGGGAGGGTGTACTCCGTGGAATCGGCAGCCTTCAGCACCAGCCGTGTGCCGTCATTTGAGACGGCCACGACACGCAGTTCGGGCATGGGGACCTCCCGGGTGGTGCCTGCCGACGTCACGTGCGTCGCTGCTTCCGCTAGTCGAGTGTGGCCTGCCCGGGTGCAGCCTGCCACAACCTTGCCGAGTTGCCCGGCGTGTCGGGCGTGGGCCCGAGGACGCCGTTATGGCACGGTTACCTATTCGCAACGCTAAGTGACGAAATCCATCACCCTGTGCAACGATCCCCCTCCCGGCGGTCCTCGAAGGCCCCGGACACCCTGGCGGGAGTCCGGACCCAGGGCTCGCAACAGTACTCCATTCGGGCCACTTGCGTGGATCGGCACGCCGCTCAACTTCTCGGGTACGACGGCAATCGGCCGACGGAACGTGCCACTTCAGGACCGCGGGGAGGAAGACGCCTTACGAGATCACCGAAATCGCCCGCTCCGGCTACGCGCCCAGTACGCGCCTCAAGTAGTCGTTCTGGAAACGCCGTTCGGGGTCGAGCCGGTCACGCAGAGCGCTGAACTCGCCGAACCGGGGATAGACCTTGGAGAAGTAATCGGCGTCCCGCGTGTGCACCTTGCCCCAGTGCGGACGCCCCTCGTGCGCGGTGAAGATCCGCTCGGCGGCCGTGAAGTACGCCTGATAGGGCGTGCCCTTGAACATGTGCACGGCCACGTACGCGCTCTCGCGACCGGAGGCCGTGGAGAGCGTGATGTCGTCGGCCGGCGCGGTGCGGACCTCCACGGGGAAGCTGACGCGCAGCTTCGAACGGTCCACCATCGCCTTGAGTTCACGCAGAGTGTCCACCAATGCCTCGCGCGGCACCGCGAACTCCATCTCCACGAAACGGACTCGGCGCGGAGAGGTGAAGACCTTGTAGGGGATGTCGGTGTACGTCCGTGCCGACAGGGCGCGGCTGGAGATCTGCGCGATCGTGGGGATGGTGGCGGGGACCGCCTGGCCGACCCAGTTGGCCACCTGGAAGACGCCGTTGGAGAGGAACTCGTCCTCGAACCAGCCGCTGAGCTGGGGCACCGGCTTCTCGGGGCCCGCGCTGCGGTTGTTGCGCTTGGTGTTGGTATTGCCGGTGTGGGGGAACCAGTAGAACTCGAAGTGCTCGTTCTCGGCGTGGAGTTCGTCGAACTCGGCGAGCACCCTCTCGAACGGCATCGGCTCCTCGCGCGCCGTCAACAGGAAGATCGGCTCCACGGCGAAGGTGATCGCGGTGACGATGCCCAGGGCGCCGATGCCGACCCGGGCCGCCGCGAACACCTCCGGGTTCTCCGTCGCGGAGCAGGTGAGGATCGAGCCGTCGGCCGTGACCAGCTCAAGTCCCCGTATCTGGGCCGCGATCGACGCCGAGTCACGGCCGGTGCCGTGCGTGCCGGTGCTGGTGGCGCCGGAGACCGTCTGCTCCATGATGTCGCCCATGTTCGTGAGCGACAGCCCCTCACGCGCGAGCGCCATGTTGAGTCTCTTGAGTGGGGTGCCGGCACCCACCGTGACGGTCATGGCATCACGATCAATGTTGCGTATGCCCGTCAACAGTTGAGGGCGTATCAATACGCCGTCGGTCGCGGCGGCGGCCGTGAAGGAGTGCCCTGTACCGACGGCCTTCACCCTGAGGTCGTCCTCGGCGGCCCTGCGTACGGCGGCGGCGAGTTCCTCGACGGTGGCCGGGGCGACCTCCCGTACGGGCCGGGCGGTGACGTTCCCCGCCCAGTTACGCCACGTGCCGCTCTTGCCGATCACTGTGGTGCTCATGGGGCCCTCCCCGCTCCTGTGCCGGCCTGCGCAGCCGACGGAACCCGAGGAAACCGACCGCGACCGCGACGGCCCCGGACACCACCGGAACCCCGTACCCGGCCTCCGCCCCGGCCGCGTCGATCACCCAGCCGGACACGGACGAGCCGAACGCGACCCCGACCGCGAGCCCGGTGCTCGTCCAGGTCATGCCCTCGGTCAGTTGCGCGCGTGGTACGTGCTCCTCGATCAGGGCCATGGTCGTGATCATCGTGGGTGCGATGGACAGGCCGGCGACGAAGAGCGCCACGGCCAGAAACGGCAAGTTTCCGACCAGTAGGAGGGGGATCATACTCACGGCCATGCCGCACACGCCCAGCAGCCATCGAACCTCTGCGGCTCCTGAGAAACGCATGAGCCCGAAGACGATGCCCGCGACGCAGGAACCGGCGGCGTAGATCGCCAGGACGACGCTCGCGGCGGCCTTGTGACCCTGCTCCTCGGCGAAGGCCACGGTGACCACGTCGACCGCCCCGAAGATCGCCCCGGTCGCCACGAAGGTGGCCACCAGGACCCGCAGTCCCGGCGAGCGCATCGCGGAACGGCCCCTTTCGTGGCGCTCGCGCGGGTGGGGCTCCGGTTCGGTGGCGCGTTGCGAGGTCAGCCAGAAGACACCGGCCGCGAGGAAGCACCCCGCGAGCAGCGGCCCGGCCTCCGGGAACCAGGCGGTGGACAGCCCGATGGAGATGATCGGCCCGAAGATGAAGCACACCTCGTCCACGACCGACTCGAAGGAGTACGCCGTGTGCAGTTGCGGGGTGCCCCGGTACAGCGCCGCCCAGCGCGCGCGGGTCATCGCGCCGAGGCTCGGCACACAGCCGATGCCGGCCGAGCAGACGTACAACACCCAGTCCGGCCACCCGTAGTGCGCGGCGAACAGCAGCCCCGCGGCGGCGGCCAGCGCCAGCAGCGTCGCCGGGCGCAGCACCCGGCGCTGCCCGTACTGGTCCACCAGCCGGGAGATCTGCGGGCCGAGCACGGCGGCGGACAGCGCGATGGTCGCGGACAGGGCGCCCGCCAGGCCGTACTGCCCGGTGAGCTGGGAGATCATCGTGACCACGCCGATGCCCATCATCGACAGCGGCATCCGGCCGAGCAGACCCGCAGCGGTGAACGCCTTGGTGCCCGGGAAGGCGAACAGGGCGGTGTAGGGGCTGGGCACGGAGGTCTCCGAAGGGTGCGGGTGGCCGAGGACCATGCGTGCGGGGGCCGAGGTCGTTCCCCACGGGCACGGTAAGGCGCGAAGCAAGCCGATACAGCTTACGCGGCGGGTAAACCCCGAGTCACCCGGGATATGGGGCGCCATCCCGGTTGTCAGTGCCGGGTGGCAGGATCGGAGTCATGCCACACGCGCACGACGCCACCCCCTACGACGCCCTCCTCCTGCTCTCCTTCGGCGGCCCCGAAGGCCCGGACGACGTGATCCCGTTCCTGGAGAACGTCACGCGAGGCAGAGGCATCCCCAAGGAGCGCCTGAAGGAAGTCGGCGAGCACTACTTCCTGTTCGGCGGGGTCAGCCCCATCAACGCCCAGAACCGCGCCCTGCTCGACGCCCTCCGCAAGGACTTCGCGGAGCACGGCGTGGACCTTCCCGTCTACTGGGGCAACCGCAACTGGGCGCCCTATCTGACCGACACCCTGCGTGAGATGGCCGCCGACGGCCGCCGCCGCGTCCTGGTCCTCGCCACCAGCGCGTACGCCTCCTACTCGGGCTGCCGCCAGTACCGCGAGAACCTGGCCGAATCGCTCGCCGCGCTGGAGGCCGAGGGACTTCAGCCGCCGAAGGTCGACAAGCTCCGGCACTACTTCAACCACCCGGGCTTCCTGGAACCCATGATCGACGGCGTGATCGAGTCCCTCGCCGACCTCCCCGAGGACGTCCGCGACGGCGCGCACATCGCCTTCTGCACCCACTCCATCCCGAACGCCTCGGCGGACACCTCCGGCCCGGTCGAGGACCACGGCGACGGCGGCGCGTATGTCGCGGAGCACATGGACGTCGCGAAGCTCATCGCCGACGCCGTGCGCGAGCGGACCGGCGTCGAGCACCCCTGGCGGCTCGTCTACCAGTCCCGCTCCGGCGCCCCGCACATCCCGTGGCTGGAGCCGGACATCTGCGATCACCTGGAGGAGCGCAAGGCGGCCGGGGCCCCGGCCGTCGTGATGGCGCCCATCGGGTTCGTGTCGGACCACATGGAGGTCCTCTACGACCTCGACACCGAGGCCATGGCCAAGGGCGGGGAACTGGGACTGCCGGTGCGCCGCTCGGCCACCGTGGGCGCCGATCCGCGCTTCGCCGCCGCCATCCGCGACCTCGTCCTGGAGCGCGCGGCGGTCGAGCGGGGCCAGGACGTCACCCCTTGTGCCCTGGGCGCGCTCGGCGCGAGCCACAACCTGTGCCCGGTGGGCTGCTGCCCCGCCCGCACCCCGCTGCCCGCCGCCGCGGGCGTCGACAGCCCGTACGCGTGAGGAGCACCGTGACCGACCAGCCGCAGCAGGACGCCCTCAGAGCCGAACTGCTCGCCATAGCCCTCGAAGCCGCCCATCGCGCGGGCACCTTCCTGCGTGACGGACGGCCCGACGACCTCGGCGTGGCCGCCACCAAGTCCAGCGCGGTCGACGTCGTCACCGAGATGGACATCGCCTCCGAGAAGCTGATCACCGGCCTGCTCGCCGAGCGCCGCCCCGACGACGGCGTGCTCGGTGAGGAGGGCGCCAGCGTCGAGGGGACCAGCGGCGTCCAGTGGGTGATCGACCCCATCGACGGTACGGTCAACTACCTGTACGCACTGCCCAGTTGGGCCGTGTCCATCGCGGCCCGGGTGGACGGCGAGACGGTCGTCGGCGTGGTCCACGCCCCGATGCGCGCCGAGACCTACCGCGCGGTCCTGGGCGAGGGCGCCCACGTCAACGACCGCCCCGCGCGTGTGCGCCCCGCACCCGAACTGGGCCTGGCCCTCGTGGGCACCGGCTTCGGCTATCTCGCCGAGCGCCGCGCCAGGCAGGCCGACGTCGTGCGCGAGCTGATCCCCGAGGTGCGCGACATCCGCCGCGGGGGCTCGGCCGCGATCGACCTGTGCGATGTGGCCCTGGGCCGCCTCGACGCGTACTACGAGCGCGGGCTGAACGAATGGGACTACGCGGCCGGTGACCTCATCGCCAGGGAAGCGGGCGCCCTGACCGGTGGCCGCCCCTCGCAGCCCCTCTCGCCCGATCTGACCATCGCGGCACCACCCGGCCTCTTCGAGACCCTCCAGACCCGCCTGGACGCGCTGGGCGCCTGGCACGACTGACAGCGAGTCCCGCCGGGCACTCGCTCCGGCCGGCGGACGGCCCTGCAGAGGACGAGACGTACAGCGGGACCCCGGCCTGGATCTTGCCGGGGTCCCGCTGTCGCGCGTATGGGCTCTCGATCAGACGCTGTACGCGCCGACCTCCACACCGTGGTCGGCGGCGAGGCGGTGCAGGTCGTCCAGCTCGGCCTGCTCCACCTCGACGAGGAAGTCGTCGCCCTCGTCACGAGCCCTGGTCAGGTCGGACTCGGTCGCCTTTATGCGCTGCAGAAGTCCTGCGGTGAATGCGTCCATGCTGCGCCCCCTCGTCCTTGGGTCGTGGGTCGATGGCACGGGGGTGTGCCGTTCGGAAGGGACGATCACGTCTCTTGCGGATGCCCAGCGCCACCCTGGCCGGGCGGCGACGGTGCCGGACACCCACGCCCGCTCTGCGGAAAGCGGAACGCCGCGTACCGCATGGTGGTGCGGCACAAGCAGAGTGTGATCGCGGGGTGTAAAGCCGTCCTCCCCCCGCTGTCTCCGACGGAAACCTCAACCCGACGAAAAAATCCCGCATTCCCCGTCCCGCCCCCCGGGCCGATCTCCCGAGGGTCGTCTTACAGCCGACTTACGGCCGAAAAAGGCAGGATGGAGGTCACACACCCACGAACACCCTGCCCGTGTGCGCCGTCCGCGCGCTACGCGGGTGGACATCAGGAAGGACAAGCGACGTGCGCGTACTCGTCGTCGAGGACGAGCAACTGCTCGCCGATGCGGTGGCCACCGGACTGCGCCGGGAGGCCATGGCCGTCGACGTCGTGTACGACGGTGCGGCCGCCCTGGAGCGCATCGGCGTCAACGACTACGACGTGGTCGTCCTCGACCGCGACCTCCCCCTCGTCCACGGCGACGACGTCTGCCGCAAGCTCGTCGAGCTCGGCCTGCCCACGCGCGTGCTGATGCTCACCGCGTCCGGCGACGTCAGCGACCGCGTCGAGGGCCTGGAGATCGGCGCCGACGACTATCTGCCCAAGCCGTTCGCGTTCAGCGAGCTGATCGCACGCGTGCGTGCCCTCGGCCGGCGGACGAGCGTGCCGCTGCCGCCGGTCCTGGAGCGGGCCGGGATCAAGCTCGACCCCAACCGCCGCGAGGTCTTCCGCGACGGCAAGGAGGTCCAGCTCGCGCCGAAGGAGTTCGCCGTCCTGGAGGTGCTGATGCGCAGCGAGGGAGCGGTCGTCTCGGCGGAGCAGCTGCTTGAGAAGGCCTGGGACGAGAACACCGATCCGTTCACCAATGTCGTCCGGGTCACGGTCATGACCCTGCGCCGCAAGCTCGGTGAGCCACCGGTGATCGTCACCGTGCCCGGCTCCGGTTACCGGATCTGATCGGCCGTGGCCACGACACCCGCGCCGCCCCAGACGCCCCCGAAACCCACCTGGGACCCCAGGCGACCGCAGCCCCAGCTCCCCTGGCTGCGCCCGACCATCCGGATAAGGCTGACGCTGCTGTACGGCGGCATGTTCCTGATCGCCGGCATCCTGCTGCTGTCGATCATCTACCTGCTGGCCGCCCAGGCCGTGAACACCGGTAACGAGCCGCTGTTCAAGATCGTGGGCGGTACGGACATCAGCGTCAACAGCGACAGCTGTCCCGCCGTGGACACCGGCAATCTGCCGCTTTCGGAGTTCAACGCCGCGATCGCCGACTGCATCGACAGCAAGCGCAAGGGCGCCCTGGACAATCTGCTCAGCCGCTCACTGCTGGCCCTGCTCGGACTCGCCGTGATCGCGTTCGCCTTCGGATACGCGATGGCGGGCCGGGTGCTCGCCCCGCTCGGCCGGATCACCCGCACCGCCCGCGCGGTGGCCGGGTCGGACCTGTCCCGCCGTATCGAACTGGACGGCCCGGACGACGAGCTGAAGGAGCTGGCGGACACCTTCGACGACATGCTGGAACGGCTCCAACGCGCCTTCACGGCCCAGCAGCGGTTCGTCGGCAACGCCTCGCACGAGTTGCGCACACCGCTGGCGATCAACCGCACGCTCCTGGAAGTGCATCTCTCCGACCCGAACGCCCCGGCGGAGCTCCAGCAGCTCGGCAAGACGCTGCTGGCCACCAACGAGCGCAGTGAGCAGCTGGTGGAGGGCCTGCTGCTGCTCGCCCGCAGCGACAACCAGATCGTTGAGCGCAAGCCCGTGGACCTCGCCGAGGTGGCCTCCCAGGCCATCGACCAGGTGCGCTCCGAGGCGGAGACCAAGAAGGTCGAGATCTGCGGCGAGCGGGCCCCGGCGGTCGTCCAGGGCAACGGCGTCCTGCTGGAGCGGATCGCCCTGAACCTCGTCCAGAACGCCGTCCGGTACAACGTGCCGGAGGGGGGCTGGGTCGAGGTGACGACGGAGCTCCAGCACGGCCAGGCGGTCCTGGTCGTCACCAACACCGGACCCGTGGTGCCGGCGTATGAGATCGACAACCTTTTCGAGCCGTTCCGGCGGCTGCGCACGGAGCGCACGGGCAGCGACAAGGGTGTGGGGCTGGGCCTGTCGATCGTCCGGTCCGTGGCGCGCGCGCATGGCGGACACATTGCGGCCCAGCCACGAGAGGGAGGCGGGCTCGTGATGCGAGTGACCCTTCCCGTCTGAGAAAATGACCCCCGGCCTCGGGACGATGTTCGCTTTGCGCGGAATTTTCCGGTGGCCTGATCGAAACGGTCGTGCGCGACCAATGTGTGATCGATCACATAGGCGAATTTCCAGCCATCTACTGAGCGTGATCATGAGGCTGTCGGAAAGCCGGGAAAATCCGGGTTTTCAGTGGTTGAGATCACGGGAAGTAGATGCTGAAGCGCCTTTGAAATGCAGTGTTGGGACCGTGTACGGTCCGGTTCGCCATCCAAGCCGATCACTCTTGAGGAGTGCGGTTGGGTGTCGATTGAGTAACAGACCTTGATGTGAGGCAAAATCTCCGCCTCAGGTCGGGCACAAGTCCGGCCTCTCACGCGTTACGTGCGCTGGAGACACCGCAGACACCCAGAGGGGGAGAGCGACATGGCAACGGATTACGACACCCCACGCAAGACCGACGACGACGTCGACTCGGACAGCCTGGAAGAACTCAAGGCCCGTCGGAACGACAAGTCGACCTCGTCGGTCGACGTCGACGAGTTCGAGGCCGCCGAGGGCCTGGAGCTGCCCGGCGCCGACCTCTCGAACGAGGAGCTGGCCGTCCGCGTCCTGCCCAAGCAGCAGGACGAGTTCACGTGCATGAGCTGCTTCCTGGTGCACCACCGCAGCCAGCTGGCGCGTGAGAAGAACGGTCAGCCGATCTGCCGCGACTGCGACTGAGGCCGGGTCGGCCGTGACTGGCTCGACCCCTCCTTGGAAGCGCCGCTTCCGCAAGGGAGCGGACCCGGAGTCGTACGACGGCTCTGACGGCGTGCGTGACGACGAGCGAGGCTCCTCCGATCCAGGAGCGGCCTCGCTCGAACGTGCGTCTGGTACGGCGTCGGGGGGCGCCGCGGAGGAGCAGGGACGCCTGCCCGTACCGCTGGACACTCCGGCGCCGGTCGCCCGGCGCCGCGTGGTCGTCGTCCGGGACGGCATAAGAGAGGGCCTGAGGACCGGGGCCCGCAAGGGCGGTGAACGGGCGCGGGCGGGGCTCGCGTATCTCACCGACCGGATCATCGAGATGGCCCCGCGGATTCCCGTACGGGATCTCGCGACGTTGCGTGCGCAGTTCCCCGGGCTGGGGCCCGAGCAGATCGCCGACAAGCTCGTCGCGGGTGCCGCCAACGGGACCTCGACCGTGGGGGCCGGGATCGGGGCCGCCGCGATGCTGCCGACACCGCCCGCCCTGCCGGCTGAGCTGGCCGCCGAGATCACCGGGGTCGCCGCGATCGAGCTGAAGCTGATCGCCGAGCTGCACGAGGTGTACGGGGTGCGGCCTGCCGGGAATCTGCGGCAGCGCAGTGCCGCCTATCTCGACTCGTGGTCCGGCGAGCGTGGGATCGACGTGACCAAGCCGATGACCATCGACGCCGCGCTCGGCGGGCAGATGAAGCGACAGCTTCGGCAGCAGATCATGAAGCGGATGGTTCGGAATCTGCCGAATCTGATGCCGTTCCTGATCGGGGCCGCGGTGGGGGCGGTCATGAACCGACGGGACACCAGACAGCTCGCGGCGCGGATTCGGAAGGATCTGCGGACGGTGCAGGTGCCTTGGGAGGCGCTGGGGGAACTGCCGCCGCTGGAGAAGCCGGCCGACGCGCTTGAGGTGGAGCCGCCCAAGGAGCTGGGCGGGGGCTGACCCCTGGGTAGCGGTTTCTGGGTGCGGCTGCGTGCGGCTGGGTTCGGCTGGGTTCGGCAACGCCGAAATGCGTCGTTGCGGGCTTGGCGCCGTCGCGGCGGAAAGAGGGCGGGTGGGCGCCCTTGGGCCTGGGGTGCTTGCCGTCGGGCCGAGCGGATTCTCTCTTGACTCTTACCGTCTAACTCTCACCCTCGTCGGCCGCCGTGGGCCGGGCCGGTGTTTTCGCTGCCTCCAGGGCGGCCACCAGGCGTTCCGGTTCCCTTGTCGACAGGTAGAGGTAGGGGGTCGGGTCGGCCGGGTCCGTCACCGGGATGCGCAGGGCCGTGGGGATATAGGCGCGCAGGAGCATGAAGGCGTGCGGGTTCGCCTTGTGGGTGCGCCAGGCCTGCGCCTCCTCGCGGTCCAGGATCTCCGGGGTGCCGAGGGCCGAGACCGGGATCTTCGCCTCGCCCGCGATCAGCGCGTCGCCCACCACCCGGATACGGATCGAGCCGTAGGAACTGGCCACCACCGCCGCGGCCGCCGTGCCACCGGCCAGACCGCCCAGCAGCGGGAGCGTGCCGAAGGGCAGGAGGATCAGCGCCATGGAGACGCCCACCAGGAAGCAGATCAGCCACCAGGTGCGGGGTGCGGTGAGGCGTTCTTCGTACGGCGAAGCGGAGAGCTGCATGGCGTCAAGCTTGGCACGCTGCCCCTGCGGCCCCGGAATCAGGGCGGTCGAGGGGAATCCCTGCCCGTAGGGGCGATGGCCCGGCGCCGGCAGACGGGTAAGGTCTGCGGCTGTGAGAGGTACTTCCCCGGCCCTGCTGCCCCCGGCCGATGCCACACCGCCCGTACGGCATCCCGACGCGCCCGCCCCCGGCGAGCTGCTCGGCGCGCACTACGAGCAGTGCTTCGGGTGCGGGGCGGAGCAGCCCCACGGGCTGCATCTGGAGGCACGGGCGGGGGAAGGGGTCTCCCTCACCGCCGAGTTCACGGTCAAGCCCGCCCACCAGGGGGCACCCGGGCTGGCGCACGGTGGAGTGCTGGCCAGCGCCCTCGACGAGGCGCTCGGCTCCCTGAACTGGCTGCTGCGCACCATCGCCGTGACCGGACGGCTGGAGACCGACTTCGTACGGCCCGTGCCCGTCGACACCGTGCTGCACCTGGAGGCCGAGGTGACGGCCGTGGCCGGGCGGAAGATCTTCGCGACGGCCACCGGGCGCATCGGCGGCCCCGACGGTCCCGTGGCCGTCCGCGCCGACGCGCTCTTCGTCGAGGTGAAGGTCGACCACTTCATCGACAACGGCCGCCCCGAGGAGATCCGGGCGGCCATGAGCGACCCGGACCAGGTCCGGCGTGCCCGCGCCTTCGAGGTGAACCCGTGAACAGCGCGGGTCGTGCTCCCGTCGACGTTCTGATCAGGCGCGTCGATCCGGACGTACCGCTGCCCGGCTATGCGCATCCCGGTGACGCCGGGGCCGATCTGCGGACCACGGAGAGCCGTGAGCTGAAGCCGGGCGAGCGGGCCGTGCTGCCCACGGGAGTCTCCATCGCGCTCCCGGAGGGGTACGCGGCCTTCGTGCACCCACGATCCGGTCTCGCCGCCCGCTGCGGTGTCGCCCTGGTGAATGCCCCGGGGACGGTTGATGCCGGGTACCGTGGGGAGATCAAGGTGATCGTGGTGAACCTCGACCCGTACGAGCCCGTGCGGTTCGAGCGCTTCGACCGGATTGCCCAACTGGTCGTCCAGCAGGTCGAGAAGGTGCGCTTCCAAGAAGTGGCGGAGCTTCCCGACTCGGCGCGGGCCGAGGGGGGCTTCGGGTCCACCGGCGGTCATGCCGCCGTGGGCGACACAAGCAGCACAACGGGTGGGAATCGATACGCTTCGGTCGTATCCGACCGGGAAGGACAGTGACGTGTTCGGACGTCGCAAGAAGAAGGGCTCCGCTGAGGACGCGGCGGACGCGGCGAGCGAGGCCGAGCAGGTCGACGGCGTAGCCGAAGAAGTCGACACTGAGGCGGACGAGGGCGAGCGGGAGCGTGTGCGGCTCGAACCCGAGCCGCGGCCCGACGGGCCCTGGGACAGCACCGAGGTGCGCGAGCCCGGCGAGGGCCGTGTGGATCTCGGCGGCATCTTCGTGCCCGGGGTCGACGGCATGGAACTGCGGGTCGAGGTCGCCGGTGACGCGATCGTCGCCGCGACCGTCGTACTGCGCGACAGCGCGGTCCAGCTGCAGGCCTTCGCAGCGCCCAAGCGTGAGGGCATCTGGGGCGAGGTGCGCGAGGAGATCGCCAGCGGTATCACCCAGCAGGGCGGTGTCATCGACGAGGTCGAGGGCCCGCTGGGCTGGGAGCTGCGGGCCCAGGTGCCGGTGCAGCTGCCGGACGGCACGGGCGGCTTCCAGGTCGTGCGGTTCGTCGGTGTGGACGGGCCGCGCTGGTTCCTGCGCGGGGTGATCTCGGGCCGGGGCGCGGTGGAGCCGCAGACCGCCGGGCTGCTGGAGCAGATCTTCCGGGACACCGTCGTCGTACGCGGTGAGGGGCCGATGGCTCCGCGTGACCCGATCGTCCTGAAGCTGCCGAACGACGCGCAGATGGTCCCCGAAGGGGTTCAGCAGGAGGAGCAGAGCGGGTCTCGGTTCTCCGGTGGGATGGGGCAGCTGCAGCGGGGGCCGGAGATCACCGAGGTTCGTTAGGCGCTCCTTGCACACAGTGCCGCCGCGCGCCCCTCAAGGGGCGCGGTGCGTCCCCTCGGCCAGGTAAGTGGGCCGTACCTTCTGTGAGGTGCGGCCCATTGTCGTGTTCGTGGCGCGTCAGGGTTCTGTCAAAGAGCGAGTGCGGCTGCCGCTGTGTCCCTTTGCCGTGGAAGACGTGGCAGACAATGGGGCCATGGGACGCGGGAAGCTTCGGATCTATCTCGGTGCGGCACCGGGGGTGGGCAAGACGTACGCCATGCTGTCCGAAGCGCACCGCCGGGTCGAGCGGGGCACCGACTGTGTGGTGGCCTTCGTCGAGCATCATGACCGGCCGCGCACCGAGGTGATGCTGCACGGGCTGGAGCGCATACCCCGCCGGGAGCTGGAGTACCGGGACGCGGTCTTCACGGAGATGGACGTGGACGCCGTACTGCGGCGGGCCCCGGCCGTGGCCCTGGTGGACGAGCTGGCGCACACCAATGTGCCCGGCTCGCGCAACGACAAGCGGTGGCAGGACGTCGAGGAACTGCTCGCGGCCGGCATCGATGTGATCTCGACCGTCAACATCCAGCATCTGGAGTCCCTCGGCGATGTCGTCGAGTCGATAACGGGGGTGCGGCAGCGCGAGACCGTGCCCGATGAGGTGGTGCGGCGGGCCGATCAGATCGAGCTGGTCGACATGTCGCCGCAGGCGCTGCGGCGGCGGATGGCGCACGGCAACATCTACAAGCCCGACAAGGTCGACGCCGCGCTCTCCAACTACTTCCGGCCCGGCAATCTGACGGCCCTGCGCGAGCTGGCGCTGCTGTGGGTGGCCGACCGGGTCGACGAGTACCTCAACGCGTACCGCAGTGAGCACCAGGTGTCGGCGATCTGGGGTTCGCGCGAGCGGATCGTGGTCGGGCTGACCGGGGGACCCGAAGGGCGGACGCTGATCCGGCGGGCCGCGCGGCTCGCGGAGAAGGGCGCCGGCGGCGAGGTCCTGGCCGTCTACATCGCCCGCAGCGACGGGCTGACCTCCGCTTCGCCCAAGGAACTCGCCGTCCAGCGCACCCTCGTCGAGGACCTCGGCGGCACCTTCCACCACGTCGTCGGCGACGACATCCCGGCCGCGCTGCTGGCCTTCGCGCGCGGTGTCAACGCCACGCAGATAGTGCTCGGCGTCTCGCGGCGCAAGAGCTGGCAGTACGTGTTCGGGCCGGGCGTCGGCGCGACCGTGGCCCGGGATTCGGGCCCCGACCTGGACGTCCACCTCATCACGCACGACGAGGCGGGCAAGGGGCGCGGGCTGCCGGTGGCCCGGGGCGCGCGGCTCGGGCGGGCGCGGATGGTGTGGGGCTGGCTGGTCGGGGTGGCCGGACCGGGGCTGCTGGCCGTGCTGCTGGCCACCATCGAGAGCGACCTCGGCCTCGCCAACGACATGCTGCTGTTCCTGTCGGTGACGGTCGCCGCGGCCCTGCTGGGCGGACTGCTGCCCGCCCTCGCCTCCGCGGTGCTGGGTTCGCTGCTGCTCAACTGGTTCTTCACCTCGCCCGTGCACACCCTCACGATCGACGACCCCAAGAACATCGTCGCGATAGCGGTCTTCATAGGGGTCGCGGTGGCGGTCGCGTCCGTCGTCGACCTCGCGGCCCGGCGTACCCAGCAGGCGGCGCGGCTGCGTGCCGAGTCGGAGATCCTGTCGTTCCTCGCGGGCAGTGTGCTGCGCGGCGAGGCCGGGCTCGACCCGCTGTTGGAGCGGGTCCGGGAGACCTTCTCCATGGAGTCGGTGGCGCTGCTGGAGCGGGCGGGCGACATGGAGCCGTGGACGTGCGCGGGGAGCGTGGGGCCCCGGGCGGTGGTGGACCGCCCGGAGGACGCGGACGTGGACATGCCGGTCGGCGACCATATGGCGCTCGCCCTCTCCGGGCGCGTGCTGCCCGCCGAGGACCGCCGGGTGCTCGCCGCGTTCGCCGCCCAGGCCGCCGTCGTACTCGACCGGCAGCGGCTTCAGCAGGAGGCCGACCAGGCCAAGGAGCTGGCCGAGGGCAACCGCATCCGGACCGCGCTGCTCGCCGCCGTCAGCCATGACCTGCGGACGCCGCTGGCCGGGATCAAGGCGGCCGTCTCCTCGCTGCGGTCCGACGACGTGGCCTGGTCGCGGGAGGACGAGGCCGAACTGCTCGAAGGGATCGAGTCGGGCGCCGACCGGCTCGACCACCTCGTGGGCAACCTCCTCGACATGTCCCGCCTCCAGACCGGTACGGTCACCACGCTGATCCGCGAGATCGACCTCGACGAAGTGGTGCCCATGGCCCTCGGCGGGGTGCCCGAGGGCAGCGTGGAGCTGGAGATCCCCGAGAGCCTGCCCATGGTCGCCGTCGACCCCGGGCTGCTGGAGCGGTCGGTCGCCAACGTCGTCGAGAACGCCGTCAAGTACAGCCCGCCGGGTACGTCCGTTCTGGTCGCTGCCAGTGCCCTCGGGGGCCGTGTCGAGCTCCGGGTCGTCGACCGCGGCCCCGGCGTCCCCGACGAGGCCAAGGACCGCATCTTCGCCCCCTTCCAGCGCTACGGCGACGCTCCGCGCGGGGCCGGTGTCGGGCTGGGGCTCGCGGTGGCCCGTGGCTTCGCCGAGGCCATGGGCGGCACCCTCGACGCCGAGGACACACCTGGGGGAGGGCTGACCATGGTGCTGACGGTGCGCGCCGTACAGGGGGCCGGGGCGAGGGCTCCGGTCGCATCGGTGCGGCCGGGCGGCGCAGGGGACTCGGCCGTGTCGGTGGACGCGGTCTCTTCGGCAGAAAGGCGAACCACATGACCCGGGTGCTCGTGGTCGAGGACGAACCGCAGATCGTGCGTGCGCTCGTGATCAACCTGAAGGCCCGCAAGTACGAGGTCGACGCGGCCCACGACGGGGCCACCGCGCTGCAGCTCGCCGCCGCCCGGCACCCGGACGTCGTCGTACTCGACCTCGGGCTGCCCGACATGGACGGCGTCGAGGTGATCAAGGGGCTGCGCGGCTGGACCCGGGTGCCGGTCATCGTGCTCTCCGCCCGGCACACCTCCGACGAGAAGGTCGAGGCGCTCGACGCGGGTGCCGACGACTACGTCACCAAGCCCTTCGGCATGGACGAACTGCTCGCCCGGCTGCGGGCCGCCGTCCGCCGCGCCGAGCCCGTCGGCGGCGACGAGGGCGACGTGATCGTCGAGACCGACCACTTCACCGTGGACCTCGCCGCGAAGAAGGTGAACCGGGGCGGCAAGGACGTCCGGCTGACGCCCACCGAGTGGCATCTGCTGGAGGTGCTGGTGCGCAACACCGGGCGCCTGGTCAGCCAGAAGCAGCTGCTCCAGGAGGTCTGGGGGCCGTCGTACGGGACGGAGACCAACTACCTCCGGGTCTACATGGCCCAACTGCGCCGCAAGCTGGAGGCCGACCCGTCGAGGCCGAGGCACTTCATCACGGAGGCGGGGATGGGGTATCGGTTCGAGAAATGAGCCGGGCCGCGGCCGGGGGTCCGGGGGTTGTCCCCGGGGGATGCATCACGGAGGCGGGGATGGGATATCGGTTCGAGAAGTGATCAGCGTGGAGCGTACGGGGGGTCGGGTCTGTCGGTGGGCCCCGGTAGGCTCTTTGGCATGAGTGCTGTCCCTCGTTCCGAGAAGCCGGTGGGCCGGTTCCGGCGCATGCTCGACCGGCTGTCCTCGTCGCAGGAGGACCTTGAGTCCGAGGAGCTGCGCGAGGACGCGGACACCACGGGCTGCACGCGGATCTGTGACTGCCACGACCGACAGATAGTGACGGTTACTGGTACCTTGCGCACGGTCACGCTGCGTCCGCGCGCCGGTGTCCCGGCCCTGGAGGCCGAGCTGTTCGACGGTTCGGCCGCTCTGGACGTGGTGTGGCTCGGCAGGCGCTCCATCGTCGGGATAGAGCCGGGGCGCAAGCTGATCGCATCCGGGCGGATCTCGATGAGCCGGGGCCGTAGGGTGCTCTTCAACCCGAAGTACGAACTCAGACCGCTCGGACGGGAGTAGCCGGTGACGTCGCTCGACAAGCCGACGGAAGACGCCCAGCGCGACCACCGGGACACCCCGGGTGTCCAGGACGGCGCGCAGGACTCCAAGGCGGTGACCGAGGCCGCGCTGTTCGAGGCCTTCGGCGGCGTGCGGGGCATGGTCGAGACCGTGCTGCCGGGGCTCCTGTTCGTCACCATCTACACGATCAACAAGGATCTGCACTCTTCGGCCATCGCCGCCCTTGGTGTCTCGATCCTGCTGGTCGTGGTGCGGCTCGTCATGAAGGACACCGTCAAGCACGCCTTCAGTGGTGTCTTCGGGGTCGCCTTCGGTGTGGTCTTCGCGATGATGACCGGCAACGCCAAGGACTTCTATCTGCCGGGCATGCTCTACACGCTGGGGCTCGCCCTCGCGTACATCATCACCACGCTCGCGGGTGTGCCGCTGATCGGGCTGATGCTCGGGCCGGTCTTCAAGGAGAACCTGTCGTGGCGTACGCGTAATCCCGGGCGCAAGAAGGCGTATGCGAAGGCGAGTTGGGCCTGGGGGCTGATTCTGCTCGCCAAGTGCGCGATTCTCTTCCCGCTGTACTGGTGGGCGGACACCACTCAGCTCGGGTGGGTGCTCGTCGCGTTGAAGATTCCGCCGTTCCTGCTGGCTGTGTGGCTGACGTGGGTGTTCCTGGCGAAGGCTCCGGCGCCTATCGATGTGTTCGCCGAGATGGAGGCGGAGGAGAAGGCCGAGCAGGAGCGTAAGGCTGCGGAGCGGGCGGGGGCCGCCGGGGAGTGAAGGTCGCCCCCGCCGCCCTTACCCTTCCCATCCCTGGGGGGCTGCCGCCCCCAGACCCCCGCTTCGGCCTGAACGGCTTCGTCCTCAAACGTCGGGCGGGCTGGGTGGGGTGGCTGTCCGCCTTCGTCCTCAAACGTCGGGCGGGCTGGGTGGGGTGGCTGTCCGCCTTCGTCCTCAAACGTCGGGCGGGCTGGGTGGGGTGGCTGTCCGCCCTCGTCCTCAAACGCCGGATGGGCTGAGTAGGGGCGCCCGGGGATATCCGGGCGCCCCGACACGTGCCAAGCGCTGGTGTCAGAGCCTCGC
>NZ_JBSFVY010000024.1:156066-172368 GCF_053592555.1 Streptomyces sp. NPDC002643
CCTGCCCCGCCCACAACAAACGCGCGGGGGGGGGGGGGCGGCGCCGGAGCCCCCCCCTGGTCAACAACCGCGGGTGGGGGTTAGTCGGGCCCCCCGGAGATCTCCGGGCGCCCCTACTCGTGCCATGCGCTGGTGTCAGCTCGTCGCGTCCTCGCGGCGGACCGACAACAGGTCCTCCAGCTGTTCCTCGCGGGCCTGTGCGGCTACGAAGAGGAGTTCGTCGCCGGCTTCCAGGGAGTCGTCGGGGGTGGGGGTGAGGACTCGGGTGCCGCGGATGATGGTGACCAGAGACGTGTCCTCCGGCCATTCGACCTCGCCGACCTGGGTGCCGGCCAGGGCCGACTCCGGGGGCAGGGTCAGCTCGACCAGGTTCGCGTCGCCGTGGCTGAAGCGGAGGAGGCGGACCAGGTCGCCGACGCTCACCGCTTCCTCGACCAGGGCCGACATCAGACGCGGGGTCGAGACGGCGACGTCCACGCCCCAGGCCTCGTTGAACAGCCACTCGTTCTTGGGGTTGTTGACGCGGGCGACGACGCGTGGGACGCCGTACTCCGTCTTCGCCAGCAAGGACACGACCAGGTTCACCTTGTCGTCGCCCGTCGCGGCGATCACCACGTTGCAGCGCTGGAGGGCCGCCTCGTCCAGGGACGTGATCTCGCAGGCGTCGGCCAGCAGCCACTCCGCCTGGGGGACGCGTTCGACCGAGATGGCGGTCGGCGCCTTGTCGACGAGAAGGACCTCGTGGCCGTTCTCCAGCAGTTCGCCCGCGATCGAACGACCGACCGCGCCGGCTCCGGCGATGGCGACCCTCATCAGTGACCGCCCTCCTCGTCGGGGCCCTCGGCGAAGGACGCCTCGACCTTCTCCACGTCGTCCGTGCGCATCATCACGTGCACGAGGTCGCCCTCCTGCAACACCGTCTGGGAGGAGGGCAGCATCGCCTCACCCAGCCGGGTCAGGAACGCGACGCGGACGCCGGTCTCGTCCTGCAGCTTGCTGATCTTGTGGCCCACCCAGGCCGTGGAGGCGTGCACCTCGGCGAGCTGGACGCCGCCGGTGGGGTCGCGCCACAGCGGCTCGCTGCCCGACGGCAGCAGCCGGCGCAGCATCTGGTCGGCGGTCCAGCGGACCGTGGCGACCGTGGGGATACCGAGCCGCTGGTAGACCTCGGCGCGGCGGGGGTCGTAGATCCGGGCGGCCACGTTCTCGATGCCGAACATCTCGCGGGCGACCCGGGCGGCGATGATGTTGGAGTTGTCACCGCTGGAGACGGCGGCGAAGGCGCCCGCCTCCTCGATGCCCGCCTCGCGCAGGGTGTCCCGGTCGAAGCCGACGCCGGTGACGCGACGGCCGCCGAATCCCGAGCCGAGACGACGGAAGGCCGTGGGGTCCTGGTCGACGACGGCGACCGTGTGCCCCTGTTGCTCCAGGGTCTGGGCGAGGGTGGAACCCACTCGCCCGCAGCCCATGATGACGATGTGCACGACCGTCCTTCCGGTGTCAATAGCTACTGTTCAGCCGAAACGTCAAAAACAGGGTCTCAGACCGCCGCCCAAGCTACACACGCACGGTCCGCCAAGGGCACCCCCGTGCACGATCGCCCGTCGTATTCCGAGGTATGGACGGGTGCCGGGGGCGTGAGGGAGCGCGGGGAACGTCATGCTGTGGGGCGTCGGCGCGTCATGCCGTGGGGCGTCGGCGGCTGATCCGGCGGGCGCTGATCGCCGTGAGGACGCCGAGTCCGACGAGGGAGGCGATGGCGCCGATCAGTTCCGCGATCGCGGCCTGCATGGGGCCTCCAGAGGAAGTGGGCGGACGGTGCTCGTCGGACACGACAAGCCCCCGTCCACTGGCGGGATTCGTCATATAGACGTAAGGACGCCGTTCATTAGGCAGGAGGATGCGTCGGGTGACGCACTTCGCAGTCGGGGGCGGACGGAATTCACCCCCGGGCCCGCCGGGATTTCACCCGGATGTGCCCAGAACCAGTCGGGGCGCTTACGATCCTCTGCGTGTCCAAACTGACCGACGTGCCCAAACGGATTCTGATCGGGCGGGCGCTGCGCAGCGACCGGTTGGGCGAAACGCTCCTGCCGAAGCGCATCGCGCTCCCCGTCTTCGCCTCCGACCCGCTCTCCTCCGTGGCGTACGCCCCCGGAGAGGTGCTGCTGGTCCTCTCCATCGCGGGCGTGTCGGCCTACCACTTCAGCCCCTGGATCGCCGTCGCGGTCGTCGTACTGATGTTCACCGTGGTGGCGTCGTACCGGCAGAACGTGCACGCCTACCCGAGCGGCGGCGGCGACTACGAGGTGGCGAACACCAACCTCGGCCCCAAGGCCGGGCTCACCGTCGCCAGCGCGCTCCTCGTCGACTACGTCCTCACCGTCGCCGTGTCGATCTCCTCCGGTGTGGAGAACCTCGGCTCGGCCATCCCGTTCTTCGTCGAGAACAAGGTGCTGTGCGCGGTCGGCATCATCGTGCTGCTGACGCTGATGAACCTGCGCGGGGTGAAGGAGTCCGGGAAGCTCTTCGCGATTCCGACGTACGTCTTCGTCGTCGGTGTCTTCGCGATGATCGCCTGGGGGGCGTTCCGCGGGCTGGTGCTGGACGAGACCATGCGGGCGCCGACCGCCGATCTGGAGATCGAGGCCGAGCATCAGGGGCTCGCCGGTTTCGCGCTGGTCTTCCTGCTGCTGCGTGCCTTCTCCTCCGGCTGTGCCGCGCTCACCGGTGTCGAGGCGATCTCCAACGGCGTACCGGCCTTCCGCAAGCCCAAGTCGAAGAACGCGGCCACCACCCTGGCCCTGATGGGCTTCTTCGCGGTCACCATGTTCTGCGGGATCATCGGTCTGGCGATGGCCACCAAGGTGCGGATGGCCGAGAACCCGGCGGTCGACCTGCTGCGCGACGGCACCCCGGTCGGTGACTCCTACGTCCAGAACCCGGTGATCTCGCAGGTCGCGGCCGCCGTCTTCGGCGACGGGACCTTCTTCTTCATCCTGCTGGCCGCCGCTACCGCGCTGGTCCTCTTCCTGGCCGCGAACACCGCGTACAACGGTTTCCCGCTGCTCGGCTCGATCCTCGCCCAGGACCGCTACCTCCCGCGCCAACTGCACACCCGCGGTGACCGGCTCGCCTTCTCCAACGGCATCGTGCTGCTCGCGGGCGCCGCCGTACTGCTCGTCTGGATCTACGGCGCCGACTCCACCCGCCTCATCCAGCTGTACATCGTCGGTGTGTTCGTCTCCTTCACCCTCAGTCAGACCGGCATGGTCCGGCACTGGAACCGGCATCTGAGGACCGAGAAGGACCAGGCCAAGCGGCGCCATATGATCCGCTCCCGCGCGATCAACACCTTCGGCGCGTTCTTCACGGGGCTGGTCCTGATCGTCGTGCTCGTCACCAAGTTCACGCACGGTGCCTGGGTGGCGCTGCTCGGCATGGTGATCTTCTACGCGACGATGACGGCGATCCGTAAGCACTACGACCGGGTCGCCGAGGAGATCGCCGCGCCGGACGGCCCCAGCGACGACGTCGTACGTCCCTCCCGCGTCCACTCGGTCGTCCTGATCTCCAAGATCCACCGGCCCACCCTGCGCGCCCTCGCCTATGCCAAGCTGCTGCGCTCGCACACCCTTGAAGCGCTCAGCGTCAATGTCGACGCGGTGGAGACCAAGGCGCTCCAGGACGAGTGGAACCGGCGCGGCATCGACGTACCCCTGAAGGTCCTCGACTCGCCGTACCGGGAGGTCACGCGGCCGGTCATCGAGTACGTCAAGGGCCTGCGCAAGGAGTCTCCGCGCGACGCGGTGTCGGTCATCATCCCCGAGTACGTCGTCGGGCACTGGTACGAGCATCTGCTGCACAACCAGAGCGCGCTCCGGCTCAAGGGGCGGCTGCTGTTCACGCCGGGTGTCATGGTGACCTCCGTGCCCTACCAGCTGGAGTCCTCCGAGGTCGCCAAGCGCCGGGCGCGCAAGCGGCAGGAGTGGAGCGCGCCGGGTTCTGTGCGGCGGGGGCCGGCGCACGACCGGTCGAAGGAGCAGGCCAAGGAGTCGTCGAGCAGCAACGGCTGACGTTCTGACGTTCTGGTGGTCGCGGCCGGGTGCCTCGGTGATCAGCGACGGGGGCGTCTGCGGTCGGCGACGGGGCGTGCTTGTGGTCAACGGCCGGGCGCGGTCCACGTAGACTGGTGGGCTGTTGTCCGGCCGTCGTTGTTGTCTTTTCTCTCTTCTGGAGTCACCCGCCATGCAGGAAGAACCCAAGAAATCGCTGGTGGGGGAGGAGTACGAGGTCGAGGTCGGCCCCGTCGCCCACGGTGGCCACTGCATCGCGCGTACCGCCGAGGGCCAGGTCCTCTTCGTACGGCACGCGCTGCCCGGTGAGCGGGTCGTGGCCCGAGTGACGGAGGGCGAGGAAGGGGCGCGCTTTCTGCGTGCGGACGCGGTCTCGGTGCTCCAGGCGTCCAAGGACCGCATCGAGGCGCCCTGCCCGTACGCCGGTCCCGGTCGTTGCGGCGGCTGCGACTGGCAGCACGCCAAGCCGGGGGCGCAGCGGCGGTTCAAGGGTGAGGTGATCGCCGAGCAGTTGCGGAGGCTCGCGGGGCTCACGCCGGAGGAGGCGGGCTGGGACGGCACCGTGATGCCGGCCGAGGGCGACAAGCTTCCGGCGGGCGAGGTCCCGGCGTGGCGTACGCGTGTGCAGTACGCGGTGGACCCGGAGTCCGGTCGGGCCGGGCTGCGGCGGCACCGCTCGCACGAGGTCGAGCCGATCGACCACTGCATGATCGCGGCGCCGGGCGTGAGCGAGCTGGGCATCGAGAAGCGGGACTGGACGGGGATGGCGTCGATCGACGCGATCGCGGCGACGGGGTCGCAGGACCGGCAGGTGATTCTGACGCCGAGGCCGGGGGCCAGGCTGCCGATCGTGGAGCTGGACCGGCCGGTGAGCGTGATGCGGGTGGAGGAGTCCCGCGGACGGGAAGGTGCCGGGGGCGTGCACCGTGTGCACGGCCGCCCGTTCGTGCGCGAACGCGCCGACGACCGCACGTACCGCGTCGGCAGCGGCGGCTTCTGGCAGGTCCACCCCAAGGCCGCGGACACGCTGGTCAAGGCGGTCATGCAGGGGCTGCTGCCGCGCAAGGGGGACATGGCACTCGATCTGTACTGCGGGGTCGGCCTGTTCGCGGGCGCCCTGGCCGACCGGGTCGGCGACAAGGGGGCCGTGCTCGGGGTCGAGTCGGGCAAGCGGGCGGTGGAGGACGCGCGCCACAACCTGGCCGACTTCGAGCGGGTCCGGATCGAACAGGGCAGGGTCGAGTCGGTCCTGCCGCGCACCGGCATCACCGAGGTCGACCTCATCGTCCTGGACCCGCCCCGAGCGGGCGCCGGCCGCAAGACCGTCCAGCACCTCTCCTCCCTGTCCGCCCGCCGCATCGCGTACGTGGCGTGCGATCCGGCGGCCCTGGCCCGGGATTTGGGGTATTTCCGGGAGGGGGGGTATCGGGTGCGGACGTTGAGGGCGTTCGATCTTTTTCCGATGACGCATCATGTGGAGTGCGTCGCGATTCTGGAGCCGGTGGCGAAGGGCGCTTGACCTGGGGCTGGGGAGCACCGTTGCGCCGCAGGTTCGGGTAGCGGGCCGGGGTGGCGCGGTCGGGCCGCGTTGGTGAAAGAGGCGGTCGTCGTCGGGTGGTGGTCAGGCGGCCGTCGGGGTGCGCAGGGGGGCCAGGGCTGTGGTCCAGGCGATGACCTCGTCGAAGAGGGTGTTCAGCTGGGGCAGTTGGTGGTTGCCGGGCTTGAAGGCGGAGTAGTTCTCGAAGTCGGTGGCCAGGGTGAGTGAGACCTGTTGGCGGACGTCGGCCAGCCGCAGTTCGCCGGCGATCTGGCGGAGGTGTTCCGTGGCGCGGGTGCCGCCGGCGGCGCCGTAGGAGACGAACCCGACGGCCTTGTTGTGCCATTCGGCGTACAGGTGGTCGAGGGCGTTCTTGAGGACGCCGGGGATGCTGTGGTTGTACTCGGGTGTGACGATGACGTAGCCGTCGAACGATGCGATCGTCTTGGCCCACTGCCGGGTGTGCTCGTTCTGGTACTGGCCCATCGACGGGGGCAGCGACTCGTCGAGGTGCGGCAGGGGGTGGTCGCGCAGATCGAGCAGTTCGTAGTCGGCGTCGTCGCGCTGGGCTGCCGTTTCGTGCACCCATGAGGCGACCTGTTCGCCGTTGCGGTTGGGGCGGGTGCTGCCGAGGATGATGCCGATCCGAGTCATGGGAAAGCTCCTGTTCATGTGATGGTCGTGGCACGCCGGATGGTGAGGGGGCGGTGGGCTGCTGTCTGTGTGCGGGGGAGGGGCGCGGTCAGCGGTATTGCAGTCGGGCCTGGCGGGGGACTGTGCCGAACTTGCCGGTCTGGAAGTCGTGGAAGGCCTGTTGGATCTCGGCCCGGGTGTTCATGACCATGGGTCCGCCCATGGCGACGGGCTGGTGGATGGGTGGGCCGCTGAAGGTCATGACCACGCTGGGGGTGTCGCTGTCGGCCGCTGTGCGCAGTTCGATGACGGACCCATCCGTGACGGACAGATCCGTGACGGATGGGTCCGTGACAGACGGGGCCGTGGCCGCTACCGGGTCGGACCACGCCGTCTGCCCGGCCGCCACAGGGCGTCCGGCGATGGTCACGGCGCCCGAGAGCACGCTGAAGAACGCCCGGTCCCGGCCGGGCAGGGCGTGATCGAGGCTCTGCCCGGGCTCCAGGGTGATCACCGAACCTGAGATCGGCCAGTGGGTGAGCGCCGGGCCGGTGAGATCGCCGGCCGCGCCGGAGATGAGGTCGATCCGGGCGCCGTCGCGGTCGATGACCGGCCGGTCGGCGGCGAGGAGGTCCTGGTAGCGGCTGTCGACCAGTTTCTTCTCGGCCGGCAGGTTGACCCACAGCTGCAGTACGTGGGCGCGTTCGTTGCGGAAGGCGAGTTCGCGGTGGATGATCCCGCGGCCGGCGGTCATCCACTGGAGGTCTCCGGCTGCCAGCGTGCCGGCGTTGCCGATGCTGTCGCCGTGCTCCAGGACCCCGTCCAGCACCAGCGTGACCGTCTCCAGGCCCCGGTGCGGGTGCCACTCGAAGCCGGGCGCCGAGAACTGGTCGTCGGCCAGGACGAGGAACGGGTCGGTCAGTGCGGGGTCCTGCGGGGTGAACCACATGCTCTTGTCGTCGACCTGGGCGTCCGGGCCGAGATGCAGCTTGTCCTGAATCCGGGCGACGGATCGGCGGGCGGTGTGCTGCTGCTGGGTGTGCATCGTCTGCATGGGTCTGCCTCCACAACCCGTCGAGTTGATGTGTCACCTCGAATGTAGACCTGGCGGGGTGACACGTCAACCCGATCGGGTAGGCTGTCCGTCGTGACCCAGAAGCCACGAGGACAGCAAGGACTCAGCGCGCGTGAGCTGCACGCCTGGCAGACGTTCTTTCGGATGCAGGAGGTCCTGCGCGGGCGGATCGAGCAGCAACTGCAGGCGTGCAGCGGGCTGTCGACCGCGGACTACACCGTGCTCACCGTGCTCTCCGGCGCCGACGACGGCCGTCTGCGCGCCTATCACCTCGGCGCGATGATGGGCTGGGAGAAGAGCCGTGTGCACCACCAGCTCACCCGTATGTCCAAGCGTGGTCTCGTCGAGCGTCACAGCGGCGAGGCCCGTGCCATCTATGTCACGCTCACGTCGAAGGGGCGGGAGGCGCTGAACGAGGCGGCTCCGCAGCACAGTGAGCATGTGCGCCGGCTGTTCGTCGACTGCCTCGGTCCGGAGCGGCTGGACCGACTCGCCGACATCTCCGCCACGCTCCTGGACAACCTTGAGCGGCCGGAGAACGTCGAGGACGTCTGCGCCGACGAGGACTGAACCGAGGGCGTCTGTGCCGGCCAGAGGTGAACCGAGGGTGTCTGCGCCGGTGGAGGCTGAACGCCGCCGGGGCGGGGTGCCTCAGGGCGTGAGGATGACCTTGCCGATGTTGCGGCGTTCGGTCAGACGGCGGTGCGCGTCCGCGGCCCGGCTGAACGGGTAGACGCTGTCGATGCGCGGTTTGATCGCGCCTTGCCGCAACAGCGCGGCGAGTGCCTGGAGTTCCTCACGCAGAAGGTCGGGGCGGGTCCACAGCCCTCCGATGTCGATGCCGCTGATGGTGTGGTTGCGGTTCATCAGGCTCAGAGGGGTGAACCAGGGCACCTTGGGGAAGTTGCGGGCCAGACGGACGATGCTGCGCCGTTCGCCGCCGGTCGCGTTGGCGAAGCCGTACGCGACGAGGTGTCCGGCGGGGCGCAGCAGCCGCAGGCCGCGCTTCCAGTCGCTGCCGCCGAGCGGGTCCAGGACCAGGTCGACGCCCTCGCCGCCCGTGAGGTCGCGTACGCGGGTGGCGTAGTCCTCGGTGCGGTGGTCGATCGGGTGGGTGCAGCCTTCGGCGCGCAGGACGTCGTGCTTGGCGCCCGAGGCCGTGCCGAAGGTGACGACGCCGGGCACGGTACGGCAGAGCTGGAGCACGGCGATGCCGACGCCGCCGGCCGCGCCGTGCACCAACACCCGCTGACCGGGGCGGAGATGCGAGAGGCGGAACAGCATGTGGTACGCGGTGACGTAGTTCAGCCCCAGTGCCGCGCCCTCCTCGAAGGTCACGTCGTCGGGCAGCTCGATCACCTGGCCGACGGGGGCGCAGACGGTCTCCGCCTGTCCGCCGAACCGCATCAGAGCGGCGACCCGTTGCCCGACCAGCGGCGCGGAGACCTCGGCTCCGACCTCGTCCACGACACCCGCCACCTCGTAACCCACCACGCTGGGCGGTTTCGGGGCGCTGGGGTAGAGCCCCTGACGGGCCAGCACGTCGGCGAAGTTCAGCCCGGCGGCCTCGACCTGGATGCGTACCTCCCCCGGGCCGGGCCGGGGTGCCGGGCTGTCGCGTACGGCGAGCACCTCGGGGCCGCCGGTCTTGGTTATCCAGATCGCGCGCATCACACACCCACACCCATCGCCGCAGTGTCGTCCATCGGCCGCCAATGTATGCACTGATAACAATGTAGTCAATGGAAACAATGTGTGCGTTGTTTACATCTGGCTAGAGTGAGGGCATGAAAACCCGCCCTTACCACCACGGAGACCTCCGCGCCGCACTGCTGACGCTCGCCGAGCGGACCCTGCGTGAGAAGGGGCCGGGGGCGCTGTCGCTGCGCGAGCTGGCTCGTGAGGCCGGGGTCAGCCCGGCCGCGCCGAGCCGTCATTTCAAGGGCAAGCAGGCCCTGTTGGACGCGCTGGCGCTGGCAGGGCTCGGTCGCCTCGCCTCCGAGCTGGCCACGGCACTGGAGCAGGCCGGCGACTCGTTCGCCGACCGGCTGACCGCGTTCGCCCGCGCCTACGTGGGCTTCGCCACCGCCAACGCGGCGCTACTGGACCTGATGTACGCGGTCAGGCCGGACCCCGTCACTCCGCGGGAACTGGTCGTGGCCAAGCAGCGTCTGTCCGCCATGGCCGCCGATGTGATCCGCGACGGGCAGCGGCGCGGCGAGGTCCGCGAGGGCGCTGTGGATCGGCTCGCCGTACCGGTCAGCGCCGCGCTGCAAGGACTCGTCGCACTCGCGGCGAGCGGCTGTATCGCTGCCGATGGGATCGAGCAGGGCGTGGACGACACGATCGCGGCCATCCTGCGCGGCTACGCGCCGTGAGGCGGGTGAGGGCCTTTCGTTGTGGCCGCGCGGCAACCCGCCCTGCATAGGCGTCGAATACGGCGGCATCCGTGTTGCTCGTCGTGTGCCTTTCCCGGGCCGTCTCGGGTACGCGGAAATGTCGTCGCGGCACCGTGAGTTCCTGCGGATGAATCCGCCGGGAGACGTCAGGGCAATGGGGACATAATCTCTGTCAATCGTCCGTGCCCCAGGTTCCGTGCGGCGTCGAAGGCCTGGGCGGGCGCGCCGAACGACTTCGTCGTGGAGGCGGTCCGGGTGTGGCCAGCCCATCGGTCTTCGCCGTTCCCCTCGTGGCCATAGCCGCTCTTTATATCCCCATTCGCCATGATCCTCTACCGGGTTCGTCCGGGGCGGCCTACCGTGCAGGCGGAGCCGCGCGCGGTATTTCTATGGATATCCGCGTCCTTTTCTCTTTCAAGGAGGGATTCTCGTGTCCCAAGACGCCGATCACATGCACAGGGCCGCACAAGTGGCGGAGCCCGGAGCCGCCGTGCGGGTCGTCCCCGTGAGGGAGCGGGCACCCGGGATCGGTGAGGTGCGCATCGCCGTGGAGGCGGCCGGTATCTGCGGCGCCGACATCGGTACCGTCCGCAACCCTGCTCCGGCAACCGGCTTCCCGGTCACTCCGGGCCACGAGGTCGCCGGTGTGATCGCGGAGGTCGGCCCTGAGGTGAAGGGGTGGGAGGTGGGGGAGCGGGTGGCCGTCGGCTGGTTCGGCGGCAGCTGCGGGCACTGCTCCGCCTGTCGTACCGGGGATGTCGTCCACTGTCCGGAGCGGAAGATCCCGGGCATGTCGTATCCCGGTGGCTGGTCGAGCACCATCACGGTTCCCGCCACCACTCTCGCCCGGATTCCCGAGGGGCTGTCCGCGGCGGAGGCCGCGCCCTTCGGTTGTGCCGCCGTCACCACCTTCAACGCCCTGCGGCACTCCGGTGCCGGCCCGGGTGACCTGGTCGCCGTCCTCGGGATCGGTGGTCTGGGGCATCTGGCGGTGCAGTTCGCCGCGGCGATGGGGTTCGAGACGGTGGCGATCGGCCGGGGCGAGGAGAAGCGTAAGCTCGCCGAGGAACTGGGCGCGCGGCACTACATCGACACCGAGCTGCAGGAAGCCGGGGCGGCGTTGCGGGAGTTGGGCGGGGCGCGGCTGATCCTTTCCACGGCCTCCAGCAGCAAGCCGCTGGCCGAACTGGTGGACGGGCTGGCCCCGCACGGGCGGCTGACCGTCGTCGGCTTCGACGGCGCTCCCCTGCAACTGCCCCTGGCCAAGCTCGTCATGGGCGCCCGCAGCGTCACCGGTCATCTCACCGGCAGCCCCGCCGACACCGAACAGGCCATGCGCTTCGCCGTCGCCACCGGTGTCCGCCCGCAGGTGCAGACCGTCCCGCTGGAGGAGGCGCAGCGGGCGCTCGACACCCAGCAAGAGGGCAGGGCCCGGTTCCGGATGGTCCTCACCACCGGCGCGTAACGGCAGTCGGGGAGGAGTGACCATGGTTCAGCATGATGGCCACGACGTCGTCGTGGTCGGTGCCGGGATCGCCGGACTCACCGCGACCGCCGCACTGGTCGCCGCCGGGCGCGACGCCGTGTGTCTGGAGGCCCGTGAGCGCGTCGGCGGGCGCCTGCTCAGCACGGCCGTCCCGCCCGGAGCCCTCGATCTGGGGGCCACCTGGTACTGGGACGGGGAGCGGCGCGTCGCGGATCTCGCCGTGCGCCTCGGTATCGGCACCTTCGAGCAGCATCTCGCGGGGGACACGCTCGTACAGGACGCCACCGGCGTACGACGGCTGCGCGGCAACCTGATCGACGCCCCCGCCCGCCGCTTCGCACCGGGGGCCCAAGCCCTGGCCCGCGCGCTCGCGGCCGAACTTCCCGTGGACGTCGTACGACTGGACAGTCCCGTCACCGCGATCCAGCCGCGCGCCACCGGCGGCCTCGAAGTCCGTACGCCGGGCGCGGTGCTGCACGCGGAGCACGTCGTGGTGGCCGTACCTCCCGCGCTCGCCCTCGCACGCATCGACTTCGGCTCGGGGCTGTCGCCGGAGCTGGTCCGTCTGGCGCGGGAAACGCCCGTGTGGATGGGGGCGGTCGCCAAGGTCGTCGCCCGCTACCCCGCCGCCTTCTGGCGTGAGGCGGGGCTCGCCGGCGCGGCGGTCGGCAGGACCGGCCCGTTGCAGGAGCTGCACGACATGTCGGGGCCCGACGGGAAGCCCGCCGCGCTGTTCGGCTTCGCCCCGGCCCAGGCGGTCGGTCCCGGATTCGAGCGGGCGGTCACCGCCCAACTGGCACAGCTCTTCGGCCCGGCCGCCGCCGAGCCCGAGGCGCTCCACGTCCAGGACTGGAGCGGCGAGCCGTGGACCGCCCCGCCGGCCGTGCACCGCCTCGCGGACTACTCCCTGTTCGGCCACCCCCTCTACCAACGGCCCGCGCTGGACGGCAGGCTGCACTGGGCCTCGACCGAGACCGCCGACCAGTACGCCGGACACATCGAGGGCGCCCTGGCCGCCGCCGAGCGAGCGGCCGGCACAGTCCTGTCCCTGCCCCTGCCCCTGACCCGAGACGAGGCGAACTCATGCTCCCGATAGACGCGTTGCTGCGCGAGTACGACCGGGCCCGCGCCTACACCGACGACCTGTGGAAGGACCTCACCCCCGACGAGGTGACCTGGCGCCCGCACGAGAACTCCAGCGCCATCGGCTGGCATCTCGGCCACCAGGCCCATGTCGCCCACTTCATGATCCGCAACCTCACCGCGGCCGAGCCCAGCCCCGACCCGGAACTGGACGCCCTCATGGACTCGGCGAACCCGGAGAAGTTCCGCGGCGCACTGCCCACGGTCACCCGGCTCACCGCCTTCCGCGACACCGTCGCCGAACGCGTCCACGCCCGCATCGGCGACATCGCCGCCGGCCGGGTCGGTGCTCCCGGCCAACTCGCCGTCGTGGCCACCCACTTGCTCACCGCGCTCATCAACCACGAGTACCAGCACGACCAGTGGATCAGCGAGGTCCGCGCGGGCGACCTCGGCCACGCCCTCCCGTCCGACCCCGACAGCGAACACCTGCGCCGTGTCGACGGCTACCTCGTCGTAGATGTTCCGTAGCCACAGGAGGCACTCACCCGTGACAAGCACCGCCCCGGGCACCACCGCCGGTATGTCCCCGCGGCCCGAGGCGCAGCGTCGCGTCCTCGCCGTCCTGGTCAGCAGCCAGATCCTGAGCGGGGCCGGGCTCGCGGCCGGTATCACCGTCGGAGCCCTGCTCGCGCAGGACATGCTCGGCTCCACCGACCTCGCGGGTCTGCCCAGCGCGCTGTTCACCGCCGGTTCCGCCCTCGCCGCCGTCGCCATCGGCCGGATCTCCCAGGCCAGGGGCCGCCGGCCGGGTCTGGCCGCGGGATATCTGACCGGGGCCGTCGGCAGCGCGGGCGTTCTCGCGGCCGCCGTCGCCGACAACCCCGTACTGCTCTTCGCCGCCCTGTTCGTCTACGGCGCGGGTACGGCCACCAACCTCCAGGCCCGGTACGCCGGAGCCGACCTCGCCGACCCCGCCCACCGTGCCCGCGCCGTCTCCACCGTCCTGGTCGCCACCACCCTCGGCGGTGTCGTCGGCCCCAACCTGGCCGCACCCACCGGCGACCTCGCCGACAGCCTCGGCATCCCCGCCCTGGCCGGGCCGTTCCTGCTCTCCGGCATCGCCTACGCGCTCGCCGCCCTCGTCCTCGCCGTCTGGCTGCGCCCCGACCCGCTGCTGCTCGCCCGCAGCCTCGACCTCCAGCAGCCGACGCCGGTGACCGGGGCGAAGACGCGAGGGCCGGGGCTGATACCGGGCGCCCTGACGATGGTCCTCACTCAGCTCGTCATGGTCGCGATCATGACGATGACCCCCGTGCACATGCACGACCACGGCCATGGCACCGCCGCGTCCGGGCTGGTGATCGCCATCCACGTGGGTGCCATGTATCTGCCGTCACCGCTGACCGGCTGGCTCTGCGACCTGCACGGCCGTACCGCGATCGCCGTCGCCTCCGGCCTCACCCTTCTCGCGGCCGGAATCCTGGCCGCCCTGGCCCCGGCGGACTCCGTCGCCCTGCTCGCCCTGGCCCTCGCCCTGCTGGGGCTCGGCTGGAACCTCGGCCTGGTCTCCGGCACCGCGATGATCACCGACGCCGTGCCGGTGGCCACCCGCGCCAGGACCCAGGGCACGGTCGACGTGGCCATCGCCATCGCCGGCGCCACCGGCGGCCTCTCCTCCGGCCTCGTCGTCTCCGCCGCCGGCTACCCCGTCCTCGCCCTCACCGGCGGCATCCTCGCCCTCGCGGTCCTCCCCGCCGTCGTGGCCACCGCGCGCGGCCGGTGAGCCTGCCCGGTGGCGACCGGTGAGCCCGCCCGATGCAGGGCGCTCGCGTGTGCTGCGGACAGGGGCATGACCGCTCACACCAGCAGGAGCGTCTTGCCGATCGTCGTCCTGGCTTCCATGGCGGCGTGGGCGTCGGCCGCGCGTTCCAGCGGGAACGTCTGTCCGATCACCGGCCGCAGCCGCCCGGCCACGGCCTCCTCCAGCGCGGTGACCGCCAGCTCACGCAGGTTCAGCCCCATCTCCATCACCTGCCGCAGGCCGAGCACGGTGACACCCCGAGCCGCGAGCGCCGAGGCGTCCGTGTACGCGCCGTCGGCCGCGCCGGTCTGAACGAATCGCCCGCCGGCCTCGACCAGAGAGGCCGCCGCCGTGCCGATGTCGCCGCCCACGCCGTCGAACACCACGTCGACGGCCGCGCCGCCGGTGAGCGTGCGGACCCGCTCGGTCCAGTCGGGCCGCCCGTAGTTCACCGCCCGCGCGCCCGCCTCCCGCACGGCCGGGAGCTTGGCGTCGCTGCCCACCGCCCCGATCACCTTCGCGCCGGCGTTCAGGGCGCGTTGCACCAGAAGGCCGCCCAGGCCGCCGGCCGCGGCCTCGACCAGTACCCACTCCTCCGGCTTCGGGGCGGCCAGCCGGGACATGGCCAGCGCGGCCGCGCCGTCGGTGAGCAACGCCACCGCGTCGGCGGTGGACAGCGCCGCCGGGATCGGGATCACCTGGTCGACGGTGAGCACCGCCTGCTCCGCATAGCCCCCCGTGCCGTTGGTCTGGCCCATCACCCGCCGACCGAGCAGACCCGGGTCGACGTTCGGGCCGACCTCGGTGATCACACCTCCGATCCCGCTGCCGGGCACATAGGGCGGGGTGGGCAACGGCAGGGGGAGGGGAGCGCGGCCGGCCCGTATCTGGGTCTCGACGAACACCACGTTCACCGCTTCCACGGCCACCACGACCTGCCCCTCGCCGGGCTCCGGATCAGGGGCCTCACCGGCCACCAGCACTGACGGATCTCCGAACTCGGTCAAACGGATCGCTCGCATGGGCAGTCGGGGCACGATGCCCTTTCGGGTCCGTGGCCCCGTCCTCCTTTCACCTTCGTATGGGTGGGCGGATGTGCAGATGTATGGGGCGGCGTCGACGTTTTGGGGGAGGCCCAGACGTGTGGGGGAGGGGAGCAGAAGGCCGTCGTCACCGCCCGTGGGCGGGCGGCCCGGGTACCTCGTGGGACGAGGGCGGGGGCAGGGTGGTGGGGGCGGGGCGCAGCCCGTCGGCGAGCAGGGCGAGGTAGCGGCGGTGGTCCGCGCCGTCCCGATCGCCGGCGTGCGCGGTGGCCATGGTCATGACGATGACGGCGACCAGGTCCCGCACCTCCAGCTCCGGCCGTACGGCCTCGGCCTCGATCGCGCGGTTCAACAGGGCGCGCATGGAGCGCAGGAAGTGCTGGGCGGTGTCGTTGGCGAAGGCCTGGAACTCCAGGGCGAGCGAGTGGATCGTCGGCCGCCGGACGAGTTGGTCGATGGCGGCCGAGAGCGCGTCGACGAGGTCCTGCCAGGGGTCGTCGGTGCGTACGGTGGTCACGGGCTCGATCTCGGTGGCCAGGAGATGGTCGAAGACGGCCCGGATGAGCTGGTCGCGATTGCCGAAGCGGCGGTAGAGCGTCATCACGCTCACGTCCGCCCGCTCGGCGATCTGCTCCAGCGTCGCCTGCGGCCCGATCTCCTCGAAAGCCTCGACCGCGGCGCCGACGATCCGCTGGTGGTTGCGGGCGGCATCCGCCCTCAGCGGCCGTGCGCTCACCAGGTCACCCGCAGGGTGTTCAAGCCGTACACGGAGCTGAAGACCTTGAAGTCGGCCTGCTCGTCGGGGTCGGCCAGGGCCAGGCCGGGGAAGCGCCGCAGCAGGGCCGGGAAGGCGACGCGCATCTCCAGCCGCGCCAGCGGCGCCCCCAGACAGTGGTGCACACCATGGCCGAAGGCCAGGTGACCGACTGCTCCCCGGGTGATGTCGAGGGTGTCCGGATCGTCGCGGAAGGCGGGGTCGCGGTTGGCGGCGGGAGGGGTGAGGATCAGCAGCGAGTCCGCGGGGATGGCGTGCCCGGCGAGCCGCACGTCCGTGGTGGTCATGCGCGCGATCGACGGTCCCTGGACGATGGACAGCCAGCGCAGCAGCTCCTCGACGGCGGGTTCGACCAGCGCCGGGTCCTCGCGGATCAGCGCCAGTTGCTGCG
>NZ_JBSFVY010000025.1:0-160970 GCF_053592555.1 Streptomyces sp. NPDC002643
CGAGCACCAGAGCGCGTGACGACGTTCGATGCCAACGGCGGCCACCACAACCTCGGCGACGCCATCGACGCACTCGACCACGGCCTCGAACTCAGCCGCCCCGGCGCCGGCCGCCTCCTCGTGATCGTCACCGACGCCCGGTACGGCAGCGACGAAACCGCGCAAGCCGTCACCCGCGTCAAGCAGCTCACAACCGCCGGCTGCGCCGTACTCCAGCTCACCCTCACCGCCAAGTCCCGCCACTTGCCGGGGACCACCTTGCTGCACCTGCCCCGGCCCTCCAGCGCTCCCGCCGCCATCGCCAAGGCGGCAACAGACGCCATCCGCAGGACACGCTGAGACGACGCAAAAGGCGGCAGCGTCCCCGAGACCACCGCCAAGCACTCCAGACCACCTCCGTCCGCCGCACGAATCGTGCATCTGATGCACGAACCTCCGCGACGACGCAGACCACCACCCCAACCGCCAACGAAAGGCACTCGATTTGAAGCCCCAAACCAGCAGCCCGACCTCGAACGTAACGCCCGTCAAACGGAATTCCCCGGGGGTCCGTACGAGATGGACGATCGAGCATGCTCCTTGCGGCCATGAGGTCGTCCATGACCTGTCCGACCGCCCGGCCGACCGGCGGGCGGGGTTCGCCCGCTGGCTCGCCCGACGGCAATGCTCGGACTGCTGGAAGGCCGCCCGCGACGCCGATACCGAGTCCAAGGAGCAGTGGCTCGCGGCCAAGCGCGCCGCGGAGCAGCAGGCCGCTGCCGAGTGGGCCGAGAAGTTCGACATGCCGCCTCTGGAAGGACCAGAGAAGGCACTGGAGTGGGGCGAGCGTTCCCGCCACCAGCTGATGACCGCCGCACATACCGCCCTCGTCCTCGAAGGCACCTGGGAGGAGGCGGACTGGGCGGAGCTGGAGGAGAAGGCCCGCACGGTCACCAGGGCCGGGTGGTGGATCGATCAAAGGGATGCAGAGGGCTCTGAACTGGTCGAACTCCTCGACGCCGCCAACGATTCCGACCGCGCGACGGAGAACCCGCACCGCTGACGGCAGCGGGAACATAGCCGATGATCGCCGGTTAGCCAAACCGGCGATCCTGCGGACCATTGATCCTCCCACCGCCACCCCGCACCGCGTGGAAGGACCTGCATGCTCCCGCCGTCTTGGACGCCTCCGCCGACTCCGGCCTTCGCGCCGACGCCCGATCCGCTCACTCCCGCCCGGGACATCACCCACCGGCACTTCCACGCCGGCGACGAGGTCATCGTCCTCAAGGGCGTGGCCGGCGGGGAATTGTGGGGCGATGCCTTGCGCGTGGTCGCCTCCTCGTGGCACACCCCGACCGACGAGGACGGATGGCGGCTGCGCGATGCGACCGGCGGCCAGCAGTCCTACCTCACCGCCCACCCCCGCTACATGGTCCACCTGAAGCGCCGGTGCCCGGACTGCCTGATCTACCTGCGGGCCATGGAGGACTACCTCCTGCCGAAGTACGCCTCCCGCAACGAGCTGATCGACTGCGGCTGGTACACCACCACGGCCCTCGGCCAGCTCGTGCACGTCAACGACGCCCGGGCCGGCAGCCGGTGAGCATTCCCGTCGTGCTCTTCAGGGAAGCCGGCGCACTGCGTCAGCTCGGCCGGTACGACGACGGGCTTGCGGCGATCGACCGGGCTCTGGACCTTCTGCCGCCGGGTGATGTGTCGGTGCACGCGGATCTGGTGCGCGAGCGTTCCCTGATCGCCGCCGTCGGCGAGGTGTCGCTGTCCGCACGCACCATCGGGGGCACACCGACGTGATCCCACGCGTCAACGAGCGCAGCATCGCCGCGCAGTACCCGCTCTCCAAGGCGCTGGGCCGGGCCCTGTCGGCGCAGGAGGGTCTTACCGAACACACCGTCGTCGCCTACTGGCCGGGGCTGGACGTTTGCACCCTGGACGACGAGCAGGAGATCTGGACGTCCGCCCAGTGGGCCGAGCATCTCGACGACCCGCTCATGGAGCACCCGTTCGCTGCCGGCCCGCAGGGCGACCGGCGGGCGATCTTCCACGTCGACGTCCGGCTCCACCCCGACGACCGTGATCTCACCGGCCCGGAGTGGGCTGAAGCCGCCCACCGCCTCGCCCGTGCCGCCGGGATCGAGATCCCTGGCGACGACAGCGGCTGCCGCTGGATCGGCGTCCAGGCTCAGACCGGCCGCCTCGACCTGATCGCCAACCTGATCCGGCTCGACGGCACTTGGCAGCAGCAGCCCACCAGCCTGCTCCGACGGCTCTCGGATGAAGCCCGCCGCATCGAGCAGGAACTGCACCTGATCCCCGTGCGCACAGCTCCGGAGCGCCAGGCCGTCGACCGGCCCGCGCCGACCGCGGCGACTGAGCTCGCGACCGTCCTGGCGCAGCTCGCCGACGAGCAGTGCGGGCCGCTGGCCACCGTGCGCGGCCTCATCGAGCACACCGCGCACCGCCTCGCGCGCCAGCCGGGTGCCGTCGGCCCCGGCACGGCGCACCGCCTGGAGCTGATCGCCCAACGGCTCCTGGGTATCCAGCAGGACCTCGACGCCACCGTCGCCCACCTCGCGGCCCGCCCTCCGCGCACCGTCCCTCGGCCCGGCATCGCCACCGCACCGCCAAAGGTGCGGTACACACGACGATCACTGTAGTAAGCCCCGCTCTTGCCGCGTGCCAAGCCGCTTCCTGGGCCTCGCCGTAATCCCCACTCCTATGAGGTCCTCGCTCGCGGCGAAGACCCCGAAGGCCGAAGCATCCTGCAGCGCTGCGGCGTCGTGCCCGTCGTCCACGTTCGCGTCCGCGAGACCTACCGCCTAAACCGCGGCCCGGCTGCAGCCGTCGGCTATCACATCGGCGACGAGGCGTTCGATACCGGCCAGCGCCCGCCCCGCTCGGTGCCCAGGTCGCCGACCGGCATGCCCGTACCCCGGCCGCAGCGCACGTGCCGACCCCGCCTCCGGCCATCGCGGGCCTGCGCCCTCACCCCTCCTGCTTCATTGATAAGGAAGACATGCACGACCACGACTCCGATCCCGGTCGCCTCGCCTCGTTCGCCGACGTCCTCGCCGGCGAACTGCCCGGCACGTGGAGCAGTACCTACTACTCGCCCGAGCGCAAGGACGATCTCGCCGAACTGGCCGACCACGTCTGGGACATGGACCTCGTCGCCGAGTCCCTCGCCGCGCACCCGATCCGGCACGCGGCCGTGCTGACCCGCAAGGACGGCGCCCAGCTGGCTGTCATCGACCGGCACGACGAGCGGGAGGGCTTCCTGATCGCCGCCGTCGCCCCCCGTGACGTCCCTGGGCACGCGTTCAGCGGGATGCGCGAGCCGGACGGCATCGCGCTGAGCGACGACCCGTTCCTGAGTGCCGAGACGGTCGCTGGTGACCTGCTGGCCCGCTACGACGCCGCGCTCGCCCAGGTCCGGCACAACTCCGTTGGCCTGGCCCGCCAGCCCGACGCTACCCAGCCATCCCCGGCGCGGCGGGTCGTGCTCACCTGGCAGGCCGACGGCAGCCTCGCCACGGCCTCCGCCAGCGACACGGTTGCCGCTGTCCTGGTCGCCAACGGTTTCGTCCACGACGAGCAGACCGGCTCTTATCGGCTGAGCGGGGACGACACCGCTGTCCAGGCTCGAGCCGTCCGCACGATGGGCGAGCAGCTCGCCGCCCAGGGCGTCACCACCGCGCTCCAGCATCCGACTGCGCGGCCCGCGCCCACGGCCACCGCGCCGGCGGCCCCGCCGCCCCAGGCTCGTACCTCGATAACGCGGACCCGGTGATGGGCAATCGCGCCGACGACGAAGGTACCGACGTCGAGATCTACCGCAAGCCCTTCACCGGCACCGTTCACGCCGACACCCCCACCGGTGCGCCCGAGGAGCTCCTCGCCCTGCTCGACCGTCTCGGTTTCGAGCGCAAGACCGCGGTGACGGCCGGGCCCGTCTACATCTGGCACGAGGCGCCCGCACACCTCACCGAGGACGAGAAGAAGCGGATCGCCACCCGCGCTGTCCCCGCTCTGATCACGGCCGGATACGAGGTCTTCCTTCCTGACTACCTCTTCGACGCGGTCGTCTATCAGCAGGCCGTGCACGACATACGCAGCCGCCAGGCCCAGCCCCAGACGCCGAAGCCCGCTCCAGCAGCCGCAGCCACCGCTTCGCCTCGACGTAACCCCTAAGCCCGAAGGGCGGCCCCGTCACGTGCCGGGGCCGCCCCGGCCGCCGCAGCACCGACCGGGAGAAACCCGTAACACCCCGCATACCACCGCCGATGTCCCGCCGTCTCACACCCCGCCTCGCCACCGCTGTGTTCCGCCGTTATCTGCGCGGCTGCATTCCCACCGGCGCCCACCGGATCGTTCCGCCGGCCAGCGCACACCCCGAGGCCGGCCTCGACGAAGCCCGGCGGATCGGCCACCGCCACCACCACTGACCCTCAATCCCGCCCAGGAGGGCCATGCCCCACCCCACCCCGAACCCGGACCGGCTGGCCGACGAGATCGCCCGACAGCTCGGCCAGCTCTCCGACCACCTCGCGATACTCCCGGCAGGTGAGGCCACCCGCGTCATCGCACGCGTCCTTAACCCCGAAGACGGAGTCCTCGGCCGTTTCACCCACCTCGTGGCCACCGGCAGCATCTTCGCCAAAACCCAGGCCGAACACGGCTCCCTGCCCGCGGAAGTGTGGCTCGCCCTCGGCCGCGCCGCCAACGAACTGTATGACATGGGCCTGGATCTCGACGAGCACACCGACACCCTCCAGCGCCTCCACACCCGCCCCGCCGTGACGGCCAAACCCCCGACCGCTGCTCCGCTCGTCGTACGGCGGCGCCGGTGAAGCGAAAGCAGTGGCAGGGCTGGGGACCGGGCGAGCAGGCAGAGCAGCACTACCTCGTCCAGCCCCGCGCCCTTGCCGGCGGCGGCGATCTGAGGCACGTCTGCGAGTTCCTGCGCGCCTGCGGATGGCAGGACAAGTCCAAGCGCAACGGACCGCTCGTCCTCGACAGCCCCGACCGTTCGATCCGGATCGGCTACAACCCCTACGTCCTGCCGGGCGGTTGGACGATCCACAGCAAGGCCACCGCTCACCAGGACGCATGGACCGTGTCGTTGGGCCGGCAAACCCCGGTGGAGATCGTCGCCGGACTCACCGACGCCCTCACCAAGCCCCGGAGCGCGCACGCCCCCAACGTCTGGGCCCCCCTGAAGGAACAACGCTGGAACACCACCCGTGACGATGGACAGTTCATCGCCACGAGCCCAGACCGGGCAGCGTGGATGCAGTTCCACCAAGACCCCAGCGGGCAGGCCATCTGGTGGTCGGGAGCACAGGACGAGCAAGGCAACGGCTGGACCGCGACCTTCACCGCCTCCACCCCCATGCACCTCGTCCAAGCCTTCTCCGAAGCGCTCGCCAGCCCCGAACCCGTCATGCGCCCGCGAGGCCGTGTCCCGCACAGCACGCAGATCCGCACCACCTCCGTCTCTGTTCTCCCCTCCCAGCTCAACGCCTGGCAGCAGGCCCGCGTCCACGCCGCCCGAGCCGCCACCTGGGCCCGTAACGCCACAGCCAGCCGTCCCCGCACCACGGCCCGCCCCCACGCCACCGCCGGCCGCCCCCGCGCCCGCCGCTGACCGGCCCCCTACTCCCTTTCAAGGAGCCCTGTGCCCGCGCTCACCCCGGACGACATCCACACCGCCATCCAAACCCTGTCCCGACTCACCGAGTACCTGCACGACGCCCCCGACCCCGGTGAGGCACTGGCCCTGGTCGAGCCGCTGCTGGATGAGTACACCGGCATCCCCGTCCAGCTCGGCGACACCCTGCGCGCCCTGGCCCGCGCCGTACTCGACCACCCGGACACCCCGCGTACCCCCGACCTACACCTCCTGATCGCGGAGCTGCGCACCGCCGCGTGGGAGCAGACCGACCAGCACACCCTCCACTACGCTCTCGACGACCTGCGCACCCTGCTCACCAACAACTCCCCGGACACGCCGGAGTGCGCACGGTGCCGGTGAGCGAACGGCAACTCGCCGAGTTCACCGACAAGCACGCCTGGCGAATCCCCTTCGACACCAGTCCGCGCCACCTTGCCGGCCCCGGCGATGCCCGCCACGTCACCCACGGCCTCGCCGCCGTCGGATGGACCCTCGCATCCGACCCCCTGAGCGCGGAAATCGTCCTGCGCAGCCCCGACCAGCGTCACAGCCTGCAGTTCGACCCACAGTCCGCCACCTCCGCCTGGTGGCGACTGCGGGGAGGGCACAGGGACACGAAACCGGGCTGGTACGCCGAGTTCGGCGAACTCGTCCCCGCCGAAATCCTCAGCAGCGTCACCGATGCCCTCATTTGCCCACCGCGCGCCGAACCTCCGGACCCCTGGCAGACGCTGTCCTCGGCCGGCTGGCTGCCCGACGAGCAGAACAGTGCCCACTCACCGGACGGCATGTGCCACATCGAGCTGCGACCCCTCGGCGGCCAGCAGAAGCCGTCCTGGCACATCGAAACGGGTGAGCACGGCCATGGCCATCCTGTAGGCCCGCGGATCTGGCACGCGTGGTTCGACCACCACACGCCCCCGCATCTGGTCAGCGCGTTCGTCACCACGCTCGTGGACACCGCCCCACTCCAGCGCGGCATGTTCGACCGCACCGCCCACTACAGCGTCGTACAAGGGCCGAGCCCGCTGACCCCGCAGCAGGTGGTCAAGGCGCACACCACCCGCTTGGAGAGCCTGCGCACCCAGGCTCGCCGCCGTCAGCGGCCGGCCACCACCAAGGCTGCGGGGCCGCCGCCCGCGACCGAAGTGACTCCTCTCCGGCGCTGACCAACCGGCCGCAGCCCACCGCCTCCCCCAAGGACACCGCCATTCCCACCCCCTCCGATTCCGACCGCGCGCTGCTCAAGCAGCTCGGCCGCTTCCTGCGCGACAGCCAGAAGATCCTCGATTCCTGGAACGTCTACTCCGACGAGCACACCGACCTCGACGGCTGGCCCTACGACGAGGACGCCTACGGCCGGCGCGCAAGTCTCCGTGACTCCGCGACCGCCGAGGCGTTCGAGAACGTCGGCGACGGGGCGCGCCATCTCCTGGCCACCGCCCAGGCCCAGCTCACCCACCTGCCCGCCCGTACGGTGCAAAGCCGCTGGGTGTGGCAACTCGGTGTTCTGCACGAAGCGCTCGACCGCCTTGATGGCCTGCACGAGAAGTGGCTGGAGACCCGCGACAGCCTCCCCGCCGGCGCCCGCCCCGGCACGGAGGCGTTCGACGACGCCCTAGCCGTCCATCACGCCGAAGCGTGGAGTTCCCTCGACGACTGGGCCACCCACGGCCACGTCATCCGCGACATCAACACCGCCGCCCGGCACGCCCCCTCGCCCCTGGCCCCGCCACCGACCGCGACCGCAGCCCCCGCAACCGGACGCGCGAGCCGGGTACGGAGCTGATCGTGTCCACGCCTTCCGAGACCGTGGAGGTCGACTTCGTCGCCCCGCGTCACCTGGCCGGCGCCGGTGACCCCGCATGGGTCACCGTCCCCCTGCACCGCGCCTGCGGCTGGAGCTACGGCCACGACCCCCTGCAGCCGCGCGTGATCCTCTCCAGCCCGGACCAGAAGGCCCGCTTGCGTCTGGAGCCCGATCCCGACGGACAGTGGTGGACCCTGCAGCACGCGCCCGAGCGGGACCGGCCAGCCTGGTACGCCACCTTCGGCGCCCGCACCCCAGTCGAAATTATTGCGGCCCTGACCGACGCCCTGACCGACCCGGGCGACATCCCAACCGCCCACGTCGCCCCGTACGAACCGCTCGTGATGGCAGGTTGGAGGACCGTTCCCGGCAAGGACGGGCTCGTTTCGCCCGACGGCACGGCCCACGTCGAGTTCTGCATCAGCGCAACATCCAACAGCTGGTGGGTCACCACCATGCTCAGTGAGACCCAGGGACCGGTGTGGCAGGCCCACTTCGGTGAGCACACCCCACCGCACCTGATCACCGCTTTCACCCGCGCGCTCGCCGACCCCAGCCCCGTCCCCCGCACCGGCAGCCCGCTCAGCATCCCGGCCTACGGCACCAAGCTCGTCACCCGCGGGTACCGGGAACTACCCGCCGCCCAGGTCGCCTCGGCCCTGGAGGACCGTGTGCACGCCCTCGCCGCCCGACGTACCGGGCCGCCGACGGCACCGCCTGCCCCACGACGTCCTCCGGCCGGCCGGGCCCTACCCGCTGACCGCCGCCAACGTCTGCAGCTCCCGGAAGAACACACCGCCCTTGACTCCTCCCGCCAACAGCTCATCCGCCGACGGGTACGACATCGCCTTCCGCCTCCTTCTGGGAGTGCTCGCCGTCGCCATCCCCCTGTCCCACCTCTCCTGGCTCAGCGGCAACATCACCGCCTGGCTGACCGGTCACGACTGGGCGCCCTACCAGCCGACCGCCGCCCTGCTCCACCCCGACCGGCTCTGGCCACAGACCGGGGAGACATCCCTGCTGATCGGCGCACGCATCGTCCCGGTCGCAGTCCTGCTCGCGCTCGGCGTCGTGACCGGCCTCCTGTTCTCCCGCCACAAGAACCGCGGCGGCGGCCGGAGAAAGAAGATCACCGGGATGGCCAAGCCCAAGGACATCGAGCCGCTGCTGGCCAAGGCGATCACCGCGAAGGCCCGCTCGCTGCGCCCGAGTCTGAAGAACGCCAAGCACATCGACGCCACCGACACCGGCATCCTCCTCGGCAACCTGCAGGGGACGAGGCACGAGGTCCGTATGGGGTACGAGGACGTCGCGGTCGCGATCATGGCACCGCGCTCCGGCAAGACCACCTCCCTGGCGATCCCGTCCATCCTCAACGCTCCAGGCCCGGTCCTGCTCACCTCGAACAAAGCCGCCGGCGACGCCTTCACCGCTACGCTCGACGCCCGGGCGGCAGTCGGCCGGACATGGTCGATGGACCCGCAGCAGATCGCGCACGCCGAACGCACGATGTGGTGGAACCCCCTCGCCGACGCCACAACACTCGACGGCGCCGGACGCCTCGCCGGCCACTTCCTCGCCGCGTCCGTCGACGCGAGCCAGCAGGGCGACTTCTGGTCCAAGGCCGGATCGAACGTCCTGTCCCAGCTCTTCCTCGCCGCAGCCCTCGACGACCGCCCGATCACCGACGTCATGCAGTGGCTGGCGTTCCCCGCGGACCGCACTCCGCTGGACATCCTGCGCGACCACCGCTTCACGGCCGTCGCCGCGCAGCTCAAGGGCACCGTGGAAGGACCGCCGGAGACCAGGGACGGCATCTACGAGACCGCCCGCCAGTACGCCGCCGCGCTGCTGAACAGCGAGATCGCCGCATGGGTCACCCCACAGCCGGGCGTACGGGAGTTCATCCCGGCCGAGTTCGTCGGCTCCGCCGACACGCTCTACCTGCTGTCCAAGGACGGCGGTGGAGGAGCTTCAGCGCTGATCGCGGCGTGCGCGGACTCCGTGATGCGAGCCGCGACCGGGCAGGCCGAACGTGCCGGCGGGCGGCTCGATCCGCCGATGCTCGCGATCCTCGACGAGGCCGCCAACGTCTGCAAGATCAGTGATCTGCCGGATCTGTACTCCCACCTCGGGTCCCGCGGGATCATTCCGATCACCATCCTGCAGTCCTACCGCCAGGGCCAGAAAGTCTGGGGCGACGCGGGCATGGACGCCATGTGGTCCGCCTCCACCGTCAAGGTCATCGGCTCCGGCATCGACGACCCCGACTTCGCCGACAAACTGAGCCGGCTGATCGGCGACCACGACGTCGAGACCACCTCCACCTCCCGCTCCGAATCCGGCACATCGACGTCCGTGTCGATGAGGCAGGAACGAATCCTGCCCGCCGACGCCATCCGCGCCCTGCCCAAGGGCACCGCGCTCTGCTTCGCCACCGGCATGCGCGCCGCCATGCTCGACCTGCGCCCCTGGTACCTGGAGCCCGGCGCCGACGAGCTGGCCGCCGCCTCCGCCCGCGCGTCGAAGGCCATCACCGCCCGCGCCATCGCCAAGGCGGCGCCGAAGCAGAGCGACTTCAGGCCCGCGTCCTAGGAACGGTGACCCCGGTCTGAGCGCCCTGTTGTTCCTCAGCGTCCGTCAGGAGACGGCTCGTCGCCCCGTATGGACCCAGCGATCTCAACGATCTGACGCTGCACTCTGCACCCGATGCGGTCATCGCCAGCGTCCGCCAACACGGCATCGCCGACGGCTCCGGTGGGTTCCCCACTGTCCTGCGCCGCATCAAGTTGCCCGGTCACCTCGCCATCCGGCTCGCCGGAGACGCCTACCGCCCCTCAACGAGGACCAGCCGCCCTCCTCCGCCCGGCATCCAGCCCGAAACAGGCCGCCAGACATGTCGGCCAAACCGTGGCCCGTTACCTCCAACTACCTCCAGGCCCTCGTCCCGTTCGCCGCACGCGCCAAGCCCGGCACCCGAGCCACCCTCGACTGGCAACTCGACGCGATCGACCGCCAACGGGATCTGTACGCGCGCTTGTGCAGCGCCCACCAGGCTTGGGACGAGGCCCGGGCCTCACTGACCGGCCTCAAGCCCTCATCCGGAACCCGGCAGGGGCCCACGCCGCCACCGCCCACCCGGCTGCTCATGCCAGCCCGTGCCCGTATCCCCGCTGAATTCACCACCCGGACTTCCCTTGGCCATCATCGACCACCACGACGTGTTCGTCGGCTCGACCGACGACGCCTGGACGTTCCTCGTCCTCAACCGCCCCATCCGCGGCGCCGCCCGCATCCTGACCGCGGCGGGCTTCACCACCCGCGCCCACCGGGGCCGCACCCTCTACCTCCTGCCGCCCGAGACCGCCGAGGACGCACACGAACGCGCCGGCATCGCCGCCTACGGGCTCATGGCCCACACCCTCGACTTCGCCGACCTCGCCTGGACCACCCGCCACCCCCACACCCACGCCCACGGCGCCAGACCCGAGGTCACCATCGACTTCCACAACGGCACCGTCACCGCCATTGCCCTCACCACCCGCGCCGGCGAGATCCTCACCCAGCATGGCTTCACCCCCACACCCGCCGTCACCCAAGCGGCACGGCCCTACGCGCTTCCCGCCGCACTCGGTGAGATCGACGCCCTGACCGCGGTGGTCCGTGCCGAGACCCACCTGAGCGCGGTGGGCATCACCGTGCGCGTCGGCCTCGGAATCCCCACTCCCGACGGCATCCCGCCCGCGCCCTCCCACCGGCCCGCCACTCCACCGCCGCCCTCACCAGACCAGACCCCACGCCGCCACCGCTGACCCCCACCACCCTTGCCGTCCTGCTCATCCGGAGTTGCATGCACCCCACCGACCTCGACGCCGAGATCAACCACGTACGGCGGCTCGGCCGCGACTTCGAGGACCTACGCATCGAAGTCCTCTCCCTGGCCCTGGCCCTGGCACCCACACCCTCCAGCAGCTCACCCCGAAGATCACGGCCATCAACCGGCTGACCGAGCAGGCGATGGAACGCCTCACCGTGCTCGACGCCAGCCAGTACGCCGGCGTCCCCGGCAGCCTCCTCACCCTGGAAACCTTCTCCGCCACCATCTACGCCGCCAGCCTCGCCGCCTGCGACCTGACGGCCGTGATCCAGGCCAACCCGCTGGAGGGTATGCCCTTCGCTGGAGCGTCCGTTGACAAGGCCGCCCTGCGTGCGGCACGGCTCAAGGTCGCGAGGCCGGAGATGGCCGAGCACCTCGCGGACGCTGTCCACCAGCTCGGCATCGCTTCCACCGGCTGCCGCTACGTCGCCAGCGGCATCGCCCGGGACCTGAACAAGCACCGTGAACGGTCCCCGGACACCACGGCGCCGGAGATCACCGGCAGTCAGTACGCCGCGCTCGCCGCGCTGGCGAAGGAGGGCGGCCTCCTCTACGTCTTCCGTACACACGGCACGCTCCACGCCAGGCTCACGGGCGGTGGCCGGGTCAACATCAGTACGTTCAAAGCCCTGGACCGGCGCGGCCTGGTCCGCGTCGACGCCTCCGCCCCGCTCGCCGAGGGCCGGCGTATCACCGTGACCGACGACGGGCAGCGTGCCCTGGCCCACCACCAGCCCCCACAAGCCACCCCATGGCCCAAGGCCGCGAACGCCGCGGCGGCACCGGCCGTGGCGGGGCGGGCGGGGGTGGGGCGATGAGCGAGTTCGCGCGCCACGACCGGGTGATGGTCTCCCCGCGGCATCTGGCCGGCACCGGCGAGAGGCGCATCTCAGACGCCCTGGCCCCGCTGGTCCGTCTCTTCGGCTGGCGCCACACCCACGACACCGCGGCCGACCGCCTCGCCCTGGACAGCCCCGACGGCAGCCTGTTCATCGACGTCGAACCCGACCGCCCCGCTGGCCCGTTCTGGCGCATCGCCCATCACGCCCCGTACTGGGAAGCCCAGTTCACCCGCCTCACCCCCGTCGAAGCCATAACCGCCCTCACTCAGGCCCTGCCCCAGCTGACGGGGGACACCCGGCACGCCGAACAGATCCCCCTCACCCCGCTCACCCTCGCGCAGATCGCCGACCTCAACACCTGGACCCACACCAGCGACGAGGACGGGGCGGAGTCCTTCGTCTCCCCCGACGGCCACTGCACCCTGCGCCACGAACCCGGAGCGGAGATTTCCTGGCAGGCGAACCATTCGGTGCACGACGGGTTCAACACCCATTGGACCGCCACGTTCACCCGCGACACCCCACCCCAGCTCGTCGCCCAGTTCTTCGCCCACCTCTCCAGCCCCGAACCGGTCGAGCGCGAATTCCGCGAAATCCCCTACCTCGCCCGTGACATGGGCGACGCCCTGATCACTCCCGTCCACGGTGCGGCCGTCAACCCCCACGTCCACCACACCATCGCCCAGATTCCGCACACCCGGCAGCGGCGCCGCTGACCGTCGCGAACATCGCGGCATCCGGCGATCTGGCCTCCCGGCGCTGACACGCAGCCCAGCCCGCCACGAGCCGGTCACTACGGGATGCGCCGTCTCCGCAACCGGTGACACGGACCAATGTCAGCTCTTTCCGTAATCGTTTCTGGAGCCCGACTCTGACTTCATCCGACCGCCCGGCTCAGGCCGGCGAATCATCTCAGCCCACGCAAGACGGCCACACGCCGGTGCCGGACGAACCACACAGCAACGCACCACACACCACCGCCGAACTGCGCGCCATCACACGGAGGTTGACCTGGCATCAACGTGCCGCGCTGCGTGTCATCGCCCGTACGCCCAGCCGTCTGCGGCACCGCACCGGCAACACCCCCTACATCGACACCCACACCTCGACAAAGATCGCGATCACCACCTGGCGCGCGCTGGAGGGCAAACGGCTCGTCCACCGCGACCACGACGCCCATCCCTCCTCCCCCATCGGGCAGCGCCTCGCACTGACCCCACTCGGGCTGGCCGTCCTCAACCACTTCCACCGCCTCACCTTCCCCGTCTCGGCCACACGGCTGTGGCCTCCCGCACCCCCGGCACACCTCACCACCCTCCCCACGGCTCCCCCACCAGCACGACCCGCCGCACCTACACGCCCGCCAGCCCGCTGAAACCCTCGGACCGCCCGCACAACCCGCCCCTCCCGCTCCCATTCGTTCCCTTCCAGGCCCTTCGCCGATAACCACACCACCCGACGACGACGTCATGTTCCGCGTGCCCCCGCCGCCGACCCTCGTGGAACAGATCCTGTCGCTGGCCGACTGCTACACCCGGCACAACGACACGATCGACATCCTCCGCCTCACCTACGACCCGCACCCCGATCCCGACGCCCATCTGCGATCCACACGCCGTCTGGGCCACGAGGCCCACACTGCGATCAAGGCGATCCGGGACAGCCGGCTCCGCTCGGACGCGGTGGTCAACGCCGTCGTCCGTCTCAAGCAACTTGCCCACCTCGCCGCAGGAGCCGCCCGCCGCCTCACCGCCGCGCAGCAGGCCCTGCCCGACACCGGGCAGGAACGCCCGGACCGGCTCCGCCTCTTCGACCGGCGCATCCTGCCCGCACGAAAACTGACCAGCCTGGCCGCCGAGACAGTCATCGACTGCGCGGTCGGCGTCGCCTGCAAGCTGCCCCCTCACCACCGCACAAGCACTCCGGGCACCCCGGTTCTCGACCCCCGGCCCGCATCACGCCCGGGGCGAGGTCGCCTGCGGCAACATCGCCGTCACCGAGAACCTCGGCCGCCACTACGTCTCGTCGCGCCGCCAGCTCATCCCGATGCAGGCCGTGCGTGCGCTGCTCACCCCCGACCCGGTCACGGCCGAGCTCCAGACCGCACCGCCCTCCCACCGCGGCGGCCGGCCGTACGACCTCGTCCACCTCACCCCCGCCAGCGCCCCCATCCATCAGCCCTCAGCCGTCACCACACTCTCCACAGCCCGTCCCGCGCCCGCCACAACGACCACGCCCCGGGCACGACGCTGACCACCCCTTTCCTCCGCTCCACGCAGAAGGTCCCGCCATCTCCGCAACTCCCGCTCTCACCTGTATCTCTCTCGGTGCCGGAGTCCAGTCCAGCGCCCTGCTCGCCCTCTCCGCCAACGGCCTGCTGCCCAAGGCCGATTACGCGATCTTCGCCGACACCGGCTGGGAGCCCCGCGCGGTCTACTCCCATCTCGACCGCCTCGAACGCGAGATAGCCACCCCGGCAGGCATACCTGTCCTGCGGGTCTCCGCAGGCAACATCCGCGACGACGCCCTCGACCCCGGCCACCGGTTCGCCTCCATGCCCCTCTACATCCTCAACCAGGACGGCAAACAGGGCATGACAAGGCGGCAGTGCACCGGCGAGTACAAGATCAAACCGATCAAGAAGAAGGTCCGCGATCTCCTCGGCCACCCCTACCCCCAGCGCATCCCCAAGGGCGTTTTCGTCGAGCAGTGGGTCGGCATCTCCACCGATGAGTTCCACCGGGCCAAGGACGCCGACGTCCGCTACATGCGCAACCGGCACCCGCTCATCGACCTCGGCTGGTCCCGCACCGACTGCCTCCGCTACCTCACCTCACTCGGCCTGGCCGACACCCCGAAGTCGAGCTGCCTGGGCTGTCCGTTCCACGGCAACGCCCAGTGGCGCACCATCCGGGACACCAGCCCCGAGGAATGGGCGGACGTGGTCGCGTTCGACGCAGCCATCCGCCAGGGCAACGCCCGCGCCAACGCCTCCGGCAACCCACTCCTCGGCCAGGCATTCCTGCACCGCTCCCGCGTCCCCCTCGACCAGGCCCCCATCGACCATGTCACCGCCGCCGAGTGGGCCGCCCGCCAGCAGCAACTCGACGACACGGAAACCGTGGCCGAGGAGTTGGAGCAGGGGGTCGTGGACGGCTGCTCCCCCTGGGCCTGCCGCGGCGAGGCCGAGGCGGTGCGGGAGGACTTCGGGCTCGCCTCGTGAGACGGATCATCCTCGATCTGTTCGCCGGCCCGGGCGGCTGGAGCCACGCACTCACCACTCTCGGCATACGCGATGTGGGTCTGGAATGGGATGAGTGGGCGTGCAAAACCCGCGCCGCGGCAGGCCAGTTGACGATCCGGACCGATGTCGCCGCCTACCCGGCATGGATCTTCTCCGGCCGCGTCCTGGGGCTGATCGCCTCCCCGCCCTGTCAGGCGTGGTCGATGGCGGGCAAGCGGCTCGGGCTGGTCGACCAGCCGCTCGTCCACCAGGCCGTCGCCGACCTCGCCACCGGACACGACACCCGAGAACACCTCCTCGCGGCGTGCGCGGACGCGCGCTCCCTCCTGGCGGCCGAGCCCATGCGCTACCTCCACGCCCTGAACACCGTCGGCGAACCGGAGTGGGTGGCCATGGAGGAGGTCCCGGACGTGCTGCCCTTGTGGAAGCAGTACGCGGCCATCCTGCGCTCCTGGGGCTTCAGCGTGTGGACCGGGATTCTCAACGCCGCCGACTACGGTGTCCCCCAGACCAGGCGGCGGGCGATCCTGCTCGCCTCCCGGGTCCGCACCGCCCAGCCCCCGCCGCCCACCCATGCCCGACTCGCCGAGCCGGACAGTCTGTTCGGGCCGGGCCGCGCCCGGTGGGTGTCCATGGCCCAGGCCCTCGGCTGGGGTGCCACCGACCGCCCCGTCCCCACCGTCTGCGCCGGCGGCGGACCAGGCGGCGGCCCCGAACCCTTCCCCTCCGGCTCCCGCAAAACCCTCACCGACGCCCGCACCCGCGGCACCTGGAAACCCCCCACCACCAGCACCGTGATCCACAAACCCCACACGCGCGGGGCAGGTTGGACCGCCCGGCACGGCGAACGCGCCGCCACTCCTACCGACAAGCCCGCCACCACCTTCACCAGCAAAGCCGCCCACTGGACGTGGGCACTGCGCAGCAACAACCAGACCAACGCCACCGTCCGAACGGTCGATGAACCGGCCGGGACGCTGTTCTTCGGCCATCGCGCCAACGAGTGCACCTGGGTCGCCCAACCCCCGGCCGACCAGGACGAGACGGCGGCGGATGTGGTGCCGGAGCCGATCCGGATCACTGCCCAGGAGGCCGGCATCCTGCAGTCCTTCCCAGCCGACTACCCCTGGCAGGGCAACAAGGGCCAGCAGTTCTCCCAGATCGGCAACGCCGTCCCCCCACGCCTGGCCGCCCACCTCCTCGCCCCGCACCTGAACAAGCCCTTCAACCCCGACGACTTCACCCTCGCCGCCTAAATGCCCCACACCCCCACCCCTCCCACCAACCCGGACGAGGACGATCCCGACCGCGTGCCGGCCCCGAAGCCCGCGCACTACGCCGAACAGGCCCTCCTCGGCGCCCTCCTACACGCCCCAGCCCGCCTGACCGACACCGGCTCCCTCACGGCCGACCACTTCGAAAACCACACCCACGCCGCACTGTTCACCGCAATCCGCACCCTCCCAGCGCCCGACCCCGAGGAGCACGCGAAGAACACCACCTGGATCAACCAGGTCCTGAACCACGCCCGCCCCCACGCCCCGGCCCTGAGCGCCCCCTACCTGCATGAACTGGTCCAGTTCTGCCCGAACCACCGGCACGCCACGGCCTACGCCCGGATGATCCGCGCCGACCACACCCGCCGCGCCCTCCGTCTGCATGCCGAACGCCTCGCCCGAACGGCCACCGACCCGGCACTGCCGCACCCGGCGCAGACAGTGCTGGACCAGGCCGACACCCTCGGACAGCTACTGGACGACCTCGCCGGACAGTTCACCCCGCACCCCGGCTCCCTCCCCCGCACCCCACCACCCCCCATGGACTCCCGAGAGACGGGTGAGGAGGACCTCGACGAGGAACGCGACCTCCTCGCCTCGGCCACCGCCATGCCCCAGGAAGCACGGCACATGCGGTGGCTCACCCCGGCAGACTTCACGCTGCCCCTGCACGCCGCCCTGTGGCAGTGCATCACCGCACTCGTCCACCGCGGCGACATGGTCGACCCGGTCACCGTCCTCGGCGAAGCCCAACACCACGGCCTGATCACCCACACGCTCACCCCCCGCGACCTGATGGCCCTGGTCTCCACCCCATGCGGGTCACCCGAGTACTGGGGCGAAAGAGTCCTCCAGCGCGCCCTTCTGGCCCGCGCCCACACGGTCGCCCAGACGATCACCACCTACACCGACGACCCCGCCAACACCCCCCACCAGCTCATCACCGGCACCCGCCGCGCACTGGCCGACCTCCATGCCCTGCGCACCCGCTTCAACCGCGCCACCACACCAGCACCCGCCCGCACACCAACGCGCCGGGCCGCCCCGCCGGTCCGCGCCGACCCACCTCAGCGTCCGGCCCCGACCACCACGCCTGCCCGCCGATAGCCCCTGCCGGGCCCGGCCGCATCAACAGCCGGGCCCGGCACCCCGAATCGAGCCCACCCCTTCATGCCCGACAACCCGGTCGACGCCCACGTCCGCCTCGACACTCACCCCGCCCACCCCAGCGCCGTCACTGCCACCCTCACCGGCAGCCAGCACCACATCGCCCAGGCCCTTCTCGCCGCACACGGCTTCGAAAACCTCGACGAGCACACCATGGTCCTGGCCCGGATCGACAGCGAAGAGTCTCAATGACTGAGTCAAGCGCCTGCATGGGCTTTGGCTCTCCGAGGTGGGCTCTGTCTGTAGCCGCCTTGCTCCTCCGGGGCAGAGCACTCAGCTCGACTGTGACTGTGAGGGCGAGACAGTAGCCGTTTGGCCTTGTGGGTCCCATATGACACAGCCCACGGTGCAGAACCAGTCACTGGCTGCAAGAGCCATATAGGCGGCGCCTTTCCAGTGGTTGCGCCAACGCCGGTTCCAGCTCTCGGCCTGAAGCTGAAGATAGTCCCGTACTGCCCCTGCCCCGCCAGCCTCGAAAGAACGCTGTAGCGCATACGCGTTTCCGGCAAGTTCCGTGGCACCCTGAGCGCCATACAGGTCAGCCAGGCCCAGCGTCTCGAAGTGGTGGATGACGCGCGCCCGAAGATCGTCGGACCAACCACGTGGAGGGTGGACAAAGAACCTCAGTGCGGTAGGTGCCCCTTGCAGAACCTCCGCAGCCAGCCACTGCTCGTCGTCGATATTGTCGAAGTAGGGATGGAGAGTCTGTTCCTCTGCTTGGTTGGGAGCAGCGGACTGCTTCGTACGATTGCAGTCGCTGCAGCAGGGAATGAGGTTCGCAGGAGTTACCGCAAGGAGGGGGAACACGCTTTTAGGCAAGTGGTGGTCCAGTGTGGTGACTTCTCGGTGACCACACAGCGGGCACACCACAGCGGCCATCTTCAGCTCGTCATAGATCGCCCTCCCCGGCCGACCGATTTTCGCCATCCTGTCCGTGTACACCTTGGGTAGAGCGGCAGCAAGGTCAGACGAGGCTGGCCTGAAAGAAGACTGGTCGAGGGTATGGAGGGCAGCTGCCTCTGCCGCTGTTTCGAAGCGTGACGACGCGGCAACGACGTCCTCTTCGATGCCCTCAAGCCGCTGCCCAAGCGGCTGGCGGATGCCAGGTATACACCTCTGGTAAGTCTCACGGGCTGTGGGACGAGGGAGAGGCAATGGCCACATTATCTACCGCCCTCCCGCTGATCCCGCAGCGCGATCAGAGCGCGCGCGAGGCTTCGTCCTTCGCCACCGAGCTGCCCCTCAAGCCAGTCAATGATTTCCTCGTAGGACATGCCGTCATCGACTGCTTGCCGAACCTCCTGGTGAAAACCCGTGCGGGTGATCTCCAGCCCAAATGACTCGTGCGTGAGGATGCCTACGTTCTCGCCGTAGGTCTCGATAGCGGGCCTCTCCGCCTTCACCATGTCGCCGGACCGGTACAGCTTCCACACACACCTTCGGGGCGTCTCTTGCAGCACGACCGGTGAGTGCGTGGCGATGATTGCAACGCCGTTCCGGTCGACTAACAGGTCGGTGAGAGCGCGCATGAACGCAGCCAGGAGCGGCGGGTGGAGGTGCGTCTCGGGTTCGTCAATGAGGACTAGCGTGCGCTCCGAGACAAGGTCAGCCAAACGCGTAATCGCCAGGAGTACGATTTTATGGCCCGAACTTAGGCGGTTGAACAACGCAAGCGGATCAGTGGAGCGCACCTCAGGAATTCCGGGAACCATCGGCGCTGCAGCGGCCACCTGGGCATCCCGGAACAAGGGGTCGGAGCCCAATGTTGATACGGCTTTGTGCCACCGCTCCAGTCGCGCACCTGTAAGCGTTTGCATCACCTGCGCGAACTGATAAGCGGGGTCAGTGAGACTACGGCCTGGCAACATGGAGTCGGCAACGGGCATTTGATAGAGGGTGACATGAGCATGGTGAATCCCCTTCGTTGCCCGCACTGGGTTGAGAGGGTCGAAGGCACTGAAGGCAATGGAAACGAGGTTGGTGAACAAAGGCTCGTTGGCAAGGCTGGCAAGGGAGTTGGTCACCTCGCCGACCTCGTGGGGCTGCGCGGAGCCATCTGCAACAGCCCTGGCCAGGTTTTGCAGCAGCCGTGTCTTGCCTACTCCGTTGCTTCCGATCAGGGCATGAACGTTTGTCGGAGGCGAAACCTCGGGAAAAACTTTGAAGTCGAGCTGCAGCGGTACAGCCAACGGGTCTACCGGTGGAGCGGTGTAGGAGAAGGCATATTCAATAACCCGCAAGCCGCCTCGAGCGATACGTCGGAACTGGCGCGTAACAGTGCTTGGCTGGATGCTGCGGAGCAAGGACCTTTGCGTGACGTCTTCGTTCTGCACTTGCTGAAAGAGCGCAGAGTCGAACGCGATGTCACAGAGGGCGCCCAGGATGGTGGACGCTACTCCCAGCTCGCGGAGCGCCTCGTAGTAAGTGTCGTCCTGTCCCACGGAGAAGTACGTCGCGTCCAGGCGATCGAACTGCTCAGGAAGCGAGGGACCATCGCCTTCTTGCATACCGAATCGCCCGATCTTGACCTGGCCGATTCCGGTGATGTTGCCGCCTTTGCGATGCAAGAGGAGGAAGGTGGTCCGGTACCCGTGGTCCTCCCAGAGCGTCTGTGTGAGGAACGCTGCCTCAGGCCCACGCCGCGTGGGCACGGTTCCTGCTGGCAAGACGGTGAACTGCACAGCTCCTCCTCGGCGGAAGGCATCAGGCTAGCCTCGCCATCCTGCCAGCTACCGGTGGTCAGGACACGGAACTGCCGGACAGAGCCGTCCTCAAAGATCCTTATTGCCTGAGCGGCGCGACAGGTGTGAACGCTCGGTTGTCGCGCAGGAGAGCCCACAGGACGCTTGCGCGCCGGCGGGCGAGCGCAATGACGGCCTGCACGTGCTTGCAGCCCTCGCTGCGCTTCTTGAGATAGAAGTCCCTGTTCGGGCCCTCGCGGATGATGCTGGTCTGCGCGGACAAATAGAAGACCCTGCGTAGGCGCCGGCTATAGCGCTTGGGGCGGTGCAGGTTGCCGATGCGACGACCCGAGTCCCTTGGCACGGGCACCAGCCCGGCTGCGGAGGCCAGGTGGCCAGCGTCCGCGTAAGCCAACAGATCCCCAGCGGCTACGACGAACTCGGCACCAAGAATTGGGCCCATGCCTGGCAACGATTCGATGATCTCGGCCTGAGGGTGGGTGCGGAAGACTTCCCGGATCTGGCGGTCGACACGTTTGAGTCGGTCATCCAGGCAGAGGATCTGCGCAGCCAAATCGGCGACGATCTGAGCGGCGACGTCCTCGCCGGGCAGGGAAGTGTACTGAGACTGAGAAGCCTCCAGCGCGGCAGTGGCCACTACATGGGCGCCGCGGACGCCTCGACTGGCAAGCCATGCGGTCAGCCTGCTCCGCCCGAGGCGACGGATGGTGGCGGGAGTCTGGTATCCGGTCAACAGGACAATGGCCCCCTTGTGGGCCGAGTAGTCGAAGGCCCGTTCCAGCGCGGGGAAGACGCCGGTGAGCACGTCACGCAGCCGATTGATCATCCGTACTCGGTCGGCCACCAGGTCCGAGCGGTGCGCGGTCAGCAACGCGAGGTCGGCGGCCAGCTGGGCAGGCACCTCGATGACTGTGAAGTCCTGGCGGTGGCGGGCTGTTTCGGCGATGACGTAGGCGTCGCGGGCGTCGGTCTTGGCCTCTCCCCGGTAGGCTCCGGCCATGCGGTTGACTGTGCGGCCAGGCACGTAGACGGCCTGCTGGCCATGGGCAGCGAGCAGGGCCAGCAGAAGGGCTGACGCCGTGCCAGAGATGTCCACCGCCCAGCAGATCTCATCCGCCAGGTCCAGGATTTCACCGAGCGCCGTCATGATCGCTGTCTCGTCGTTGTTGATCTTCTTCGACCACAGGGTCGCACCGGCCTCATCGACCACTGCCGCCCAATGATGGCCCTTCCCCGCGTCGATCCCACACCAGGCTTGGCCACGTCGCTTACTCACTCGCCCTCCACGTTCCCCACAGCGTGCCGTGGGCCCGAGGGACACCCCGCTGTCCGCTCCGTAAACAGCGACCGCACAATGCGCGCACATCTCAATCAGCAGCCAGGGCGCCCCGAAGAGCCGGACGGCCACTCCTCGCTAGCCACCAATGGCAGGCCCTACTCAGCCACATCCGGCCCTCCTGGGCCGTCCAACAACTTACGGAGCCCTACTGGGCGCACCAGGCCACCCACGCCCTGCACACCGAAGGCATCACCACCGACATCACCCCCAGCCTGCGCGAGGCCATTAATCAGGACTGGGAGTGGGCGAACTACCCCCTGCACGGGCTGACCCGGGAGGAGATCCGCGAGGTCTCCAGCCACGCCCAGCAGATCCACGACGACATCCGCCACGGCCGGCTCATCATCCACGCCCACGCCCACGACGGCCACACCACCATCGCCATCGGCACCTACCGAGGCGGGCAGACCGTCGCCCTGCACGGCGAGAACCACCTGCGCACCATCACCGACACCTACCAATCCCCCGCCCACGCCGTCGCCTCCTTCCACCGCCTCCACGGCAACGCCGTACGCCCCGGACCCTCCCCCATGACCGACACCGAACAAGCAGCCGCCCACGCCCGCACCACCTTCACCCCACCTGACACGGCACCCACCCCCGAGGCACCGCGTGTGGAGACAGTGCCCGCGTACGCCGCCCACCCCGGCGACCACGAAGCCACCCTGGACGACTTCCTCACCGAGAACCCGGCTGGGAGAAATACACCACCTGGGACGACCGCACAACGATCGCCAACCACGAATCACTCACCCTGCGCATCCTCTTCGACCACGCCGCCGAAACATGCGACCCGAAGTGGACCATCGCCGCCTACGAGACACCCGTCAGCGAACGCCTGTGGTGCATGACCCTCACACCCGCCACCCCCGCCCCCGTCCTGGACACCCTGCTGATCTCACTCACCCTCGGCGACCCGTGGCACACCGCCCTCGGCAACCCCCTCACCGAGCGGACCATCGCCGACGCCACCCGCCCCCTCGCCGACGCCGGCTGGACCCCCACCATCAACGGCCACCAAATCCACTGGCAGACCCAACATGGCAACGTCGGCGTCCAGTTCGACACCCTCGCCGCCAACACCCCCTTCACCCCCAACAACGCCTGGACCATCTGGGCCGGCCCCGACATCAACCACCCCACCTGGACCATCCACGCCTCCACCTACACCCCCACCAACCTCCTCACCCACCTCACCGAACAGCTCGCCCACGGCACCGGCACCCGCCAAACTCCCACCCACCACAACCAGCCCACCACCACGAACACCACCACATCACGGCCATCGCCACCGCCAGACCCACACCGCCGGCGCCGACACTGACCAAGAAATCGCGCACCGGAGGGCCCCCGGTACCTCTACAACATCCTGACCGGGTTGCGATCCTCGGTCCCCCCGGAGGACAACCGCCACCATCGAGGAAGTCGCCGTAAGCGCGCTGGTTGTTGTAGTTGTGATCCTCGGTCGCCCCGGGGGGCAATCGCCACTCGCCGACGCCAAGCAGGCCGTCGCCGTGGAGTTGCGATCCTCGGCCGCTTCGGAGGGCGACCGCCACCACCAGCTGCTCGACACTGGCCATGGACTTGGAGACGTTGCGATCCTCGGTCGCCCCGGAGGGCGACCGCCACGCTTCCGCCTCCGTGCTGGTCGCGGCGGTGATGCTGTTGCGATCCTCGGTCGCCTCGGAGCGTAACGAAGGGCGATCGCCACTGGACGGGCCGTGGCGGTGCCGACACGGACTTGAAGTTGCGATCCTCGGTCGCCCGGAGGGCGACCGCCACCGACGTCCAGGACGCCAACGCCCGTGTGGTCGAGGCGTTGCGATCCTCGGCCGCCCCGGAGGGCGACCGCCACCAGGCCCCGCTTGAGCATCCCGTCGACCAGGTCCTCGGTGTTGCGATCCTCGGTCGCCCCGGAGGGCGACAGCCACCCGTGCCGGCGACCGCCACTCTCAGCGGTGCCCGTTCCAGAGAGGTAGCTCGCGTAGTTGCGATCCTCGGACGCCCCGAAGGGCGACAGCCACGTGAACGGGGTCGGTGACGGTGGCGGTCCACCGGGTGTTGCGATCCTCGGTCACTCCGAAGGGACGACCACCGCCCCACCGGCCGTCCGGCGTTCTCGGCCTGCTTACCCATATTGCGATCCTCAGACGCCCCAGAGGGGCGACCGCCACTCCGCTCCAGGACCTCGCCCGGCCGCGTGTACATGCGGTTGCGATCCTCGGTCACCCCAGAGGGCGACCGCCACCACCGTCAGCAACGACGAGACCGCCCGCGAGTACGAGTTGCGATCCTCGGACGCCCCGGAAGGCGACCGCCACACGCGGATGAGCGCGCCGGACAGGTAGCCGTCCACCTGGTTGCGATCCTCGGTCGCCCCAGAGGGCGACCGCCACTTGCCGCTCATATAACCGCCCTCGCGGCCATCATGGTGTTGCGATCCTCGGTCGCCCCGGAGGGCGACCGCCACTCCTGCAGGGTGTACACGTCGTCGCTGGCGTACGCCGCGTTGCGATCCTCGGTCGCCCCGGAGGGCGACCGCCACACGCCGAGGGGATTTCCAAGTGCACCGTGAACTGGTCGTTGCGATCCTCGGTCGCCCCGGAGGGCGACCGCCACATGGGACTCGGAGTGCGGCCGGACGACACAGCCTCGTTGCGATCCTCGGTCGCCCCGGAGGGCGACCGCCACGGGGTGGCCCAGTTGCGCACGCCGAGTTGCCCGTCGTTGCGATCCTCGGTCGCCCCGGAGGGCGACCGCCACACGGCTGGCTCTACAGGGTCTCGGTCCCGGCCTGGATGTTGCGATCCTCGGTCGCCCCGGAGGGCGACCGCCACGGTCCACCGCTTCTCCGGGATGCCCATGCCGGTGGAGTTGCGATCCTCGGTCACCCCGGAGGGCGACCGCCACGGGAGCGGACCCATCCGAGCCGCACCATGTGGTCGTTGCGATCCTCGGTCGCCCCGGAGGGCGACCGCCACGGTCCACCGGTTGCTTGACGGCGAGCACGACACCGAGTTGCGATCCTCGGTCGCCCCGGAGGGCGACCGCCACGCCGAACGCAAGGTCAATCCGGTCTTCCATTACGCCGTTGCGATCCTCGGTCGCCCCGGAGGGCGACCGCCACATGACGCCGGCAGCGACGACGGCCTGGAGGAGACCGTTGCGATCCTCGGTCGCCCCGGAGGGCGACCGCCACAACGGCGTGACGGGTGTGGCCGCTCGGGGCTGAGCGTTGCGATCCTCGGTCGCCCCGGAGGGCGACCGCCACCTGGCGCGCGAACGCGTTGCCCTCCTCAAGGGTGAGGTTGCGATCCTCGGTCGCCCCGGAGGGCGACCGCCACGACCGCACCCGACTCGGTCACCTTCCGCGCCATGCAGTTGCGATCCTCGGTCGCCCCGGAGGGCGACCGCCAGTTGGGCCAGGTCGCGGCTGTCCCGGCCGGTACGAGTTGCGATCCTCGGTCGCCCCGGAGGGCGACCGCCACATCGACGAGGCGCGCGCCATGCACCGCATGGGCAAGGTTGCGATCCTCGGTCGCCCCGGAGGGCGACCGCCACTGGAGGGGGAGACGCTGCGCACCGCCGTGCACGTCATGTTGCGATCCTCGGTCGCCCCGGAGGGCGACCGCCACACATCCGCGGGATCGCCTCTTCGGTGAGGTTGATCGTGTTGCGATCCTCGGTCGCCCCGGAGGGCGACCGCCACGACGGCACCGGCTTCGAGCTGTCCCTCGCCACCGTGGTTGCGATCCTCGGTCGCCCCGGAGGGCGACCGCCACCCGACTGCGCGTTGGTCCTGCGCGACGTGTACGAGCCGTTGCGATCCTCGGTCGCCCCGGAGGGCGACCGCCACAACATCCCCATCCTCTACACGTCCACCGTCAAGGTGTTGCGATCCTCGGTCGCCCCGGACGGCGACCGCCACGTCGGTTGTCGCGGTGCTGGAGGCGGCTGCGGACGCGTTGCGATCCTCGGTCGCCCCGGAGGGCGACCGCCACATGTTGTGCGCCCGAGCCGTCTCGATCAGGTGATACGTTGCGATCCTCGGTCGCCCCGGAGGGCGACCGCCACCAGGCCGCGTACAAGCGCCTCACGGCCTACTACAAGGTTGCGATCCTCGGTCGCCCCGGAGGGCGACCGCCACCAGACTCCCCCCTCGCATTGTCCGTCTGACCAGCGGGTTGCGATCCTCGGTCGCCCCGGAGGGCGACCGCCACCGGACGGGCCATCCGCTCCGAGACCCTGATCTCGGGGTTGCGATCCTCGGTCGCCCCGGAGGGCGACCGCCACTCGTCGTACGCGCCCAACTCGACTCCGGCCGCGCGGTTGCGATCCTCGGTCGCCCCGGAGGGCGACCGCCACCGGTGTACGTCGAGCGGCGTCCCCAGGGGCCGGGCGTTGCGATCCTCGGTCGCCCCGGAGGGCGACCGCCACGAGCACGCGCGCTTCGGCACCGCCGCGTCGATCGGGTTGCGATCCTCGGTCGCCCCGGAGGGCGACCGCCACCCAGGAGTGCCCCGAGTTCGGCGCGTTCGGCGGGCAGTTGCGATCCTCGGTCGCCCCGGAGGGCGACCGCCACCCCGGTTGTGGTGCTCGTGCTCGCGTCCACGCCTCGTTGCGATCCTCGGTCGCCCCGGAGGGCGACCGCCACGGCTGGTGTGGCGGATGTTCGAGGAGTCGGTTGCCGTTGCGATCCTCGGTCGCCCCGGAGGGCGACCGCCACGCGCACTCCGCGGCCGAGTAGCCCTGGGTCGCGAGGTTGCGATCCTCGGTCGCCCCGGAGGGCGACCGCCACCTTGTCCGCCGTCCGCGCCGCGCTGCGGGCCGCGCCGTTGCGATCCTCGGTCGCCCCGGAGGGCGACCGCCACGCGGCCGGGGTCAGCGCGGTCCGCTCCCAGAGCCCGTGTTGCGATCCTCGGTCGCCCCGGAGGGCGACCGCCACCTCCGAGGCTGCTGACCATGTCGCCCACCGAGTCGTAGTTGCGATCCTCGGTCGCCCCGGAGGGCGACCGCCACTTCACGGCCGCCGGGACGCCGACCGCCTTGGTCGGGTTGCGATCCTCGGTCGCCCCGGAGGGCGACCGCCACCATGGGCTCGCTCATGCCGCAGCCTCCTCAGCGTCGTTGCGATCCTCGGTCGCCCCGGAGGGCGACCGCCACGCTGGCTGACCAGCAAGGTCACAGTAGTTGATGGTTCCTTCGAAGCCGCTGAGACCAGGCAAGTAGGGCGCAATCGGATGTTTTGCTTCGGTGCGACCTGCGTGTCGCGTGTGTATTTGAGGTCCCGAAGCATGCTGACACCGGTCACAGGACGAGGTCTTCGTGGTGTGGCTGCACCTGAGCGATGCCGAGAGTCTGAACGCTGTCGAAGCCGCCCGGGGGCAGGCGGTACAGGCGGATGCTGTCGGTGTCGGGATCGATGGTATCGCTGAGTTGGGCCAGCAAGCGGAGGAGGCTCTTGTCGTCAGCGACGATTTCGAAGACGGATTTCTGGACGCGCAGGCCGTGGCCTTCGCAGAGTTTGGCGACGCGGCGCAGCCGGCGGCGTCCTGCTGGGCTGGTGGTGTCGACGTCGTAGGTGAGCAGGAGGTCCATTCAGGCGGCCGTCCAGGGGAGGTAGCCGGGTAGTTCGCCGCGCAGGTGGCGGGCGAGGAGGCGGGCCTGGACCACCGGGAGAAGGCCGGCGGGGACGCTGCGTCCGGCGATGGGATGTTCCCAGGTCTGGGTCTTCCACTCCTGCCAGGCGCTCAGCAGTGTTGTGCGGCCGTCATCGGTGAGGCGTACGGCGCCGCCGGTGACGTGTTCGAAGTGTTCGGCGCGCAGTTGGCGCCGGTTGAGGAGGGTGAGGGCGAAGCGGTCGGCGAGTACGGGGCGGAATTCCTCCATCAGGTCGAGGGCCAGAGCGGGTTTTCCTGGGCGCAGGCCGTGCAGGAAGCCGATGTAGGGGTCGAGGCCGACCTGTTCGGTGGCGCCGTGGACGAGGCTGCGCAGGAGTCCGTAGGTGAAGGAGAGCAGTGCGTTGACCGGGTCGGTGGGCGGTCGGCGGTTGCGGTGGGTGAAGGTGGGGATGTCGGGGCTGGGGCGCAGGGCGTGTTGCATGGCGGCGAAGTAGCCGCGGGCGGCGTTGCCTTCGATGCCCATGACGATGTCCAGGGAGTCGGCGGCGCCTGTCTTCGTCAGGGCTTCGGCGAGGTCGTCGGCGGTTTCGCGGATGCGTTCACGTGCGGAAGGCGCGGCGTCGCGGGCGGCTCGGAGCAGGATCCACCGGCTGTTGCGGATCTTCCCGGCGACGATGTTGCGGGCGATGGCGAGCCTTGCCTCGGTGTCGTCGTGGAGTTGGTGCTGGGCGTGCCGGAGGAGGACGTTGCCCTGGACGGCCCCGTCGAGGCGGGCCATGTATCGGCCACCCCTGGTCATCCAGGTGATGGGCCGGTTGTCCTGGGCGCAGCGGGTGATGAGTTCGGTTGAGAGGTTGATGTGCCCGTAGAGGACGATGCCGTCGAGGCGGCGCAGGGGCAGGACCCGTCGTCCTTGGGTGTTGGGGAGATGGACGCGGAGGGTGTCGTGCTCCAGGCGTAGGTCGGTGCCTTGTGTCTGCACATACAGGGTGTTCAGGAGTTCGGTGGTCACGCGTCGTCGTCCTGGAGGTCGTCGAGGAGGTAGAGGTCGGTGAGGGCCTTGCGGTAGCGGAGGGTGCCGGCGAGGAGCTTTGGCATGCATCCGGTGGCCATGGAGCAGCGTCGGCAGCGGCCATCCGCAACGGGGGCAGGCAACCGGTCGGTGGTGAGCAGACCGCGTACCGCGTCTGCCAGTTCGAGGACGCGGGTCCGAAGCGCTTCGTCGACGGGCACTGAGTGGCGTCGGCGGTCGGCTGCGGAATAGATCGCGGCCTCGGGAACGGGGGTGCGGAACATCTCCTGCAGGCAGATCGCCTGGGCAGCGGCCTGTACATCGGCTGGGCCGCCCGGATGGTAGCGGCCCGACTTGTGCTCCACGGGCAGGATTCGGCCGTCGGCATGGAGCTCTACGGTGTCGCAGATGCCGGTCAGGCCGTAGGCGTCGTGCCAGACGGGCAGGGCGTGGAGTGTGCGTACGTTGCCTCGGCCGCGGTTGCCTGGGGTGTCGACGCGTTGGTGGAGGAGGGTTCCCCGCACTGTGGCGGCGTCGTCGGTGAAGGCGTCTTCGAGGAGGATGAGGCCGCATTGGCGTGGGCAGTAGGCGTAGTGCTCCAGCGCGGAGAGGGAAACCTGGACGAGGTCTTCCTCTCCGCGCCGCTGTGCTGGTGTGCTCATCCGATCAGGGTGGTGAGGGTGACGCCGTCGGGCAGTCCGGCCTCCGGCACGTCGACTTGATAGTCGGTGAACGCGCGGGCGGTGGCGTCACCGGGGCCTTTGACGGTGATGCGGTCCATCAACTGGCGGGCGGGGGCTTTGCCGTACTTGTCGTCGTGGGTGAAGACGTACAGGCCGCGCAGGTTGAGTTCGCCGCGGGCGGCAGCGCGGTCGTGGTCGAACATGAGGGTGAAGGCGCGCCAGAACATGGCGAGGTCGTCGCTGGTGACTCCGGTGCGGGCGGCGAGAGGGGCGCTGAAGTGGCCTTCGCCGCGGTAGAGGCCGTAGGGGACGATGTGCTTGGTGCCCATCTCGGTGTTCTTGCCGGCGTCCACGTCTTCCTGCTTGGTGGGGGTGACGCGGGTGATGCCGTATTCGAGCGGGGTGACGGGGTCGACGGAGCGGGAGAAGGTGAGCTGGACGGGCCCGCGGACGCGGCCGGCCTGGCGGTCCTTCTTGCCGGTAGTCATCACGGCGCCGAACATGCGGATGTCGTAGAAGGTCTGGCACATCCACTGCTGGGCGTCGAACTGGCTGGCCTTGTCGCCGAGGGCGTCGGAGGCGTAGGCGCGCTCGTGCTGGGCGTTGAGGGCGACGCCGGCTTCGACGTAGATGTCGTAGCCGGGCTTGTTCTCTTCCTCGTTGAGGAGGGAGACGGTGTTGCGGATCTTCCGCTTGAGGGCGACGTCGGTGATCAGGCCCTGGCCGGAGACGGGGTCGGTGCGGGGCATGCCGCCGGCGTCGGGGTCGCCGTTGGGGTTGCTGTCGCGTGCTTCGATCAGGAACACGAAGTCGATCTTGCGAGTGGGGTCAAGGTGCGGCGCGGTCATGGAATGGCTCTCCTGGTCTAAGTGAGGTCTGGGCCTGCAGGGTCGGACAGGGCAGCGTCGTGTGGGATGTGCTGCGGCGGTCAGGCCGTGGGCTGCTCAGTTTCGGACTCGTCCGGGTTGCCGGCGTTCTCGCCGGCTTCCTTCGCCTTCTTGTGGGCGGCGCGGGCCGCGTTGTCGGCGGCGCGCTGCTCGTCATAGCCGAGGACGAACCATGCCTGCTGGCGGGTGGTGAGCATCAGGGGGATGCCGTCGTCGAGCTGGGCGAGCGCGGCGAATGCCTCGGCCAGGCGGGCATCCAGGGCGTAGTAGGTGCCGCGTTTGTCCCGGCGCAGCCGTTTGAGGTGGCCGGTGGCACCGGTACGCAGGGTGGTCAGGACGGCGGCGGGCGCCGTCATCGCGGTGCCGAAGTACTTCTCGCCGATGGTGGTGTTGATGTCGCCCAGGGCGGCGCGCTGGATGGCTTCCAGGACGGCGAAGGCTCGACCGCACAGGTAGCCGGGCTCGCTGTTGAGGGTGTCGAGTTGGGGGGCGGGGCCGGTCACCTGGTGGTCCTTCCGGTTCGGGTGCAGTGCGAGGCGGAGCAGGGCAATGCGGGGGCGGTCGACGCGGCCGTCGGCGCGGATGCGCTGCAGCAGGTGGGGCAGAAGGCGGGCCGGCAGCGGGCCGCGGGTGAGGGCGGCGTTCAGCAGCTCGTTCTCCAGGCCCTTGGGAGCGCTACGGGCGACGTACCGTCCGGCCTTGCCGTCCCAGCGGCCGGCTGCCAGGGCCAAATGCCACAGCGGCAGGTGGCGGTGCTTGTGCTCCCAGCCGTCGTAGACCTGGTGGTGTGCGAACCATGCGCCGAGGTGGTTGCGCAGGCGGCCGACGGGGATGTCCAGCCAGTCCGACACCACCGCGCGGGCGTTGTTCAGCCCGAGGGTGAGCGCGTAGTAGGCGCTCGGGTCCAGGCGCTCGGCGGCAACCGGGTCGGGGCACTCGTGCAGGGCGTCCAGCAGCTTGGCGACGCTCTCCTCGGTCGGGGTGTCCAGTGATTCGAAGAGGTCGTCGACCGGCTCCTTGGTCCACCACACGGTGACCGTGTCACTGCCGCGGCGGCGGTGGGTGTCGGTGGCCAGCAACAGGTTGAGGGCGGCCATGGCACGGCTCCCACAGCGCTCGCACACCGGGGTGTTCACCAGCTGCAGGGCGCCGCCACGGCCCTGGGCAGCGGTGTTGACACTGATCAGCTGGGAGTCGCGGCCGAGGCCGCTGGTGGGGATGGCCCCGGACCTGATGCTCTCGGGGATCGTGGCCAGCAGCTCTCTTTGCCGGCCGCACACCAGGCACAGGCCGGTGGCGCCGCTGCCGGACTTGCGGGCCCTGACGGTCGCCGCCCAGGTAGCGCATGCCGTGGGCAGCTGGTGCAGCCAGGTGCCGTCGTGGCCCATCAGCGCGACGGTGTCGGCGGAGGTGATGTCCTCGGGACGTTCGACGCGGGCCAGGCCGCCGCTGGAGACGAAGGCGTGCACGGCCTGCGCGTACGGATCGTCCTCGGCGGTCTGGGTCCAGGAGAGCAGCAGGTCGGTGTACTCGCGCTGGCGGCGGATCGCTTCCGCGGCAGCGGCTTCGCTCACGGTGCCGTCGGTGCCGGTCTTCGGTACCGCCAGGACGTACTGCGCAGTGTCCACCAGCAGGTATGGAGGCGGCGTCGTGCCTGAGCGGTAGGCGTAGGGGGCGTTGCTCGGCCGCAGCTTGTCCTTCGAGCCCTTTGGCGGGCGGCGGTTGTACAGCCGGGCCGTTAAGCCGTCGGCGTCGATCCGCAGCGCCCATTGGATTTTCTTGGGCCGGTAGTAGGCGGGAGGGAGTTCGCCGTCGGCCTCGGCCCGTTCGGCGAACTCGGTCAGACGCTGGAGCAGCATGGGCGCCTCACCCTGCCTGGGCGCCGTCGGCCCGCCAGGCGGAGCCGGCGGGCATGGCCACGTCGCTCGCCCCGAGGGCCTTGAGCGGCACCTGCAGCACGCCCTGGTGCAGCTGAGCGTGGAACCAGCGGTACTGCTCACCGCCGGATGCCGGGTAGACGATGGAGTGCAGCATGACTCCCAAGTCCTCATCCCGCGCGATGGGCGTGGCATCGGTCTGCGGACCGAACGAGGCGCTGAACTCGCGGCAGCCGAGGAACGGCTGAGCAAAGCAGGCGCCTTTGTCCACACGGCGGCGCAGTTGCTCGCGGTACTTCTCCTCGCGCCCGCCCTGGCCGCGTTCGGTCAGGACGACCTGGGCACGGATGCGGTAGTGCACATCGCGCAGCAGCATGCTGTTGCGCTGGTCCCGGTCGTTCTCGACGTCGTACCGGCGGCGCGAATCCTTCCGCAGGGCCGTGACCTCGCCCGCCGTGATCACGGACTTGACCTCGTTGCGGCGGATCGACGTCCACTCGATCGGCCGGAGGACCTCGATCGCCCGCACCACGTACTGGAATTCTGGCTTCCAGAAGATGGCCTCCAGCATCCCCGCCGCCGCGGAGGGTCCCAACACCGGATACGAGACCCGCTCCACCTTCAGCTCCGGCCGGGTGAAGCAGGCCAGCGGACCGGCCACCTCCACCACAAGATCCGGAAACGCCCAGCCGTCGTTTCCACGCCGCTCACCTCGCTGTGATGCAGCGGTCATACGAGAAGCCACCCTCACACAACCCCTTTCCTAGTTGCCCAACTCTCCACGTATTGCACCGGGTTGACGCCCAAGGGCGATGCCGGTAGCTGCACACCGTAGAGATAGCCACTGACATCGCCCCCTGACCTGCCGGTTATCCGAGGTGAAGGCGAAGCCTTCCGCGCCGGACCAGATAGATGACGACGGTCACCACGACGCCCGTGACCGTGACGGCGCCCGACTCGCTGGCGGATCGATGACCACGAGAAGTCACTCTCCTTCTTTGGACGTACTCGCTTGGCTTGAAGCAAGGCTGGTGAGAGTGAGGAGCCGTTGTCACGGGTTCCGTGGAAATACGAGCGCAGCCACGCCGATCGGTGTACTGGGCGGACACCAACAAGCGGGGCCCAAGGACCGCGTCCCAGGACCCCGCATCCGTTGCCCAAGCACAGCGAGGCACGACCAAAGTTGCGATCCTCGGTCGTCCCCGAAGGACGACCGCCACTGCGGCACCACCGTGAGTGCCGCCCAGACAGGAGGGTTGCGATCCCCAGTTGCCCCGGAGGGCGACCGCCACCGCCCAGAACGTTTCACGAGCCCTGAACGGGCCGTGAGTTACGACCCTCGGTCGCCCCGGAGGGCGACCGCCATGCTTGTTCTTCAGCACCTTGTCATCGTTCAGTCGCGCTCCTCGGTCCTGCCAGGAACGTCGTCCAGTCGGCAAGGCCGCCACGCAGCCCGGTGCGGTGGGCCACCTCGCCATGTTGGCACGCCTCAAGGCCGAGCAGCCGCCAGCTCATTGGATCTGTCTCAGAGAGTGAAGCCCCTGCGGTCTTCCGGCTCGTCCGGGTCCAGTCCTCGCTGCTCGTGGTAGACGCCGAGCCACAGGATCAGGTCACCGGTCACCGGCACGGCAAGGCCGCAGCGAACGGCCGTTTCCGCCTCCTGGCGCGGCAGGGAGGCCGTGTGCGGCTGCAGGCTGCGCAGGACCTCCGGCCCGCACGGACGGAAGGGGTCACGCAGCCGGGCGACGGCTGTCTCGATCGCTTCCCGGTCCGCCTCGTCGCGGACGACGATGGCCGGGACGCTGTGCTCGTCCTCGATCATCTGGAAGGCGAGGTCGACCTTCGGGAAGTCCAGACGGCGGCGCAGATTCTCGATCTCCTCACCCAGTCCCAACTGCAGGGCGTAGCGGACGGGGTAGTAGCCATCCAGCGCCACAAGGTCATCGGGATCAGCAAACTGCGGTCCGAAATAGGTGTCGCTGGCCTGCACGGCCGCCTCGTACTGAGTCCCGCCCGGCTGACCGCCGTCCGTGGGCTGGAAGATGACCACCGTGCCACTGGACAGACGCCCGTCGCGGTTACAGCGGCCCGCCGCCTGCTGCATCGACTCCGCCGGCGCCCACGCCCGGTACACGCGCGGAAAGTCGAGATCAACACCGGCCTCGATCAGGCTGGTGGACACGACTTGCACCGGCTGTCCAAGGGCGAGCAGCGTCTTGATCCGGGCAATGACCTCGCGGCGGTGCGCGCCCGTCATACGCGTCGACAGGTGCAGCACCTCCCCCTCGGCCGTGGCCCGTTGAAGATGGCGGTGGAGTCGGGCAGCGTCCTTGGTAGTGGCCGTCACGGTCAGCACCTGCCGATGCCCGGCCGCCTCGGCAGCGATGCTCTCCAAGGTGACGTCCTCGCCGGTGCGCCACTCGTAGGTGACCCGGCGCAGCGCGGCGAACAGCGCGGACGGATCCTCCACGATCGCCTTCCGCTCCAGGCCCTCCCACCGGGGCAGCTCCCAAAACGACGGCTGAGTGGCCGACACCAGCAGCACCGTGACCCCGAAGTGGTCGACCAGCCCCCGCAGCACACTCAAGATCGGGACGAGCAGGCGATCCGGCAGGGCCTGCACCTCATCCAGCACGATCACCGACCCGGCCAGGTTGTGCAGGCGCCGCATCTGCGACGGCTTGTGCGAGAACAGCGACTCAAACAGCCGCACCGTGGTGGTCACCACGAACGGTGCGTCCCAGTTCTCCGCCGCCAGCCGCGCGGCATGTGCCCGCCGCTCCGACTCGGCCCGCTGTGCCTCCGACAGCCCGTCGAGCGGCGCCTCCGTATCGAGATCCACCGCGCTGTGGTGTTCCAGCACCACAGCCTCCTCCCCGGAGCCGGGCTCGGGATCGAGAAGGTCCCGGTAGACGGCGGCGTTCTGCTCCGTGATGGAGATGTACGGCACGGCGAGAACCACGCGCCGCATGCCGTGCACGGCCGCATGTCGAAGGGCGAAGCCTCCGGCAGCCAGCGTCTTGGCCCCACCCGTCGGCACGTGCAGCACGTACACGCCCGGCTGTCCCGAGGCCGCAGCACATGCCTGCTCGTAGACCGACTGCCGCACCGCGTCCACTGGAGACGGCTCCCGATCAGCCAGCACTTTCGCCCGCCGTACCTCATACCGCTCCACCAGCGCGCCCATGTTCGCCGGCTCACGCAGCCGTGCCACAGTGCTGTCGAAATGTGCGGACGTATCCAGGAAGTCCGCGTCCACCACGCAGCTGAACAGCATCCGAAGCAGCAGGTCCAGGCCCAGCCTCCGCTCAGACTTGGGCAGATCCCACAACCACGCCGGTGGCGTGGGGCGCGGCTCCGGATGGATCTCCGGAATCACCTCCTCCACAGCACGGATAGCCTCGTCGACAAGCCGGGCGTACTCCCCGCCAGGCTGTGCCTTCACCAGCTCGGTCCGCAGCTTGTCCATATCGGGCAGACCGCCATGGTGACCGAAGACCACCCCGCCGAACTCCAACTGCGTGTACCGGTCCGCGAGCAGGGTACCGGCGTGCTTGTGCGGCAGGCCGACCCTGCCGCCACCGCGGCGTTCCGCCTCCAGAAGCCTGCCCTGCCATGAACAGGTGCCCTTGCCCACATCGTGGATCAGCGCAAGGTACGCGGCCAACTCCCCCGCCCTGAACACCTCGCCAAACCGACTCGCCAGCGCCGCCGAGCCACGCAGATGCTCCTCCAGCGAATGCCGGCTCCCCGACACGGCACTGCGGCTGTGCGCGTACAACTGGTCTCCGGACGCGGGCATAGCGAACCTCCCAAGACAGAACGCAATCTCTGCTGGAACCTTGCGAATCGGAAACGTACACGCCGCCACTGACACCGACCCGGGGGCCGCACAATTACACATCGGGCGCAGAACCGTGCATGGGAACGTGGGGGACCGGCCCGTTCGACAGCGGCCTCGCCGCAGAGTTCGTCGACGAACTTGAGGGTCTGTCTCCTCAGAAGGCCATCGATGTGCGCGAGCGAGCACTCCAGCGAGTCACGCGGCCTCCGGAGCACGCGTCGCTGGCGGAGACGGCGTCGAAGCAGTAGCCGCTGCGGCTCTCGTCGCCAGCACAATCCCGGACAGCGGGATCGTGAGTTTGCCGGTGGTGACGGCAAGGCGTCCGCACAGACTGGCGCCGGCTCGTCCGCCCGGGAACAGGGCGATGTCGGTGAGCTGGGCGGTGAGGGCATTCGTGCGGCGTGCGTGTCGACGCGTCAGGCCCGGGATCTGCTCGTCGAAGGTTCGACATCCGCAACTGTTGTTGCCGCACACGAGACGACGTGCCCGCAGGTCCAGTCGCACCTGCCGACCAGCAACGGGACGGTCCGCCAGACACCGCTGGTAGTAGCAGTGCACTCGCGAGGATCTCCATCCACATCCCGGACAGGCGGCCGACCCCACCGTGGACCGCACGGCAAGACGGACCTCAGCGTCCCCAAGGGCAACCTCTTCTACCTCGACTCCGGCCCCTGAAGAAGGAGGTCAGCGAGGCGAACCACATCCCCCACGCGCTGGTGATGCCCGCCTGCTCTTGATCGTCACGCACCCCCAAATCAGCGACAGAGCCCAAGAAGTGGACCGGAGCCGCGACTCGTGTGTATAGCCATCATGAGCGGCCGGGATCGACAGGCCCCAGTCAATGCCGAGTGAAAGCTGGCTCTGCTGGGCCAGTTTGCGTATCGATCGAGGAATGCGCTGATGGTCGGGTGTGAGGTTCCCACCGGCTCCGAGGAAAGTCAGGACGTCGTGTGTTATACGAGATGGTCCGGCTCATGATCGCCATCCGGCCAGCGGTCACTGGCACCGAACCTGGCCGGCGGGAGTCCCGCGCGGCATAGGCCGCGTCAGCTAGGCGACGATGTGACTTACCGTCTTCACGGGTGAGTCGACGGCCGAGCGGCGGACAACCGGCTATCGGGTCCGCTACCAAGATCACAGCCTGTCTGTGGTCTTCGGAAGGAATCCCCTCATGCGTCTCGCCCGTGCCGCCGGCGCCGCGTCCGCCGTCGTCTCCATGTACACCCTCCTGCTCGCTCCGACCACCACGGCGTACGCCGTCGCTCCCGGTGACACCGTCGTGCTGCCCGCCCGAGACGCCCTGCTGGCCCTGCCCGTCCAGGACGAGGACCGCACCGGCTACGAACGCACGAAGTTCCGGCACTGGACCGACGCCGACCGCGACGGCTGCAACACCCGCAACGAGGTTCTCCTGGAAGAAGCCGTCACCGCCCCCGCCCAGGGCAGCAACTGCGCGCTGACAGGCGGCTCCTGGTACTCACCGTACGACGACACCAGCTTCACCCAGGCCCGCGCCCTTGACATCGACCACCTCGTACCTCTCGCCGAATCCTGGGACTCTGGTGCCTCCGGATGGACCCCGGCCGAACGCCAGGCTTACGCCAATGACCTCGACGACCCCCGCGCCCTGATCGCGGTCTCCGCCGCCAGCAACCGCTCCAAAGCCGACCAGGACCCGGCCACCTGGCAGCCGCCGGCCGCCAGCTACCGGTGCACGTACGCCACCGACTGGATCGCGATCAAAACCCGCTGGGGCCTTGCCGTCGACCCCGCCGAACAGGCCACGCTCGCCGAGGTCCTCGACGGCTGCCCGGACACAATCATCGAGGTCACCCGCGCCCGCTGACCCCGGCGGTCGTCCATCCGACCACCGGGGCCGGAGGCGCGGTCGGCTCATGGAGAACGGGGCGCCCTCCGCGGCTGCAGCCCGAGCCTTGGCCAGCCGCCGTCCTCCAGGCCCTGGCCCGCTCCCACGCGTGCTTACGGGCCCACGCCCAGAGTGCCGTGCCGCAGCGCCCTGCCCACCGAGAGGCTCGACCACGCCCGGTGAATACCGACGAGCTGGAGGTGGCCCTTCATGAACGCCGCACGCCGGGTAGGGCGCCCAGTCCTCGCTGCATCGTTGACCGGCGGATGATCCCTCGCAGACCGCGCCCCAGGCCGACCTCACCGCGACGTCAACCCCGCCGATCTGCCCGAGCTGGACGCCGCCACCGCCTGGAACGGCAGCCGCGCGGAGAATCACTTGTGGTAGAGCCAGGGCCGCTAGAGCGGGATGCGGGCCCACACCGCTTTGCCTCGGTCCTGCGGGCTCCACCCCCATGTGGCGGACAGGGCGGTGACGACGTGCAGTCCCCGGCCTGCGGTGGGCAGGCCGCTGCTCGTGAGGAGGGTCGGCCGGCGGGGACTTGGGTCGAGCACGACGCACGTCACGGCGCGCGGGCTGGTGGCCAGCCCGAGCCAGGCTCCTTCCCGGCCAGCGGTCGTGTGGCGCAGGGCGTTTGCGGCGAGTTCGGCCATCACTCTCACCGTGTCGTCCACGGCGCGGTCCACGCCCCACCGCCGGAGGTTGTCCTGGGTGAACTGCCGTGCGCGGTCGAGTCCTTCAGAACTGGGGTTGATCTTCGCGGCGGCGAAGTTGGCGGCGGAGACGCCCATCGCCAGGCCCCAGTCGAGTGCCGGTGATTCGCCAGGCGGCGCTACCCGTGCAGATCCAGCCAAGCTGACCGCTCGCGGCTCTTCGCCCGGTCGCATGGCCAACCACCCCCTTGCTTGTCGGATCATCACATGGACAAGAACGCCCTTTCGGGGGACGACATGCATGAAAATCACGCTCTAAGATCGACGGAAATTCCATGTGCCCATGAAAATTTCACGGGCGTCGCCGTCTCTGCCGTCAGGCCCGCACGACGCTGTGCGGGCGGGGCCGGGCCGTGCGGAACTGCGCCGACGTCAGCGGGAAAGGACGAGAGTTGGGAGCCTACGCAAACGGAGTCGCGGCCGACAGCATCACCGGCATCCGGTGGGTGAAGAGTTCGGCCAGCACACCGGAGGGCGGAAGTTGTGTAGAATTTGCGGCCCTTCCGAACGGGGAAACCGCCGTACGCAACTCCCGGTTCCCCGGAGGACCGGCCTTAGTGTTCACACGTTCGGAAATGGCGGCGATGCTGACTGGCGTAAAGGGGGGAGAGTTTGACCACCTGGCCGACTGAATATCGATGCTCCAGGCTTGCGGTCTTACTCACCAGATCCCCACTCTGGCCCTGGAGTTGGACCAGCGGGTGACCAAGGGAGTCTGAGTGTCTGGCGGTCAAATCCTTCGGGCTGTCGGAGACGGCGACGACCCGGGCGCCTATCCGGCCGGTGCGAGCCGGGTGGTGGGCGCCCACCTGCGCCAGTTGCGCAAGGACAAACAGCTGCGGCTGATTGATGTAGTGCGGTCGGGCGTGGTCGGCTCGGCGGCCACCCTCAGCCGCATCGAGAACGGCACCACGCCGCTGAAAGCCAACACGGTGCTTGGCCTGGCCAAGTACTACGGGGTCACCAGCGAAGCCGAACTGAACTCTCTGGTCACGCTGATCGAGCGGGCGCGGCAGACTCTGTGGTGGGAGGAGTTCCGCGATGTGGTCCCCGGCTGGCTGGAACGCCTCATCAGCGTCGAGACCGCCGCCCGCGAGATCCGCACCTACGAAGTGCAGTACGTGCCCGGCCTGCTGCAGACTGCAGAGTACACGCGGGCCCTCACACGGCTCGCCTTCCCCGACCTGTCCGCCGACGACGCCGAGAAACAGTCCGAGCGGCGCGAGCGCACGGTGGCCGTGCGCCAGCGGCGCCGCGCGCTACTGCACGCCGCCGAGCCACCCCACTTCTACGCGCTGGTGGACGAGGCTGTCCTGGCCCGGCCGGTCGGCGGGCCGGCGGTGATGCGTCAGCAGTTGCGCGAGCTGTACAGCCTGGAGGAGAACGTCGAGCACATCCGCATCCGCGTCCTGCCGTTCAGCGCGGGTGACGCGGTCATGGCCCCGGCCCCGTCCATCACCTTCCTCGCCTTCCCCCCGGACGGCGGCGAGGACATGGTGTACCTGGAAGTACGCAACGGCGGAAGCTACCTGACCCACACCACCGAGGTGGAACGCCACCGGCTGGTGCTGACCAGTCTGTGGGCCCAGGCGGCCACACGCGAGGAGACCCTCGACCTGCTGCAGCACTACATCGACCAGCTGGCCGACTAAATCCTCTCCTGCGCTTCTAGGGTTTGCGTGCGATGCCGCCGTAGACGCTCCAGGTGCGGTCGGGGCGCGGAAGTTTCAGATGCGTGCCGGGCCTCCACTGGGCGACGTCGCCGATCGGGCCGCCGATGGGTTCCAGGCCGTCGAAGAAGCGGTCGATCTCGGATGGCGCCCTCACCACCCATGGGCGGCCGGTCAGCCGGTGCATCAGCTGCGAGACCTCGTCCCGCGCGCCGGCGTCGTCGCTGACGAGGTCGCTGACCACCAGGCAGCTGCCGGAGGGCAGTTGGTCCATCACGTGACGGACCAACTGCCAGGGATCTCGTTCGTCGGCGACGCAGTGCAGAGAGAACAGAAACAGCACACCCACCGCCGCCCGGCGGCGCAGCACGCCGGCCCGCTCGCTGGCGCCGAGCACGGCTGTGGTGTCGCACATGTCGGCGTCGACGATCAGAGAGTGCTCGCTGTCCAGCATCATCCGGGCGTGCGCCACGACCATCGGATCGTTGTCGACATAGACCACACGGACCGCGGAGTTGGCGCGGCGGGCGACGTGGTGGACGTTGTTCCGGGCGGTCGGCAGCCCCGAGCCGTGGTCGAGGAACTGCTCGATCTTTTGGACGGCAGCAAGATAGCGCACCGTTCGGCGCAGGAACTGCCGGTTGATCCGGGTCAGTTGATGAGTATCTGAAACTAGCTCAGCAAGACGCCCGGCGGCTTCGCGGTCGGCCGGGTAGTGGTCGGTTTCACCGAGGAGAAAGCTGTAGATGCGTGCGTCGCTGGCCTGACTCACATCGATCATCCGCACGGCCCCCGCATGCCCTCGCCCGACGCACACCTCGGCAGGAAGCCCCGCACGACGGTATGTCAAGTAGGCACTCCATGCTAGGAGTTACGCGTTACATGATCCACCTCAGACCTCGGGTTTGCGGTCGCCCACAGGAGTGAAATTGCATCCCGGGCTCCGTTTCGGGCATCGATGACCTCACCGGCGTACGCGGGCGCACGTAGCGACCGGGCGGCGAGGTGGGCCGTGTCAGGCGGCTGCACCGGTCCGTACGGCGGATTTCAGCAGCGTGGTGAACTCGCCCGGCTGCCAGCCCATCACCGCGGCGGCCTTCTCCTCGGGCAAGCCCAGCCGGTAGCGCAGCAGTACGGCGTCGGCCTGCGCGAGGGGCAGGACGCGGTAGAGGGCCCGGTCGTCGGCAGCGGCGCGGGTGATCCGGGCGGTGAGCAGCCGCCAGGCCAGGGCGGAGGGCGAGGGGCTCTGCAGTGCCTCGGCCCACACCATGGCCAGGTCGCCCAGCGCCGCCCGCGCCAGGATGCGCCCGTGCCCGTCATCGCCCACCCGCAGGGCGGCGTAGCGGGTGTAGATGTCCAGGTGGACCTGGCAGAACGCGGTGAAGGCGGCCGGCATGCCGATCTCGACCTCCGCGCCGTCGCATCGGGATGCGGCCGTCACCCCGACGCCGGAGGAGGCGAGGGCTCGGCCCGGTGACCGCCGCCGTCCTGCCGGCAGCCTCGATCGGCGGCGGTCGGCCTGGAAACCGTCAGGTGAGCTCGCGCGCACCGGGTACTCCTTGGCCGGGGAAGAAGTCAAGCGCGATCAGGAACGCCGTCTGGACCTCGTCCCACAGCGGACGGACCAGGGCGGGGCTGCCACCGAGCCGGGTGACGATCCGGCCGGTGGTTTCCCAGTCAGGAACGAGGTCACCACCCAGAACGGCGGCCAGTTCCTCACAGTCCTTGGGCATGTGCCCTCCGTCAGCTGTACGTCCTGCGGCCAGGAGCAGACCGCGCAGTGTTCCCTGCAGCCGCGCCAGCGCTGTCGACGCGGAGGCCCGGGGCAAGGGGTGCCGGCCGTGGGCCCACTCCCACAGCACCCGGAAATCCTCCGGTTTCCCGCCGGCCGCCGTGACCACGGTGAACACGGTCGCCCAGTCCGGCACGCGCTCCCCCGCCAGCAGCCGGGACAGCCCCGAGGGGGACAGCCCCGCCTCCTGCGCAACCTCCTGAGCCGTCTTGTGGCGGGAACGCAGGAGGAAGGACAGAGCGGAGCCGAGACGCTGCCGGTGGTCCGTGGTACCGGTGGGCGGTACGGCATCGGCCGACTCCGGTACCTCGACCGCAGCTTGCCTGGCCCGCCGGCACATCTGCCGACGCAGGCTCCGTTCGTTCCACTTGGCGCGGGCGGTCGCCTCGCTGACTTTCGCCTGACGTGCCACGTCGCCCCAACTGGCCCCTTGCGTCCGGGCGTCGTGCACGGCGGCCCCCCAGTAGTGGGCAACCTCGGCGCCGACCGCCGCCGCGCGCCCGGCGAGTTCAGCCAGATCGGCACCACGGTGTTCGGCACTGACGAGTTCCGCGGTCAACGCGTGCAACTGCTGAGCGACTCCCGGGCCCCAGCGCGGGGAGAGCATCACCGGCGCCGGCCCCGTCGGCTGCGGGCGACTGCGTAACCGCTGCGCCCGCTGCTTGCACGCTTCCTGGCAGTACTGGCGCGGACGACCCCGCCCCTTTTTCCTCCTGAACCGGCGTCCGCACTGCGTGAACGCGCAATAGCCGTACTGATAGCGCTCCTTCTGCCCAGAGCGCGGTGCCTTCTCATTCATATTTCTCGCCCATCCGCTGAGTCTGTGGCACCCCAGAGAGCGGAAACCCCCTCCGGCACCATCCCCAAAACCCATTGCGCTGCGGTGCGGGGCGGGACCCGGCATCGGGTCCCCACCCCGCACCACTACCATCAACGGCGGCGGAAGCGCTGGTAGCTGAAGACCGAGCGGTCGGTGACCGCCCCGGCCACCAAGGCCCACCACACCTGCTCGGGCACTACCGGCCCGTAGACCGCCGAAACCGTCGCCAGGAGAGTCATCGCGACCGAGCCCCAGCGCACTTTCACCACCAGGCAACTCAGCAGATTGGTTTGGGGCAGCAAGACCAGCGGAATGCTAGTTTCTGTTGCTGCCGGACGCGGCCACACCAGCCACCGGCGCAATTGAGTCATGTGCATTTCCTTTGATGCAGGGCTGTACATGGGTCATCGGTCGGGGCCCCTGTGCTAGAGGGGTCCCGACTCATGCTTCGCAACTTAGCCGCACACCATGATCAACATCACGTCACCGGGCGTCCGTGAAAACGGAACCCTCCAAGGCCCATTGACAGACCGGACGGTCACCCTCCGCCGGGAAACGACCAATACAGGTCACCCTTTGACCATCGCGGGCGAAACGATGGCGATATGGAGTCTGAATGCGCTGACCTTACCCTTCGGAACCGCTCATCAGACCCTCATGAAAGTAGCCCGATCGGGTGATCCAAGGCTCCGCATTACGGTCTCTGATGAAAACGGAACGTGAGGGTTTCCCACCGTACTTCTCTTCCCGCCGCCCAGCCCGCGGGTCTCCCAACGCACCGGATGAAGTGACGACTTCAGGTCACCCGATGCCCTCATGACCAAAGTCCCGCCCTCCGCCGGGCAGGTCAGCCAGCGGCGCCCAGACGCCCACACCGGCGCAGGGCTGGCAACCTGCGACCATCGGCCTCCGGCCGGTCCCTCCGCCCCCTTGGCCTTCCCCCCCCGTCGCCCCGTACCACTCATGAAAAGCCCTCGTGGTGCCGCCATCACCGGCCCCGCACCGCACCCCCCCCCATGCTGGGTGCCGACTTTGGAGCTGATGGCCACCGACTGGGACATCGCCCACGGCCATGTCCGGTCTCAGTGAAGGTTGCGAACGGTTCGCTCAACATGGCGAGCCTGCGGGCCAACGCCCTCATTCTCGGCGGGCGCCGCGTGTTGAGCCGCCACCTGCTCCAGCACTGCGTACAGCCTCTGGGCACGCTGGCTGCGCGGGCTGCCGAACGACTCCCGGTCGGCAGTCAGCAGCAGTGGCCAATGCGCGCCGGTCATCCGCATCCGGCTGGCCGCTCGTACCGCGCTCAGCAGGCTTCGGTTCTCCCGCGCCGCCAGCGGCCCTTGCACCGGCGACACGAGTTCGCGCGCGGGGCCCCGCAGTTGCTGCCGCAGATGCAGCGGCACCGCCTCCCACGACGGGTGGTCCGCCCCCGGCAGCCCTAGGCCCTGGGCGGCCGCCCCGTACTCGGCCAGCGACGTCGCGGCGGGGGCCGGTGGCGCGAGTTCCTGCTCCTGATCCAGCCCAGGTTCGGGTGAGGTGGGTGACCGGTCGCCAGCCGGGGCGTCGGCGGTGCAGGCGTGGTTGGCCGATGGCCCGACGTGCGCGCACGCGGGGCAGCGCACCCAGCCCGCCTCCCGGACGGCCGCCTCGACCACCGAGCGTTCGGGGGAAGCCCCCGACGGCCTGCCGACCTGCGCAACCGGCAACAACGGTTCCAGCACAGCCCACTGCTCATTCGAGAGATCCCCACGCCCCACACCACGATCATCACGGCGCGAGGCGCGGCAACAGACCTGGTTCTAAAACACGGCCTATCTGCGCCACCGCACCCGCCATCTCGGCATGAGCAGTGCCCAGCTCGCCGAGGAAGCTATCCTCCCCGAACCGCTGGTCACCGCCTGGCTCGACGGTGCTCCCGTCACTCCCTCCCAGCTCCTGCGCTGCGCCCCGGCCCTACAGTTGTCCGAAGACTTCCTACTCGAAGCGCTGGGCGGCAGGCGAGACACGGCGTACTGGCCACTGCCTGTTCCGCCACCGGACCAGCAAGGCCACCCCGAATGACCAAGGCCAGGTCACCCGCGCCCAGGCATCAACGCGGCGGCCGAGGGGCGCAACATAGCCGAGGATCGCCGGTTGGCCAAACCGGCGAACCTCCGCATCATTGATGGTCCACCGCCACTACCTGCCCGTTCGTCGGAAGGCACCGCCACCACAACATCCACAGCCGCGCAGTCCCGCGAGCATCCGCGTCACAGCTGCACGAGGCGGCTACCCCGCCGCGTAACTCGCGCGGAAGAGGTCCACAGCCCGCTCCACGTCCCGCTCGGACCGCAACTGCACCTCCAGGTCGCCCGTACCGTGGTGGCCGAGCCCCGTCACGTCCCGGGTGAAGCCGGGCACGAGGTCGACATCCCTCGGATCGGCCTTGAGGTAGACAAGGAGCTTGGTCTTCTGCGGCGGGCAGACACAGGCGAAGTTCCGCAGACGCTGATACGCGCGGTACTGCTTGCGCTGCACCCGGCTGACGCCGTCCCCGAGGCCAAGCAACACCTCATCGACCGCCTCCGCCAGCTCCGCCAGCGCCCCACTGTGCGCGCGGACCGGCGGCAGCCCGGCCGCGCGCCGGCGAACTCGCTTGGCGGACGGCGTGCGCCCGGTGACCGAAGCCACGGTCTCAAGACCAAGCAGGTCCTTGCCGAAGAATCGGTAGCGGACCAGGTCGATGCTGCGGCGGTGCTCGCGTACGGCGTGCACGTCGTAGCGGGTGAAGTCGCCGGCGACGCAGATCAGCCTGGGCGCACTCCACAGCACCTGGGCCGCGGTCGTGGCCCCGAGCCGGTCGCGGACCAGGTGCTGGAACTCGGCCCGGTGATCCATCAGCCAGCCGAGATAGAACAGCCCCTGGTTGATGACGCCGGAGTCCACACCGCGCTTGTACTCGACAACCACGGGAGCCCCGTTCTCGTCGAGGCCCAGCGAGTCGATCCGGCCGCCGTGGACCGGGCCAGTGCTGTACTCGCTTGCCAGGAACCGGACCCCGAGCAACTTCTCCATGTTGCCCTCGACGATGCTCTGCACATCGGCCTCGGCATCAGCAAGACGCGGCGCGACCTCAGTCACGCCGCCATTCGTGTTGTAGAGCTTCAGGTACGGCACCGCCCCTCCCGTGCAGCCAGTGTGGCCGACACTCAACAGCAGGGGCTGTCGAATTTATTTCCGGGTACTCCGCAGCCTGGTCCCGGAGATCTCCGGGACACTACAATCGAGGCATGCAGGTCAGAATAGGACATTTCTAGATCGCGGGACATACGCGGGACGGCGAGCCTGACAGTTAGTCAGACAGGCCGCTGACCTGCTAAAACGTCTGGGAACTGTCCGGCCTCCGGAGCCGTGTGCGCAGGTTCGAATCCTGCCGGGGGCACTCCGGAAAAAGCTCCTGACCTGTAGAAGCACAGGTCGGGAGCTTTTGCGTTCACTTCGACTCGAACAACGTATCCCGGCGCGCGGTCAGGCAGTCGAAGAAGGCGTCCCGGAAGCGTGACGCCATCGCGAACGGCTTCCGGACGACATCGTGATGCGGCAGATCATTCCTGACACGGCCTTCGAGGTCAGAGGAGCCGGGAGGAGTTCCGTCAGGCGTTTCGGCTACGCAGGCCCGCCGACGCGAGCACCGCCGTCGGCACCGCGACCAATATCGCCCAGCCCAGGCGGCGCGACTGGTAGGTGGTGCACATCGCCTCCACTCCGTCCTCCATCGACCCATGGGCGGGGCTCCAGTCGTTGCCCAGTACGGAGTGGCACTCGGAGCGGGAGTAGGCCGAGCTGATGTCCGGCGAGCTGGTCAGCAACCACAGGATGACGCCTGCTCCGGCGCATGCCAGAAGCCACACAATTGTTTTGTTCATGCCGTGACTGTAGGCCTGCGGTCTGCTCTCACCTCGTCGGCCTCATCATCTTCGTCGTCCTCGCCGTCCTCGTATAGCTGTAAGAACGAGCTGCGTGCCACCGCATTTCTTCGACATTACTTCGACGCCGCGTGATCCGATCTGCCAAGGTGTCGGATCTCAGGCGTCGGCGGTCTCCGGTGCAAGGCTCCGTTCAACGACCCCGGGTGCGCGGTCGGTCCGGGACGAGCGACGAGGCTGATTAGGCTGTGCCGACAGGCTGAGGCGGACCAACTGGGGGCCATGTGGAGGTCATTGAGCGCGAGGTGGCCGATCCATGGGAGGGCGTTCTGGTCGCTCCTACCTGCGGCAGCGACATCGGCGTTGTGGTGCTGGCGGGTTCCAGCGGGCGCGTCGAACGGGAGAGAGCACGCATCCTCGCCGAGCAGGGCATGACGGCCTTGTCGATCCGCTGGTTCGGCGGGCCGGGGCAGTGCCCGGGAATCTGCGAGATTCCCCTGGAGACCTTCACCGCCGCCGTCGACTTCCTCCAGGCGAACGGGGCGGAGCGCATCGGCATCCTGGGCGCCTCCAAGGGGGCTGAGGCAGCGCTGCTCACGGCAGTGCACGATCCACGCGTGGACGCGGTCGTCGCGCTGTCGCCGACGTCCCGCGTGTGGTGCAACGTCGGACCAGGCCGTGACGGAGCGCAGCACCCCTATCGATCGTCCTGGACCTGGCGAGAGCAGGCGCTGCCTTTCCTCCCACTGGATGATTCCTGGGCTCCCGCAGAGCCGGGCAGCGGGCCGGTCGCCATCCGCGGATGGTACGAGCGCAGTGAGCTGACCTTCGCTCACCTGCTCCCGCCGGCGGACATCTCCGTCGACAAGGCTCGGGCCGATCTCCTGCTGGTCGCGGGCGGCGACGACGCCATGTGGCCGTCCCTTCCCTTCGCCGAACAACTGGCCAGGCGCCGGCGCTCAGCCGGGACCACCGTGCGTCTGATCGCCCGCCACGATGCCGGCCACCGCCCGCGACTTCCAGGCGAGAGCCCCGCATCGGCATCCCCGCGATTCCTGTACGGGGGCACGCCCGAAGCTGACGCGCTGTTGGGGGCGGCTGCCTGGCCCCACATCCTCAGCATGCTCCGTAGCGATGGCTGACTCTCTCAGCCCGCCCGGCTCCGTCATGGTCAGCTACTTCTACTTCGCGAACGACATCGCGCGGCAGCTGAGGACGGCCACGGCCACACAGCGCCAGGCCACATCGCCTTCGTCATGACCGGCCATCTCGCCAGTTGGGCGTACGGCTCAAGGCGGTGGGGAGTCGGGGTCAGGGCGTGGCTCCTGGGGATTGGCCGGCTGAGGTGCCTGGGTGGTGTGCAGGTGGTCGGCGGCCTCCTGTGTGAGGGTGTCGGCGGGCCATCCGGCGAGGGTGGTCAACGCGGTGCGGCGCGCCTCGGGCGTGCTGCCGGTGGGTGCGGACCGCAGCAGGGGCCAGCCGTGTTCAGGATGGCGTCGCAGGAGATGCGCGAACAGCAGTAGGGCGTGGTCGCGTTCGGGCCGGGGGCAGTGGCAAGGCGTCGTTCGGCCCTCATCGCGCAGCAAGATCACTGGTGGGGTGGCGCTCGTGGGCCCATGGCAGACTCGTTGTGCAGGATGCGGCCGGGCGACAGCACTTCTCGGCCAGTCCGGTCGCCGGGGCAGGGAGGACCCATGGGCGGGAACGATCCGCACATCCACGTTCAGTCGAAGGTGGTCCACGACGATGCCGTTACCCGCAACGTGTTGGCATCCACGTTTGGTCTGGCCGGTGATCTGCCGAGCCTTGTCACTACTGGATGCGGGCTGCGGGTGCCGTATGCGATGACCTCTCCTCGCCCGGATCGTGTCACCTGCCTTGCCTGCCGTGAGCACGCGCGGCGCGAGCACCTGCGCTTCTCGGAGGAGGTCGAACGCTTGAGCCGCATGGCTGGATCGACCATCAGCCCGGCCCAGGGGAAGCTGGCCGCAGACAGGCATCGCGACCTCGCGCAGAGGTTTGCCGACGCGGAGGGCTGAGTTCGCAGCCGGGGCCAGTGCTGACACGACGCCATGCACGGCATCGCCTACCGCACGACCTGAGTCTGGCCTGGCCACCACAGCAACGGCCGGCCCGAACAACACCGAACGTGGCCGACTGATGGAGCGCCCGGAAGGGATGGCGGCATGACCGGTCCTCACCTCGACGAGGAGCCCGCCGAGCACCGGCGATTTGCCGATTACCTGCAGGCGCTGGAGGTGGTCGCCGAGGCGGACGAAGCCGACCTGGTGGCCGCTGTGCTGCGCGACCAGGACACAGCGATGGCGGACGGCGCGGTGGGTCGCCATCTGGACCGTCGGGCCGCACAGTTGCTGACCGACGCCCGGTTCGCCGCCTGGGCCCAGGCCATGACCGAGGTGATCGACGAGCGCGGCTTCCTCACTCGTCGGCTGCGCGAGTGGGGCCTGCTCCGATCCATCGCCCTGGGCAGGCCGTGGTCAGCCGAGGATCTCACCGGGGCATCCGACTGGTTCCAGCGCATGGCCGCGACCACGCAGACCGTGACCGCACCCCACGCCCTCAGACTGCTCGCTGAACGGGGACGAACCCGCCGTGTCCGCAACGCGGCAAGCCACCGACTCCAGCAGTTGGAGCGGCCGAGATGATGTCCAAGATTTGCACCAGGCGATGATCTGCGCTCGCCTCCGCAGCCCGGGTCGTGCGTCGGCCGGCGGGGCCGACCGTCGCCAAGTGGAACTGTCTTACGGATTCCTTGGCGGAGGGGGTCACGACGTGGGAGGCATGGGTCACCGCGATGCAGGTCGGCTCGGGACTGTTCATCTCGGGAGCCGCGGCGGAGGGCCCGGTCCCGTGCCGTATCGGAAGAAAAGGGGTGATCAAGAACCTTCCGGCAACCGGCCCGCAGGAGTATCTGCATGCCGGCAACCGGCTCTCCGTCTACTGGACGCCGGGAAACCTGGAGCACCCTGCTCAAGAGACGGAACGGTTCAACGCCGCGCTGTCGGACGTGCTCACCTGGCATCACGAGTACTGGACCGGCAACGAGGCCGGTCCGGGAACGGCGAGGGCTTGGTGGCTCTGGGCCCCCTCGCCATCGCTTGCACGAGGTTCGACGCGGGCATTCCGGTCGAAGTCGAATCCGCATACTTGCCCATGCATCTCTTGGACCTACATGGGTCGGTGAATTCCTCATCTGACGCACCCGAGACCTCACCGACCCAACGTTCAGTGGACACCGGAAGACCACACGACCCGGCTCCGACGCCATGACGAGGAAACCGTCGAAGCTCTCGACGGCGATGGCCGTCGCTCGAAGCGGTGATCCGGGAAACGTGTGCGGTGTGCCGTATGCGCAGGACGGCTCGGGCCACGGAGAGACCGGCTCTGGCGATTGGCCGGCCAGCCTCGTCGTCAGCTTCAGATCCGCACTCGCCCTGAACTATGTCCGCGCACGTTTCTGCTGGTCAGCTCATGTTTCCCTTGATCACTCATGGCAGTGAATTAGCCGACGTCCTGCTGTCTGGTCGCAACGGCGCACCGTTGTCCCAGGTGCTCATCAGAAGATCACCAGAAGGGTCGATTGGTCATGCAGTACGTCGCGCGCCTCACCACCGCTCTAGCCGCCGCCGGTGCCCTCGTTCTCACCGCGTCGACGAGTGCGCACGCCACGGCGATCGGGTCGACTCCCGTGCGTACCTTCGAATACAGCGTGGGCGGCGTGACAATGAAGGTCCCGACCGGTTGCATGTTCACGCACATCATCCGGGGGAGCGGGAGGAAGATCACCTACCAGAACGCCGGCGTCGACTGCGCCTTCGTCGGGGCACTCAGCAGTGGCTTCTGCAACTGGCGCATCGACTTCACATACGCCGACACCAACAATCGCACCTACCGCACGTCACGCGGCAGGACCCACAGCGAGTGCAAGATCGACCCGATGCGGAACAACTCTCCCCAGACATTGCCTCGTTATGGCAAGGCGTGCGGCCACCTCCACGTCAACGGAGTGCGCCGCGTGAGTCAGTGCCACCACATCACGAAGTGAGGCGTTTCATGACGGAGCAGCAAGATCGAGAGGGACGGGAATCCGGCCGGGCGTGGGAAGCGCGACGGCGTCGGGCCGGTATCGCCGCGTTCCTCGTCGGTCTCGTCGCCACACTCGCCTTCTTCGGCTTCTTTCCCGGGCTCCCGCACATCGTTGACTGGGGTGCAATTCTCGTGTCACTCGTCGTGGGTGTGATTGCCCGATGGGTCTGTCAGTCCTGGATGACGAAGTCGGCCGAGAAGGAGCCCGAACACTAGTAGTTGCCTCGGTGGAGCCCTTTGCCTCCACCGGGCGCTTTTTCGAGTCACCCGCCCCAACACGCCTAGCCGTCGGAGCCTCAGGTCTTCCGGAATTTCGGCTGAACTCATCCAAGACATCAGCCCTCGCACTGTCAGGTGTTGGCGCTGAAGTACGAAGCGGCGGCGTCGACGAAGCGGTCGTGTGCGGCGCGTGCCGCGTCCTGTGCCGCGGTGAGCTCCTCGATGCTCGTGGCGGCATCGACCATGTCGTACGTGGCGACGACCATCGCCTGGGCGGTGGCGTGGACAGCCGGGTCGGGCACGAGGAGCCGCAGTGCGACCAGGGGGCGGGTGATCGCGGAGCGGGTGATGTGGGACTTGGCTCGCAGTTCTTCCAGTTCATCGTTGTCGGCGCCGCGCAGCCGAGCCTCTCCGCGCAGCCACAGGGCCCGTCGGTGGTCGGAGCCGGCGGAGGCGAGTGTGGTCACCGCGTCGAGCCGGTCGCGGCGCAACTGCTCCGCCGCGGCGGCACGTTCGGCGCGGCCGGCCGCAAGGTGTTGGAAGGTGCCGGTGACGATCGATCCGAGGAGCGTTCCGATGACGGCGAGGAGAGTGGTGATCACGATCTGCTTTCTTGGTCGGGCGTCTGGTCCGGGCCGGTGCGGAGACGGGTGCGGCCACCGTTGATCATCGTGACTTGTGTGAGTAACGATGATCAACGGCGGCCGCACGTCACAGCTCAGATCCCGTCCATGGGCGGGAGGCGTTCGAGATGGCCGGCCATGGGCTGCCGGATTGTGGACCGGTTTACCCCGGGTCGAATCGCAGCTGTGGGCGGGGCAGTTGGTGCTGGGTTTGAGAACCAACTGCCCCTACCCGTCACCACGAACCATCCCGAACCACCCCCGGAGCAGGATCGGACCAGCCCCCCAGTCGCGCGTGCCCTGCGAGGAGTTGGGGCCTCGACTGCGCCCGGCAGGCCCCAAAGTCGGTTCGGGGCAATCGTGCCCGCACCGTTGACGCACCGCCCATGTCGCGCTTCATAATCGGGCACTCGATGTCAGCGATGACACAAGTCAACGATGACATCCGTGAGGGCAATTCCCGGGTCGGCGGTGTGGACGTCGGTGTCGGTCCGGGGGATCACTTTCGGTTCGTTCGCGCCGGGGCCGCAGTCGGTGGTGTGCCGGTGTGCGGAGGACCGTGGGACAAGGAGAGACCATGGGCTCTGTACGCGTATTCCGGCATGCCCGTATGCGGTTGGTGGCGGCGGTGGCGACGGTCTGTGCTCTGGCCGCCGCGCCGCTCGCTCCCCGGGCCGTCGCCGCCGACACGCTGTCGTACGCCGAGGTCTACAGACCCCAGTTCCACTTCACTCCGGAGAAGAACTGGATGAACGACCCCAACGGGCTCGTGTACTACGAGGGCGAGTACCACCTCTTCTACCAGTACAACCCGAACGGCGACTCCTGGGGCGACATGTCCTGGGGGCACGCGGTGAGCCGGGATCTCGTGCACTGGGAGGAGTTGCCGCTCGCTCTGTCGCACGATGACGAGGAGATGGTGTTCTCGGGTGGCGCGGTCGTCGACTGGGGCAACACCACTGGGTTCGGTACACAGGAGAATCCGCCCATGGTGGCGGTCTACACGAGCGCCTACAAGAACGGCGGCGAGCAGGCCCAGTCGCTCGCCTACAGCACCGACCGCGGCCGCACCTGGACCAAGTACCAGGGCAATCCCGTCATCGACATCGACTCCAGGGACTTCCGCGATCCCAAGGTGCAGTGGTACGCGCCGACGAACAGCTGGCTGATGACCGTGTCGCTGTCCGCCGAGCACAAGGTGCGGTTCTACTCGTCCAAGAATCTCAAGGACTGGGAGCTGCTGAGTGAGTTCGGGCCGGCCGGTGCGACGGGTGGTGTGTGGGAGTGTCCGGATCTCTTCCCTCTCGCGGTGGACGGGGACCCGGACAACATCAAATGGGTGCTGGTGGTCAACATCAACCCCGGTGGTATCGCCGGGGGTTCGGCCGCCCAGTACTTCGTCGGCGACTTCGACGGCACGACGTTCACCGCCGAGGACAAGGGCACGTACACGCCGCCCGGCGGCACCGTCGTACAGGACTTCGAAGGTGCCGGGTTCGGTGAGTGGACCAGCACCGGCACGGCGTTCGGGCAGGGGCCGGCGGGCGGGGCGCTGGACGGGCAGGGGGCCGTCTCCGGTTTCGAGGGGGACGGGCTCGCCAACAGTTTCCACGGCGGTGACGGTGCCACCGGCACCCTCACCTCGCCCGAATTCACGGTCGACAGCCCCTACTTGAACTTCAAGATCGGTGGCGGACGGCACGCGCACGAGGCCGGAACCGTCCTGGCCAGCACTCCGCCCGAGGGCACGGTCCTCGCCGACTTCGAAGGCGGAACGTACCGCGACTGGGCCGCGACCGGGGACGCCTTCGGCACCGCGCCCGCCACCGGCACCCTCCCCCACCAGAACCCGGTCTCCGGATATCTGGGCGGCGGTCTCGTCAACACCTATCTGAACGGCGACTCCACCACCGGCACCCTCACCTCGCCCGAGTTCACCCTCGACAAGCAGTACGTCAACTTCCTCGTCGGCGGCGGCAACCACCCGGCCGGTTCCGACAACCCCACCGCCGTAGAACTCCTCGTCGACGGCGAAGTGGTCCGCAGCGCCACGGGCCGGGACGCCGAGGCGCTCAACTGGGCCTCCTGGGACGTCGGCGACCTCGCCGGGAAGAAGGCGCGGATCAGGATCGTCGACGACAACACCGGCGGCTGGGGCCACATCAACGTCGACCACATCGTGCTGTCCGACACCCAGGCCCAGCGCGTCTCCACGGAGACCTCCGTCAACCTGATCGTCGACGGCGAGGTCGTCCGCAGTGCGACCGGCGCCGACAGCGAGACCCTCGACTGGGCCTCCTTCGACCTGCGCCCGTACGTCGGCAAGCAGGCTCGCATCCAGGTCGTCGACATGAACACCGGCGGCTGGGGCCACGTCCTGGCCGACCGGTTCACCGCCGCCGACGAACCCGCCCTCTCCGTCGTCCAGCGCGCCGACTGGGCCGACTACGGCAAGGACTACTACGCGGCGGTGTCCTGGGAAGACGCGCCGGACGGCAAGCGGTACATGATTGGCTGGATGAACAACTGGGACTACGGCCAGTCCGTCCCCACCTCTCCCTGGCGCGGCGCGCAGAGCGTTCCGAGGGAGATGGCCCTGCGGACGGTCGACGGCCGGGTGCGGCTGACCAGCACGCCGGTGGACAGCCTGGAATCCCTGCGGCAGCAGCCGCCGACGACCGCTGCCGGTGTCACGGTCACCAACACCTCGCAGCCCCTGACCGGCCCCTCGGCCACGGGCAAGGCGCTCGACATCGAGGCGACCTTCTCCCTCGACGACGCCGATCGCTTCGGCCTGAAGGTCCGCACCGGCTCGGGCGGTGAGGAGACCGTCATCGGCTACGACACCACGACCCAGGAGCTGTACGTCGACCGCACCCGCTCCGGCGCCGTGGACTTCCACAGCACCTTCGCGGGCGGCGTCCAGACCGCGCCCCTCAAGGCCGAGAACGGCAAGGTCAAGCTGCGCGTCCTCGTCGACTGGTCGTCCGTCGAGGTCTTCGGCGGCGACGGCGAGGCCGTGATCACCGACCAGATCTTCCCCGACCCCTCCAGCACCGGCATCGAGATCTTCGCCGAGGACGGCACCGCCACCCTGGACCGCCTGCAAGCGTGGCAGGTGACGTCGGTCTGGCAGTGATGTCCATCCGGCGGTGACGACCATCCGGCGGTGACCTCCCGCCCCCGCAGGGGCCCTCGCCGAGCCCTGCTCCGCCGCACCGGTCAGGCGCGGTCGGAGCAGGGCTGACCCGTGCGCGCCGACCGGGCTCGTCACGCCCGCGTGGCGAGCGGATCGAGGAACGTCAGTACGGAGGCGTCCTCCTCGATCAGTGGGGTGAGGGCGGCGTTGAACGGGGCGCCGTAGGGGGCGTTCAGGTGGGTCTGGAAGGCGTTCTCGTCGCGGTAGACCTCGAAGATCCAGTAGGCGCGCGGGCTGGCCGCCTTGGTGTAGACGTCGAAGGTCAGGTTGCCTTCCTCCTCGCGCACCTTCAGGGCGTAGTCGTGGATCAGGCGGGCGACCTCGTCCTCCGCTCCCTCTCGGGCGGTGAACTCGGCGAGCAGGGTTTTCGTCATGGGTCCGGGTCCCTTGTCCGTGGGTGGGTGAGGGTGGGTTTCAGCCTGCCGGGTGGTTTACGGTCCTACGGGTCGTCATGCGTCGGCCGTAGCCGTGTTGCGCGTCAACTGGTTCTGCCACGGCGGGTTGGGGCCCGCGACCGAGCAGGTCAGGGCGGCGACCCGGGCCGCGAAGCGGCAGGCTTCCGCCACGTCGTCGGGGGCGAGAGCGGTCAGTCGGCCGCCGAGGAGGTCGCGGGTCGCGAGGTGGTGCAGCAGTCCGGCGGTGAAGGAGTCGCCCGCTCCCACCGTGTCGACCACCCGCGTCGTCACCGCGGGCACCCGCAGGCGTTCGCCGTCGAGTGAGGCGAGGGCGCCGTCGGCGCCGAGCGTGATCACGACCAGTCGTACCCCCGCGGCGTGCCAGATGTCGCACGCCTGCTCCGGCGGGGTGCCCGGCAGGAGCAGTGCCAGGTCGTCCTCGCTCAGCCGCAGGATGTCGGCGAGGCGGCACCAGTGGGCGAGACGGTCCCGGTAGACGTCGGGGTTCACCAGGAGTGGCCGGACGTTGGGGTCGATGCTGATGGTGGCGCCGGGTGCGGCGGCCGCCAGGAAGTCCTCCACGGCCGCCGCTCCGGGGCCGCGGACCAGGGCCAGTGAGCCGGTGTGCACACAGGCCGCCGCGGAGAGGTCCACCCGCGCCAGTTCCTCCGCCGTCCACTGCCAGTCGGCCGTGTTCTGCGCGTGGAAGGAGAACGTGGCCTGCCCCTGGGCGTCCAGCTCCGCCACGGCCAGCGTGCTGGGCTCGGCGGCGGCCACGGCGTACGACAGGTCCACGCCGGATGCCTCCAGGTGGGTGCGGAAGAGGCGGCCGAACACATCCGAGGACAGGCGGGCGAGGAAGCGTGCCGGGGTGCCGAGTCGGGCCAGGGCCACCGCCGTGTTCGCGGGGCCGCCGCCGGGCAGTACGCGCAGGGCGAGTTCGTTCGCGGCGGTCGCGGGCTCGGTGAAGGCGTCCGCGACGCACTCTCCCAGGACGGTGATCTGACGCGGGCTCATGGGCTGCTCTTCTCTCCGGAAGGTCTTCGGAAGGTCTTCAGAAGGACGGACGAGGGACGGACGAGGGACGGACGAGGGGCCGGTCGGCGGGGCGGACGAGGGACGGGAAACCGGGCGCTTCGTGACACAGCGCGTGGCACGACTCGTGGCACGGCGCGCGCACAGCTCGTGGTGCGGCGCATGGCACGACTCGCGGTACGGCGCGTGGCGCGAACTCGTGGCGCAGCCACCGACCGGTGTGCGGGACGGCGGTCGGGGGCGTTGCCGATTTGTGACGGGTGCAAGGCATTGACGTTGCCGGGAGACGGAGTCCATCATCCTCGCCAGGCAGTGTCAACGATGACATAAGTCAGCGATGACACCTCGGGGCGGCATGCTCCGAACTCCCGGCCCCGTGCCGCTCGTCATCCCACAGGAGTGATCATGTCCCGCACCACTCGTCTGTCGTCCTCCCTCCTCAGAGCCGCCGCTGCCACGGGCGTCGTGGCCCTCACCCTGACGGCCTGCGGGCCGGGTTCCGGTTCCGGAAGCGGGTCGTCCAGCTCCGCTTCGGGCGACGTCAAGGTCGGTCTGATCACCAAGACCGACACCAACCCGTTCTTCGTGAAGATGAAGGAGGGCGCGGAGAAGACCGCGAAGGCCGAGGGCGTCCAGCTGATGACCGCGGCCGGCAAGTTCGACGGCGACAACGCCGGTCAGGTCACCGCGATCGAGAACATGGTCGCCGCCGGGGTGAAGGGCATCCTGATCACGCCCAGCGACTCCAAGGCGATCGTGCCCGCCATCGAGAAGGCCAAGGCCAAGGGCGTCCTGGTCATCGCCCTGGACACCCCGACCGACCCGGAGAGCGCCGTCGACGCCCTCTTCGCCACCGACAACCTCAAGGCCGGCGAACTGATCGGCGAGTACGCCAAGGCCGCCATGAAGGGCAAGGAGGCGAAGATAGCCACCCTCGACCTCGCGCCCGGCGTCTCCGTCGGCGTCCAGCGGCACGACGGCTTCCTGAAGGGCTTCGGCGCCACCGACGACGACGTACTGTGCGCCCAGGACACCGGCGGCGACCAGGCCAAGGGCCAGACGGCGATGGAGAACTGCCTCCAGAAGGAGCCGGACATCAACCTCGTCTACACCATCAATGAACCGGCCGCCCTCGGCGCGTACACCGCGCTCAAGGCCAAGGGCCGGGAGAAGGACGTCCTGATCGTCTCCGTCGACGGCGGCTGCACCGGCACCCAGGCCGTCAAGGACGGCAAGATCGCCGCGACCTCGCAGCAGTACCCGCTGAAGATGGCCGCCGAGGGCGTCAAGGCCGTCGTGACCTACGCCAAGGACGGCAAGAAGGCCTCCGGTTACACCGACACCGGCGTCACCCTGATCTCCGACAAGGCCGAGGACGGGGTCACCTCGAAGGACACCGCCTACGGCCTGGAGAACTGCTGGGGCTGAGCCGCTCGCGCACCAGCCACCGCCGCCCCTTGAAACCCCTCAGCGGGGCGGCCGGCCCTTCTCTCCGACCAAGGGCGGCCGCCTCCTCGTCCGCGTCTCCTCCGACAAGGACTTCGCTTGACCTCATCCCCTTCGTGAATGAAGGGGATTCCTTCCCTCGCGGGTTGGGCTTTCTGCTTCACAGCCCGCAGCCACCTGGGGTTACCAACAAGGGACGGTGTACCGCCCATGGTCTTACGCAAGCTCCACAGACCTGACTTCCCGCCAGCCCGGCGGTAGGCCCGCCGACTTGGTTGCCGCCAGCGGGCGCGACACAGCGTGGCGCATACCGGACGCCGCGTGTCCGGGGATGTTTCCACGCAAGGAGTTCTTGATGACTGCCACGTCCACGCCACCGTCCACAACCAAACCGTACGCCGAACTCAAAGCACCGACCACGGTCCGCAGACTGCTCACACAACCGACCACCGGCCCGCTGGCCGCTCTTCTCCTGGCCTGTGCGTTCTTCTCCCTGTCCACCGACCAGTTCCTCACCGGCGGGAACTTCTCCCTGATCATTCAGCAGGTCATGGTCGTCGGTACGCTCGCCATCGGGCAGACCCTGATCATCCTCACGGCGGGCATCGATCTGTCGTGCGGTGCCGTGATGGCGTTCGGCAGCATCGTGATCGCCAGGATGGCGGCCGAGGGTACGCTGCCGCCGCTGGTCGCGATCGCCCTGGGCCTGGTCGTCTGCGGTGGATTCGGGCTGCTCAACGGGGTGTTGGTGCAGAAGATCCCGCTGCCGCCGTTCATCGTCACCCTCGGCATGCTCAATGTGGCGTTCGCGCTGACCCACATCTACTCCGAGGAGCAGACGGTCACCAACCTGCCCGGCCCGCTGACCGCGCTCGGCCAGACCTTCCCGCTCGGCTACACCGACGTCACCTACGGCTCGCTGGTCACCATCGCCCTGTTCCTGCTGCTCGCCTACGCGCTGAGCAGCACCGGCTGGGGCCGGCACGTCTACGCGCTGGGCAACAGCCCGGAGGCGGCGCGGCTGAACGGTATCCGCACCTCCCGGCTGACCATCGGCGTCTACACGGTCGCCGGTCTGCTGTACGGCATCGCCGCTCTCCTCCTCATCTCCCGTACCGGCGTGGGTGATCCGCAGGCCGGGCAGACCGACAACCTCGACAGCATCACGGCCGTGGTCCTCGGCGGTACCAGCCTCTTCGGCGGGCGCGGTTCGGTCCTGGGCACCTTCATCGGTGTCCTGATCGTGGGTGTCTTCCGCAACGGCCTGCAGCTGATGGGTGTCGCCTCGATCTACCAGACCCTGATCACCGGTGTCCTGGTGATCCTCGCGGTGACCGTCGACCAGATCTCCCGGAAGAAGGCCCGATGACCACCACCGGCTCCCCCGCCTCCTCCACCCCCGGCTCCCCCACTCCCGTTCTGCAGGCCCGTGGTCTGGTCAAGCGCTACGGCCATGTGACCGCCATCGACGGCGCCGACTTCGATCTGATGCCGGGCGAGGTGCTGGCCGTCATCGGTGACAACGGCGCCGGCAAGACCAGCCTGATCAAGGCCCTCACCGGGGCGCTGGTCCCGGACGCGGGCGAGATACGTCTCAACGGCGAGCCCATCACCTTCTCCGGTCCGCAGAGCGCCCGCGCGCACGGCATCGAGACGGTGTACCAGGACCTCGCGGTGGCGGCCTCCATGGACATCGCCTCGAACATGTTCCTCGGCCGCGAGTTGCGCCGGCCCGGTGTCCTCGGTGATGTCTTCCGCATGTTGGACAAGAAGCGCATGCGTCAGGAGGCCGCCGAGCACATGGCCGACCTGAAGATCGGGCTCCGGTCACTGACCCAGTCGGTCGAGACCCTGTCCGGTGGGCAGCGGCAGGCGGTCGCGGTCGCCCGTGCCGTCGCCTGGGCGCGCAGCGTGGTCGTCATGGACGAGCCCACCGCCGCCCTCGGTGTGAAGGAGTCCGGCCAGGTGCTGGACCTGATCCGCCGGGTCCGGGACAAGGGCATGCCGGTGGTGCTGATCAGCCACAACATGCCGCATGTCTTCGAGATCGCCGACCGGATTCATGTCCACCGGCTGGGCAGGCGTGCCGCCGTGATCAAGCCCTCCGACTACTCCATGGCCGAGGTCGTCGCCATCATGACCGGCGCGCTCAGCGTGGACGCGGCCGGAGCTACTGTCGTAGCGGACTCGGAGGCGGCGAAGGCCGCCGGAGTACAGGCCACCTGACAGCACAACCCCGCTCTCACGTCTCCGGCCGAAGGCCGCGGCCGGAACGGAGAGCCCCGAGGAGACGGTTTCCTCCATGGCAGCGAACCGCCGCCCCACCCTGGCCGATGTCGCCCGAGAGGTCGGCGTCAGCGCCAAGACGGTCTCACGCGTCCTCAACGAGGACGGGCCCGTCTCGGCGCGGACGAGGGAACAGGTACTCGCCGCGGTGGCCGAGTTGGGCTTCCAGCCGAACCTCATGGCACGCAACATGCGCGTCGGTGGCCCCGACACCACCATCGGACTGGTCGTCCCCGACCTCGGCAACCCCTTCTTCGGAGCCGTGGCACGGGGCATCGAGGACAGCGTCCGCGAACGGGGGCTGACGCTGCTGATGGGCTCGTCCGCGGACGACCCCGACCGTGAGCGCGCCCTGACGGCCAAGTTCCTGGCCCGGCGCGTCAGCATCCTGATCGTCGTGCCGTCGGTCGGCGCCGACCACTCCCACCTCAAGTCGCACCGTACGGCGGGGCTGCCCGTCGTCTTCCTCGACCGGCCGGGCGTGGGGCTGTCCACGGACAGCATCGTCAGCTCCAACCGTGCGGGGGCCCGGGACGGCGTCGCCCATCTGATCGCCCACGGGCACCGCCGTATCGGCTTCGTCGGCGATCTGCCCGTGAATCTGTACACCCGCCGGGAGCGTCTCACCGGGTACCGCGCGGCTCTGCGGGACGCCGGCATTCCTTACGACCGGTCGCTGGTCGTCAGCGCACACGACCAGCGGGGCGCCGAGGCCGCGACGGCCGGGCTCCTCGAACTGCCCGATCCGCCCACGGCGTTGTTCGCGGGGAACAACATCATGGCCCTCGGTATCGTCGCCGAACTGGCCCGCGGCAAGCGCAAGGAGGTCGCCGTCGTGGCCTTCGACGACATCGCCCTCGCCGAGGCGCTGGAACCCGCCCTGACCGTCGTCGCCCAGAACCCCGAGGAGATCGGCCGCACCGCCGCGACCACCGCCCTGGCCCGCCTCGACGGCGACCGCTCCCGGACACGCACCCTCACCGTCCCGACCCGGCTGATCGTCCGGGGTTCGGGGGAGCAGACGGCGCCCGCGCCGTAGGCCGCCCGCCCGAGTCCGCGGTGGCTCAGCCGGCGAGTGAGGCGAAGCCGCCGACCAGGGACCCGTAGGCGACATGGGCCAGTACGGTGACGAGCGGTGTGCTCGGGCCGTAGTTGAGCATCAGGAAGCCCGGCGGTTCCAGCAGCGCGCTTCTGGGGGCGCTCGTCAACGGGCTGCCCATGCGGGGGTGGACGAGCGGTAGCAGCGTGTTGACCAGGGCGGTTCCGGCGAACAGGCCGTGCAGCAGGCCGAACAGCGCGCCGAGCCACCATCCGCCGCGGTCGATGGCCAGGAAGACGGCGTAGTAGACGAAGGCGAAGACCTGCCCGTTGACGAAGTGCATCAGGTAGCCGATCGCCTTGGCGCGGGCGCGGTCGGCCGTGACGGCCGTGCCGAGCAGGAACGGCAGGTCCATGCGGGTCAGGCCGAATTCGCCGGCCGCCCGTAGGACGGTGGTCAGCAGCAGCGTGCCGACGAACCCGCCCGCGGCGACGCCCGCCGGGTTCATGCGTGCGCCCCCGTGCGGGCCGCGTCGATGGCGCAGGCGGCGCTGATCAGCGCGAGATGGCTCAGGGCCTGGGGGAGATTGCCGAGGAAGGCGCCGGTGGCCGGGTCGATCTCCTCGCTGTACAGGCCGACGTCATTGGCGAGGCCGACCAGGTCGTCCATCAACCGCGTGGCGTCCTCGACCCGTCCGGTGCGGGCCAGGGCTTCCGCCAGCCAGAACGAGCAGGCGACGAACGCCCCTTCCGTACCGCTGACACCGTCGTGCCCGGCGTACCTCATGACGTACGGGCCGTGCCGCAGCCCGCGATCGACGGCGTCCACGGTGGCGCGGAGCCGCCGGTCGACCGCGTCACCGTCGCCGTGGCGATCACCGTCGCCGTGGCGATCACCGTAGCCGTGACGATCACCGTCGCCGTAGCCGTACAGCAGACCGAGCAGTACGGCGGCGTCCAGGTCGTCGCTTCCGGCGGACCGTACGTAGCTGTCGTGCTGCCGGGAGAAGCAGTGGCTCTCGATGAACTCGCGGACCGCTCGTCGGCCCTCGCGCCAGCGGGTGATGTGCCGGTCGGGGATCAGCCGCCGTTCGGCCAGGTCCACGGCCCTGTCGAGCGCCACCCAGCACATCATCTTGGACTGGGTGAAGTGGACGGGCGGGCTGCGCACCTCCCAGATGCCGGAGTCCGGTCGCCGCCAGGTCGCGCACACCAGGTCGGCCAGCTCCGCCACCCGGCGTGCGACATCGGCGTCCAGGCGCCCGGCGGCCCGTGCGTACAGCCAGGCCGTCTGCAGCAGTTCGCCGTAGGTGTCGAGTTGGATCTGCCCCACGGCCGCGTTGCCGATCCTGACCGGCCGGGAGCCGCGATAGCCCTCCCAGGGCAGGGTCCGCTCCGGGGTGCGGTGGCCGCCGTCCAGGCGGTAGAGGACGTGCAGGTCGGGGTGGGTGAGCTGGGAGGCGTGCATCAGCCACCAGAAGTAGGCATGGGCCTCGGCGGGGCAGCCGAGCTTCAGGAAGGCGGCCAGGGTGAAGGCGGCATCGCGCACCCAGGAGAAGCGGTAGTCCCAGTTGCGCTCGCCGCCGATCTCCTCCGGGAGCGAGGTCGTCACCGCGGCCGCGATGGCGCCCGAGGGGGCGTGGACCAGCAGCTTCAGCGCCAGCAGGCTGCGCGTCACCGCTTCCCCCCACTGCCCCTCGTACGGGCGGTCCCGTGCCCAGCTCCGCCAGGTCGCGCAGGTGTGGTCCAGGCGGGCCTCGCACTCGGAGCGGGAGGGCAGGACGAGCGGCTCCTGACCGGCGAACGGCATCGCGATCATCGCCCGGTGGCCGTGGGCGAGCTCGAAGTGGCCGCCGATGACATCACCGGCGCGGCCGTCGCTCCGGGGCTCTCGCGCGTCAGTGTCGCGGTGAGGTTCGCCCGCGTCACCGTCGTACTGGGGCTCGCCCGCGTCACCGTTGTACTGCGGCTCGCCCGCGTCCCATGCGCAGATCGCCAGTGCGTCCCGCCCGGCCGTCGCCACCGGGACGCCTGCGCGGCGGGTGAACCTGGTGCGTCGCGTGCCGTAGCCGAAGCGGGGGCGCACGCTCCACCTCATGGGCACGGTCCCGGCGAGCCCGTCCACGCGGCGCAGCAGTTCCCTCATCGGGGTGAGTACGGCGTCGTCGTACAGGCTGAGGGCGTCGGTGACCCGCACGGTGCCGTGACCGGTGACGAAGGTCGTCTCCAGCACGTTGGTGCCGGGCAGGTAGCGGCGTTCCGTGCGGTGGGGCACGGAGGGGTCGAGGGTGAACCGGCCGCCGTGGGCGGCGTCCAGCGCGGCGCCGAACACGGCGGGTGAGTCCAGATCGGGCAGTCCCAGCCAGTCCACCGATCCGTCGCGGGCGACCAGGGCGGCGGTGCGGCCGTCGCCGATCACCGCGTAGTCACGCAGGGGCACATACTCCCGCGCGGGTGCCCGGCCGGGCAGGGGGGCGGGGCCCGGAGGGGAGGCGTGGCCCTTGGCTGTTGCCATGACACCACCTTCCCACCGGGCCCGATACGTCACGACCGGTCCGTCGGACGCCGGCTCGGACGCCGCTTGCCGTGGTAGCGCTGGGCGAGCCGGGCGAGGGCGACCGCGCCGAGGAGCAGGCCGAAGTCGCGCAGCGCGATGTCGTAGTAATCGGGGATCGACAGCAGGTTGACGATGATGCCGGCCAGCCAGCCGGCCACCAGCCAGCCGCCGAAGCGCGGGGCGACGGCCACGACGACACCGGCCACGATCTCGATGACACCGACGGCGTACATCGCCGCCTGGGCGCTGCCCGGAACGATGTCGTCGATCCACGGGGCCAGGTAAGTGGGCCAGTCGACGAGCAGATTGGCGAACTTGTCCAGCCCGAACAGGATCGGCGCCACGGTGAACCCGGTGCGCAGGATGACGAACGCCTGGTAGCCGGGGTCGGTGAGCGCGGCCCGCCGACCGGTGGCGGACGGGGTGCTCGTGGGGGTTGTGGTTGCGGACGACATGACGCCCTTCCTTCTATTGACAACTCTCACTAACGATAGAAGCGCGGAATATCTCTTTAGTCAATGGCTCTGGGTTTTACACTGGTGTTCGTGGACCACCCGAACGAAGCACCCCACCCCGGCGTCTCCGCCGTCGCCGCCCTGGACGAGCCGACCCGCAGACGGCTCTACGACCACGTCGTGCGCCAGTCGGCCCCGGTCAGCCGTGACGAGGCGGCCGCGGCGCTCGGCCTCGCCCGGCAGACCGCGGCCTTCCATCTGGACCGCCTGGCCGACGAATCACTGCTGGACGTGGTCTACGAACGACGCAGCGGTCGCACCGGGCCGGGCGCGGGCAGACCGGCCAAGCTCTACAAGCGCTCCACCGAGCAGGTCACCGTCAACCTGCCCGAGCGCCACTACGAACTGGCCGGACGCCTCCTCGCGCAGGCCCTGGAAGAGTCCGAGGCCACGGGCGAGCCGGTGCGCCCGGTACTGCACCGCAAAGCCCATGAACTCGGCACGCGACTGGCCGACCAGGAGCGCACAGGGGTGTTCGGCCTGCTGGAGCGGCAGGGGTTCGAGCCCCGCCACGACGGCGGTGCCATCGTCCTGGGCAACTGCCCCTTCCACGCGCTCGCCCGCGAACACACCCAGACGGTGTGCGGCATGAACCTCCACCTGCTGCGGGGCGTGCTGGAAGGACTCGACGAAGCCGGCTTCCAGGCGTGCCTCGCACCCGAACCCGGCCGCTGCTGCGTCCGTCTGGAGCCGAAGGCGACCGCAGGTCCCTGATCGCTCGACGATCGTTCAACTGGCCATACTTGTATGGGTGGTTGGGGGCGCAACTCCTTCACATGCGTCACACTGCCTTCAAGGGTGTGCCATGGGGACGGGAGTGGTGGATGACCGGGTGGAGACGGGTCGTGGCCGGGGCGGTCGGGGGGCTGCTGCTGACGGGATGTACCGGCGGGTCCGGAGGCGGGGACGAGGATCAAGGGGACGCCGGGGACCGGAAGGGGAGCGCCGCTTCGGCCTCGGCCGATGCCTCCCCCGAGGCCTCGGCCGCGCCGTCGTCGTCCCCGTCGCCCGTCGATGAGCCGTACACACTGGCCGAGGACCGGGCGCCCCGGACACGGGCGGAGGCGGTCGCGTTCGTACGGGAGCTGGAGGTGCGGCCGGACTTCTTCGGCCCCGGGTATCGCAAACGCGACCCCTTCGAGAGCGATCCGGACCAGTGGGCCGTGCTCGGGGAGGACTGTCTGTGGCGGCGCGAGGCGCTGCCGGGGAGCGTACTGGCCAGCCTGACGCGGTCGATCGAGTTACCGGCGCGGGGGTCGACGGGGCCCGTGTCCGTGTCGTTGACCGTCACCGTCCACGAGGACGTGGCGGCGGCGCGGCGGGACATGGCCGGGGCGCTGGAGTCGGCGCTGCGCTGCCCCGAGCAGCGGCTGAACTCCACCGATGTCGTCCAGGGGTTGTACTCGCGGATCGACGCCTTCACCGACGCGCGGAACGCCGTCGCCGAGGACGATCTCACCGAGACCGGGGAGTGGGTCTCCGAGGCGGCGGGGGGCGCGGCGAAGGCGCTGCCCTTCGACTGGTTCAAGTTCCGGATCGGGCCGGTGACCGTGGGGGCCACGGCGCGGCACGGCGCGGGGCGGACCGAGGAGGAGGACGCCACCATCTCCTCGAACGTGACCAAGGGAGTGAGCTTCGTCGCCTCCGAGATCGACACCTGGGGTGAGGCCGGAGGTTCGGGTGGGTCCAGCGATGCCGGTGGGTCAGGTGGTACCGGTGAGGCGGACGGTGGGGACGAAGCCGGTGCGGACGAGGGGGCGGGGCAGTGAGCGAAGCGTTGTGGGCCTCCGATCCGTCCCGTGTCGCGGGGTTCCGGTTGCTGCGGAGGCTCGGGGCGGGCGGCATGGGCGTCGTCTATCTGGGCCGTACGGAGACGGGGGCGCTCGCCGCGGTCAAGGTGATCCGGGGTGAGAGCGCCCGGGACGAGGGGTTCCGGGCCCGGTTCGAGCGGGAGGTGGAGCTGGCCCGGCGGGTGGAGAGCCCCTGGGTGGTTCCCGTACTGGACGCGGACGCGGGCGCCCGTGAGCCGTGGTTGGCCACCGCGTACGTTCCCGGGCCGTCCGTCGCCGAGGCGGTCACCGCGCACGGGGCGTTGCCGGAGCGTGCCGTACGGATTCTCGGCCGGGCGCTGGCGGAGGCGCTGGACGCCGTGCACACCGCCGGGCTCGTCCATCGCGACGTCAAGCCCGGCAACGTCCTGCTCGCCCTCGACGGGCCCCGGCTCATCGACTTCGGCATCGCGCGCGCCGACGACGACACCGCGCTCACCGCGTCCGGGATGGTGATCGGCACGCCCGGCTTCCTGGCGCCGGAGCAGGCCGAGGGGCGGCCGGCGTCACCGGCGAGCGATGTGTTCGCGCTCGGCTGTGTGCTGGCGTACGCGTCCACCGGGGTCCCGCCCTTCGGTACGGGGACGCCGGACGCGCTGCTGTATCGGACCGTTCACGACGAGCCCGAACTCGGCGGTCTGGAGGGCGAGTCGAGGGATTTGGTGGAGCGCTGTCTGGCCAAGGAGCCCGAGGCTCGGCCCACGGCGGACGAGATACGCCGGCTGCCGGCCGGGGACGCGCCGGGCTCTCCGGGCCCCTCCGGTGCGCCGGACCCCTCCGGTGACTGGCTGCCGGACCCCGTCGCCGCGATGGTGGCCGCGCGCGCCGCCGAGGGACTCGCCCTGCCGGACATCGAGCCCACGGCTGTGGACCGGCAGGACGGGGACGGGCGGGACGGGGACGGGCAGGACGGAGAAGGGCGGGAGGACGGGGCTGGGGCTGGGGCTGGGCCCGGGGACGGAGACGAGGCCGGTGCCGGAGCCGGGCCACAGGATGAAGCCGGGCCGGTCGATGAGGCGGGCCGGGGGCTCGGGCGGCGGCGGTTGTTGCTCGCCGGGGGCGCGTTGTTGCTCGCCGGGGGCGGGGCCGGGGCGGCTGTGTGGGCGTCGTCCGGGGGCGAGGGTGAGGAGGCGGACGGGGGCGGCGGACGGCCGACGTATGTGCTCGGGGTGCACGCGACCTCCGGCGCGGCCGAGGTCACCGTCAGCCGGGCCGTCGAGCGGGCCGCGCGGCTGGCCGTCGCCGAGCACAACGCCTCGCCGAAGCGGTCGTACGACCTGAAGGTGAAGGTCCTCGCCGACCGGGGTGACCCGGACAGCGCGCGGGCGGTGGCCGAGGAGTTCACCGGTGACCGGGGGGTCGTCGCCGTGCTGGGGCCGGTCGCCGAGATCCCGATGCGGGCCGCCGCGCATGTCTACGGCACCGCCGGGCTGACCCATGTGTCCAGCACCACGGGCCAGCAGGACTACTTCGTGACGTCGCCGACGAGTTCGTTCCAGAGCGGCGCCCCGCACGCCGCCCTCGGCACCTGGATCGTGTTCCACGCCCTGGTGTCCGGCAAGGTGGCGCGGGCCGGTGTCGTGATCGACCGGGCCGGGGGCGGGACCGTGCAGGACCAGGGCGCGCCGCTGATCGGCGCATGGCGCGAGACCCTCGGGGCCGAGGTGGTCCCCCGTGTCGTCGCGGAGGAGACCGACGACCGCGCCGGGGCGGTGCGCGACCTCCTCGCCGCCGATGTCGGTGTCCTCGCCTACCTCGGCCCCCTGGACGCCACCGTCAGCACGGCCCGCGAACTGGCCGCCGCCGGTTTCACCGGGCCGCGCTGGATGCAGCACCAGTTGTACGGCTCGGACTTCCCCCGTCTCGCGGGGGCCGCGGGCGAGGGCTGGTACGTCGTCACCTCGGCCGTGGACGCCTCGGCGTTGACGACCGCGCCGGGCAGGAGCTTCACCGCCGCCTGGCGCGAGCGGTACGGCGAGGCCCCGGAACCGTACGCGGCGGAGGCGTACGACAGCGCGCGGATGCTGCTCGGCGAGTTCGGCCGTACGGTTCCGGCCAAGGGGCGGCGCCGGCCGGTGCGCACCGATCTCGCCGAGCGGCTGGCCGGGGCGACGTACAAGGGCATCGCCCGGACCTATGCCTTCGGCGACCTCCACCAGTACGAGCAGAGCGGGCCGGGCTGGACCGAGGCGACCTATGTCCACGAGGTACGGGACGGCCGCTTCGTGCAGCTGGGGTCGTTGGCGGACCTGGACGCGGAGGCGAAGGAGCGACAGGGTCAGCAGGGGTAGGCGCCGGCCGGACGGCCAAGGGCCCCGCCCCGCTCGTGCAGGCCGCGGCGACACCGGCATGGGCCAACGGGTGTGTGGAGGGAGGGTGGTGGGGTGGAGCGCTTGGCTGTGGTCGATCCGTCCGTGATCGGGGGGTATCGGCTGGCCGGACGGCTCGGCGCCGGGGGGATGGGGGTCGTGTATCTCGCGCGGTCGCCCCACGGGGCCTGGTGCGCGGTGAAGGTGATCCGGGCCGAGCATGCCGGTGATCCCGGGTTCCGGGCGCGGTTCCGGCGGGAGGCCGAGCTGGCGGCGCGGATCGGTGGGCGGTGGACCGTACCGGTGGTGGGGGCTGACGCCGAGGCCCGTTCGCCGTGGCTGGCCACCGCCTATGTGCCCGGTCCGTCGCTCGCCGAGGCCGTGGCGTCGCACGGGCCCTGGCCCGAGGGGCGGTTACGGGGGCTGGGGACGGCGTTGGCCGAGGCGTTGGAGGAGGTGCACGCGGCCGGGCTGGTGCACCGGGACGTCAAACCGGCGAACGTCCTGCTGGCCGTCGACGGGCCACGGCTCATCGACTTCGGTATCGCACGGGCGGTCGGCGCCACCGCGCTCACCACGGACGGCACGATCGTCGGCTCCCCCGGCTATCTCTCCCCCGAGCAGGCCCGGGGCCGTACGGTCGGTCCGCCCAGTGACGTCTTCTCCCTGGGCTGCGTCCTCGCCCACACCGCCACCGGCCGCCCCCCGTTCGGCTACGGCGGCGCCGCGGCCGTCCTCTACCGGACCGTGCACGACGAACCCGACCTGGACGGCGTACCGGACGGCCTCGACGAGACCGTACGGCGATGTCTGGCGAAGGAGGCGGAACGGCGGCCGAGCGCGCGGGAACTCCGGGAGGTGCTGGGGGAGTTCGTGGCGGAGGGCTGGTTGCCGGAGGGACTGCCCGCACTGGTCGCCGCCCGCGCCGCCCGCGTCCTGAACCTGCCGGTGCCCGATCCGACGGTCGTCGGCGGGGCGCCGCCGGTGGGCAGCGGGGCGGCGCCGGTGGACAGCGGGGCGGCGCCGGTGGACAGCGGGGCGGCGCCGGTGGGGGACGGGGCGGCGCTGCTCGGTACCGGAGCAGCGCCGGGCGGGGGCGGCGCGCGGCCGGGCGGGGCCGACGCTTCGCCGGTGCCGGTCGGTACGGCTCGTGTCGCCGCAGGCGCTTCCTCCACCGCCGACGAGGCGTCCCGCTCGGCCGCCGGGAGGCCGCCGTCCCCCGCCGGGCCCTCGTCCATGGCCGCCGGGGTGCCGCCCGACGCGGCCGAGCCCTCGTCCCGGCCCGCCGATCCTGCGCCCCGGCCCGGCGGGGCCTCTCCCAGGAGCGCCGGGGCATCCCGCCTGGGCACCGGGAGGTCGCCGTCCGCCCAAGGGGCCTCCCCCACCGCCGACCGGGTACCGCCCACCGCCGACGGGGTGTCACCCGGCGCCGCCACCCCCACCTCCCCTGCCGCTCCCACCCCCGTCGACCCCCCGACCTCCCCCACCCGGCGGCGGCTGCTGGTCGCGGGGGCCGTGGCCGGGGTGACGGCGGCGGGCGGGGCGGGAGCGTGGTGGCGGTGGGGAAGAGGGAAGGCGACCGCGAGTGCGGGGGGTGTGCGCCGGGCCCGGTATGTCGTCGCGTTGCTCGGCAGTCCGGGCGGGCCCTTCTTCGCGGACCATGAGCGCGGTGCCCGGCTCGCGGTGGAGGAGCACGGCGGGGACGACCGGCGCACGGTGGACCTCGTCCTGCGCACCGTCGACGACGGCGGCACCGAGGCGGGTTCCGCGAAGGCGGCGGCGCGGCTGGCCGCCGACCCGGATGTGTCCGTGGTGATCGCCACGGGGGCCAACGCGCCCGTCCTCGCGGCCCTGCCCCCGTGCACCGAGGCCCGGCTGACCGTACTGGTCACCCGCGCCGACGCCGAGGAGTTCAACAACGTCAACACCACCTCCGCGCTCGTACTGCGCTCCACCCGGACCCTCGGCCCGCCCGCCGTGCTGCGTCATCTGAACCGGGTCGTGAAACCCGCCCGTACGGTGGTCGTGCACGACCTGGCCGACGAGGCGGAGGGCCTGCCCACGGTCCGGATCGCCACCCTGTACGACGAACTCGACAGCGAGACGGCCGTGGAGGAGGTCGCCGCCGACGAGGACTTCACCGGGGTCGCACGCCGTATCGCCGCCCGCCCCCGCGACGCGGTCCTCTTCGCCGGGGTCACCCCCGAACGCGCCGCCGCCTGCGCCCGCGCGCTCCTGGACGCGGGCCATGAGGGCGCACGGGTGGGGGGTGAGCACATCCTGGGCACGCCGTTCCTCTCCGTCGGCGAGGGCTGGCGGATCGGTACCGGCTACACCGACGGCGACGCGGACCCCCGTACGAAGGAGTTCGCCGCCGCGTTCCGGACCCGGCACCGCCGTGCGCCCGGGCCCTGGGCGGCCGAGGCGTACGACGCCGTCCGGTTCGCCGCGGAGGGGCTCGCCTCCGTGGGCGACACCGGCCGCTCCGCCCTCCGCTCGGAACTCCTGCGCCGCCCCTGGCAGGGCATCACCCGCCGGATGGCCTTCGACGCCGCCTCGCAGTTCTTCCGGTCCCAGGAGGACGGCGGCGGCTTCCTCTTCCGGGTGGCGGACGGGGCGGCGCGGTTCGTCGCGCGGACGGACGACATCGGCGAGGAGAGCTGAGACCGCAGCACGGGAGACGGGTCAGGTCAGGTCAGGTCGGGCCGGGTCGGTTCGGGTCAGTTCGGTGTGCTCGCGGGTGCCGAAGCGGTGGAAGGTGGCGAGGGCCTGGGCGTGGGCCGTCGCGGCGGCGGCCGGGTCGCCTCGGCGGCGGTGGAGTTCGGCGAGGTCGCGGTCGGTGCGGGCCCGGAACAGTTCGAGGCGCAGGGCCGTCCAGCGGTCGCGCGCGCCGGTGAGATGGGTCAGGGCCGCGTCCAACTCGCCTGCCGCCAGGTGCAGTTCGCCGATGGTGCGGGTCACCAGGGCGACACCGAAGCGGTCGCCGAACGCGGTGCACACATCGAGCGCCTCGTGCAGGAGGGCGGCGGCCTCGTCGTACCGGTGCTGACGGACCCGGACCTTGCCGAGGCTCTGCATGCCGTAGGCGAGGAACTGGCGGTCCCCGTCGGCGTCGAAGACGGCGATCGCCTCGTGGGAGAGCCGCTCGGCGTCGTCGAGTTCGCCGCCGGCCCGGTGCACCATGGCGAGCGAGCGCAGGGTCTTGCCCTCGCCGCGCCGGTCACCGGCCCTGCGGTACGCGGCCAGCGCCGTCCGCAGGGCCGAGGCGGACTCGGTGAGGGCGCCGGTCTCGCGGTGGATGTAGCCGATGCCGTACGCGCATTCGGCGAGCCCGGCGGGGTCGTCCAGCCGGGAGCAGATGGCGTCGGCCTCTTCGAGGAGCTTCAGGGCCTCGCCGAAGCGGCCCTGCTCACGGTGGGCGGAGGCCTCTCCGATCAGACAGTCGGCCTGGCCGCGCGGGTCGTCCAGTGCGCGGAAGATCTCCAGCGCGGCACGGTGGTACTCGGCGGAGTCGTCCAACCGGTCCTGGTGGTACCGGAGTTGAGCGAGCCCGAGCAGGAGGCTCGCCTCCCCCGGCCGGTCGCCGGCCGCGCGTACGGCGCGGAGCGCGCAGTCGTGGGTACGCCACCACGCGTCGAAGGTGTTGCGGACCCGGAACCAGTGGAACAGGGCCGTGGTCAGCTCATGGGCGAGCCGGTGCAGCCCGAGCGAGCCCGCCTGTTCGACGGTGTGGACGAGCAGCCACTGCTCCTGGTCCAGCCAGGCGTGCGCGTCGACGGAGGGGGCGGGCTGGGCGAGCGGGTCGGAGTCGGGCGGGCCGGTGTCCGGGGCGGCGGCGGGGACGCCCTGGGGGCTCGGGCGCAGGGCGGCGATCGCGGTGAGCAGATGCCGGCCGAGTCGTTCCACGGTCCGGCGCTGGTCGTCCGGTGGTTCCTCCGCCTGGGCGCGTTCGCGGGCGAAGAGCTGGATGAGGTTGTGCGTGCCGTAGCGGACCTGGCCGTCGGGGCTGATCCCGACGGGGTCGACGAGTTGGGCGTCGGCGAGCTGTTCGGCGTAGTAGTCGGCCTTGGCGGCGGTGACGTCGAGGAGGGAGGCGAGCAGCCAGGGCGAGAACTGGGCCGGGCCGACCACGCCGAGGCGCCGGAAGACCAGGCGGATGGGGTCGGGCAGCCGGGAGTAGCTCAGTTGCAGGCTGGCCCGGACCTCCAGGTCTCCGGCGACGAGTTCGTCGAGGCGCCGGTGTTCGTCGCGCAGTCGTACGGCGAGGACGCTGAGCGGCCAACGCTGGCGGGCGGCGAGGCGGGCGCCGACCGTGCGCAGGGCCAGGGGGAGCCCGCCGCACAGGTCGACTATCTCGGCGGTGGCCTCCGGTTCGGCGGCGACCCGCTCGGTGCCGACCAGACGGGCCAGCAGGCGGGTCGCGTCGTCGGGTTCCAGGACGTCGAGGCCGAGGTTGCACTGGGATTCCAGGCCGACGAGGGCGGTGCGGCTGGTGACCAGGACCGCGCCGCCGCCGTGGGCCGGGAGCAGGGGGCGGACCTGGGCCTCGGTGGCGGCGTTGTCGAGGACGATCAGGATGCGGCGGCCGGTGATACGGCTGCGGAGCAGGTTGCTGCGCTCCTCCAGGGTGTCGGGGAGCCGGGAGGCGGGCTCGCCGAGGGCACGCAGGAAGGCGCCGAGGATGTCGTGGGTCTCGGCCGTGTCGGACTCGGCGTCCTTGCCTCGGAAGGCCGCGTACAGCTGGCCGCCGGGGAAGTCGTCCCGGGCGGCGTGCGCGACGACGTTGGCCAGGGCGGTCTTGCCGCTGCCCGCCTTGCCGGTGATGACACAGCACACGGCACGGTCGGCGCCCCGAACACCCTCCAGCGCGTGCCGCAACTCGGCCGTCTCCTTGTCCCGCCCGATCAACTCCCCGATCCTCGGAGGGAGTTGCCGGGGCGGCCCGTCGAGAGCCAGGGGCCAGGGGCCGACTCGGTCTTCCGCACCGGAGGTTCCCGCGACGCCGGGCCCGGCACCGGCTGCGAGTCCGGCCCCGAGTCCAGCTCCGATGCCGACCCCGGACCCGGACCCGGCTTCAGGCCCAGGCCCAACCCCAACCCCGGCACCGGCACCGGCACCGGCACCGGCACCGGCACCACCGACGTCTGCCCCTGCCGCCTGGCTCGGCGCCCCACGTACGGCTACTCCCTCTACTCCCTCGGACCGGCCCCCGGCCGCCGAGTCGATCCCGCCGACGGCCGCGCCTGGGGCTTCTCGCCCCGCCGAACTCATCGGGGCTCCCCCGGCCCGGCCCGCAGCCCCGCCTTCGAACCCTCCTCGCCCCGCCCCCTCGCCGTCAACGCCCCCCGGCCCGCGGCCCCCCACCGCCGCACCACCCCGGTCTGCGGCCTCTCCCTCGGCCCCGGCCATGGCTTCGCCCGTCGGGCCCGGTCTGGTCTCGGCCGCTCCCCCAGGTTCGCCGGCCCCCGGCCCGCCCCACGTCGTGGTCGTGAGGATCGGGCTCGGGGGTGGGGCGAGGGCCGGGTCGGCGTTGAGGATGGCCTGGTGGGTGCGGCGGAGTTCGGGGCCGGGCTCGACGCCGAGGTCGGAGCGGAGTACGTGGCGGGCCTGGCGGAACGCCTCCAGCGCGTCCGCCTGACGGCCGAGCCGGTAGAGGACGAGCATCTGGTGGACGCGCAGCGTCTCCCGCAGCGGGTGCGCGGCGACGAGCCCGGCCAGTTCGGCGGCGAGCGGCCCGACCCGGTTGAGCCTCAGATCCGCGCTGATCCGCTCCTCCAGGACGGTCAGCCGGTGCTCCTCCAGCCCGTCGGCGGCCTGCCGCAGCACCGGGGTGTCCAGCCCGTCGAGCGCGGGCCCGCGCCAGATGTCCAGCGCGGCCCGCAGCGTCTCGGCCGCCGGGCCGTGGTCACCGGCCGTCGCGGCCGCGCGGCCCTCCGCGGCCAGCGCCTCGAACCGGCCGATGTCGAGGTCCCCGGGCCGCACGTCGACGAGATAGCCGGGCGCACGGGTGACGATCACCTGCCGTCCGTCCACGTGCAGGACCCGGCGGAGGTTGGAGACATACGTCTGGAGCAGCCCCGAGGCGCTGGTGGGCGGATCGTCGCCCCACACGGCGTCGACGAGGTTCGCCGCCGAGACGACCCGGCCCGCCCGCAGCAGCCCGGCGGCGAGGAGGGCCATGGGCTTGCCCGCCGTGAGGCGGAGCTGCCGGCCGTCGAGCCACACTTCCGGCGAGCCGAGTAATCGGAACTCCACTGCATCCCCCGTGAACGCACCATGCCGAGCAGCGCTGAGGACCCAGTCTCCGGAAGCGACAGATGATTGGCAAGGTGTTGGCAAGGTGTTCGGGGCATGTCGGGAACAGCTGTCGACGGTCTGTCAAGTCCTCCGTCAAGTCCCTTGGGGCAAAGGGCCGTTGATCGCGGCAGGAGCACCCGTGACGACCGCCCAGTACCGGTCGCCGTACGACCAGTGCCACCACTCCGTGGGGTAGTTGACGAAGCCCCCGGCGGTCAGGGCGTCCACCAGGACGCGCCGGTGCGCCCGGCCCTCGGGGTGCACGTTCTCGGCGTCGGTGTAGCAGGCGCCGTCGCTCTCCTCCGGGGAGGCGTACACCTCGGTGCCCATCCAGCACAGTTCGCCGGCGGGGCCGCGCAGGGTCACGTCGACGGCGCCGCCGGTGGTGTGGGGCGCCACCTCGGGCGGCGCCGCGTACCGTACCGCCGCCTCACGCACCCTGCGCGCGGACCAGCCGGGGTGGAGTGCGTTGAGGTGGGCCACGTGCTCGTCGAAGTACCGCCGTTGCAGCTCCGGCGGCCGGTATCCCTCGACGACCACCAGCCGGTAGCCGCCGGGCAGGGCGCGGCACACGGTCCTCAGCCGCTCGCGCACACCCGTCCGCACCCGGGCGTACAGCCCGTCGGCGTCGGCCTGTCGGCCGTCGACCTCCAGCCATGGCTCGGCGCGCAGATCCACCAGGGGTTCACCGCGGTCCTCGACGGGCACCGCGTCCATCCGCTCGTCGTCGAGCAGCACCAAGGGGCTCACTTACGTCCTCTCGTTCGGTCGGGGGGTGTTCGGGGTCCGGTGCGGGACGCACCACGGGCAACGGTGTTCGGGGGCGCTTCACGATCGCTTCAGTTCCGCTGCAGCGGGGGGCTGAAGCCCCGCACGCCGGTTGGGTGAGGCCCCACACGCCGGACGGTGAGGCCCGCACGCCGGGCGGCGGGCCCTCCGGGAGAGGGCCCGCCGTCGTGGGGCGCGGTGTGCGGTTGCCGGTCGATCAGGGGGTGAGGGTGGCCTGGTGGAGGTCGCCGTTGGGGGTGGTCGCGGCGGCGATGCCGATGATGCTGCCGTTGCCGTCGGCGAGCCCGGCCCCGCTCCAGGAACCGTCCACGGCACGAAGGTTGTGGTACACCCGGCCGCCCGCCAACGTCACCATGTGCACCTCACCGTTCGGCCCACCGGCGACGGCGATGTCACCCACGGAACCGCCCCCGTCCACCAGCACCGCACCCGTCCACGAACCGTCCACGTGACGGGCGTTGAGGTAGACCCGGCCGGCGGTCAGCGTCAGCAGGTTCAGGTCACCGTTCGGGGTGGTCGCGGCGGCCACGCCGGTGATGCTGCCGTTGCCGTCGGCGAGCCCGGCCCCGCTCCAGGAACCGTCCACGGCACGGAGGTTGTGGTACACCCGGCCGCCCGCCAACGTCACCATGTGCACCTCACCGTTCGGCCCACCGGCGACGGCGATGTCACCCACGGAACCGCCCCCGTCCACCAGCACCGCACCGGTCCACGAACCGTCCGCATGACGGATGTTGAGGTACACGCGTCCGTTCAGCAGCGTGAGCACCTGGAGGTCGCCGTCGGGTGTGGTGGAGGCCGCCACCTTGGAGATGGCGCCGTTGCCGTCGACCAGGGAGGCACCGGTCCAGGAACCGTCCGCGTAGCGGAGGTTGTGGTACACGCGCCCGCCGGTCAGCGTCAGCACATGCAGATCGCCGTTGGGGGCGCCGGCCTCCGCCGTGTCGGCGATGGAGCCGTTGGGGTCGGCGACGCTCGCTCCGCTCCAGGAGCCGTCCGCGTAGCGGAGGTTGTGGAACACCCGGCCCGTCGTGGGTGTGGACGAGGTGCCGGACTCCAGCCCGGCCGGCTTCACATAGCCGGAGATCGCCAGGTCGTCGGTGCCGCCCACGGCGGTACGGGGGTTGATGGTGCGGCGGGCGACCTTGTCGCCGTAGTTGCCGTCGACGGTCGTGATGGTGCCGTTGTCGTGCACCGCCGTCACGATCGAGACATGCCCGCCGACGGCGTTGGCCGGGGCGCCGTAGACCACGATGTCGCCGGGCTCCGGGTTGCCCACGCCGCCCGAGGGCCTGGCGCTGAACTGGCCGCGCTGCTGGCCCCACAGCCCCACCCCACGGGCGACCGCGGTGGTCGGTACGTCGGCGACACCGGCGGTCCGCCACACCCATGAGGCGAAGTAGGCGCACCACGCGGTGGTGGTGCAGGGCCCGTACTTCGTGCACTGCCCGTTCGCCTCCGATGCGCCGACCTCCGCCTCGGCGACCGCGGCGATCTGGGTACGGGTGGCGGCGTGACCGGTACCGGCGCCCACCACGAGGGTGCCGGTGGCCACCGCCAGCACGACGGCGAGGCTGAGGACGAGTCGTACGGCCCTCAGGAGGAGCGGCGCGCCTGCCGTCAGGGGAACGGGCCCGCCGGCCGTCATGGGGACCGGGACGGACAGCACGCCACGGAAGCGGGACTCGGACGCGGACACGGATGCGGACTCGGACTCGGACGCGGGCACTGCTGCGGATGCGGGCTTCGGGCCCGTTGCTGTGGTCATGACCTCAGCCTCGAAGAGCGCCCTTCAGCGCGTCTTCAGCGGCGCTGCACCGCGCTTGAGGCCGTCTGCATGATTCCTGGAGGGGCCGCTGCCGGAGTGACCGGGGGTGGGCAGGGGCGGGCCGGGTCAAGCTCAGCGCCGTCGGGCCGGGCCGGGGTCAGTCGGCGCGGCGGCCCCGAGGTGGGGTGAAGACGTACAGGTCGAGGATCGGGGGCATGGGGGCGAGGCCCGGTCCCCCGGCGCGTACCCAGTCGACGACGTCCTCGATCGCGTCGGGGTCGTTGACGAGCCCGAGCCAGACGGGACGGCCCCCGGCCGCGCGCCCCCGCGCGGAGGGCTGTACGACGACCACGTTCGCCTGGTCGCAGACGTCCAGGCAGGTGGAGACCCGGGTGGGGACGGTCTGCCGGAGGCGTGCGGTCTGGGCGTCGTGATCGACACCGGGGATCTTGGGGGAGCCGCAACAGCAGTCCCGGCAGACGACGACACGGGAGGGGGCGGAGCCGGGAGCGGAACCGGTGGCGGGAGCACTGGGCCGACCATCCGCGTACCCGCTGAACACGCCGCCCCCCACTCCCTCGCACGACACCGGACGGTCTAGCCGCCCGAACGCCCCGACCGCCCGACGATCTTAGTCACCGGTGTCAGGGAAGCGGCTGCTCGGTCCAGATGGTCTTGCCGTCCGGGGTGTAGCGCGTGCCCCACCGTTCGGTGAGCTGGGCGACGAGGAACAGGCCCCGGCCTCCCTCGTCCTCGCTCCGGGCCCTGCGCAGCCTCGGTGAGGTACCGCTGCCGTCGAAGACCTCGCAGATCAGGGCGCGGTCGCGCAGCAGTCGGAGTTGGAGGGGGCCGGTGGCGTGGCGGATGGCGTTGGTGACGAGTTCGCTGGCGACGAGTTCGGTGGTGAAGGCGAGGTCGTGCAGACCCCACTCGGCCAGCTTCTCGGTGACCGCGACCCGGGCACGGGAGACCACGGCGGGATCGCTCGCGAGGTCCCACTGGGCGACCCGGTCGGACCCGATCACATGGGTGCGGGCGACCAGCAGGGCCACGTCGTCGGCGGGCCGGGCGGGCAGCAGCGCGTCGAGAACGGCCTCGCAGGTCTCCTCGGGTGCGCGGTCGGTGCGGGCGAGGACGGTACGGAGCAGGTCGAGCCCGGTGTCGATGTCGCGGTGCCGGTCCTCGATCAACCCATCGGTGTACAGCACGAGTTGGCTGCCCTCGGCCAGCTCCAGTTCGACCGTCTCGAAGGGCATGCCGCCGAGCCCGAGCGGCGGCCCCGAGGGCAGGTCGACGAAGTCCACGGTCCCGTCGGGCGCCACGATCGCGGGCAGCGGGTGCCCGGCGCGGGTGAGGGTGCAGCGCCGGGACACCGGGTCGTACACGGCGTAGAGGCAGGTCGCGCCGACGATGCCGGTGTCCTGGTGGGTGTTCTCCACGGCCCAGCCCTCGCCGCGGTCGAGTCGGCCGACCAGGTCGTCGAGGTGGGTGAGGAGGTCGTCCGGGGGCAGGTCGAGGGAGCAGAAGTTGTGGACGGCGGTACGCAGTCGGCCCATGGTGGCGGCGGCGTGCAGTCCGTGCCCGACGACATCGCCGACGACCAGGGCGACCCGGGCCCCGGACAGCGGGATCACATCGAACCAGTCGCCGCCGACCCCCGCCTGCGCCGGCAGATAGCGGTAGGCGACCTCGACCGCGCTCTGTTCGGGGCGGCCCCGGGGCAGGAGGCTGCGCTGCAGGGCGAGGGCGGTGTTGTGTTCGCGGGTGTAGCGGCGGGCGTTGTCGATGCAGATGGCGGCCCGGCCGACGAGTTCCTGGGCGAGGGAGAGGTCGTCGTCCTCGAAGGGGGCGGGCTGTTCGGAGCGGTAGAAGCTGACACAGCCGAGGGTGGTGCCGCGGGCCCTGAGCGGGAGCGTGATCAGGGAGTGGATACCGGCGGCGAGGGTCTGTTCCAGCCGGGAGGGGTCCTGGGCGAGCCAGCCGCCGGCCTCGGCGAGGACGGGTTCGAGGACGGGGCGTCCGGTCTCCAGGCTGCGGGCCTGGGGGGTGGTCGGCACGTACTCGACGGGGTCGCCGACCTCGTAGAGATGCGACTCCTCGTGCACGGCACCCAACGCCACCCGCCGCAGCGACATCCCGACGCCGAACCGCTCCGGCTCGTCCCCCCTCAGCACACAGTCCGGCAGATCCACCGCCGCGAAGTCCGCGAACCGGGGCACGGTCACCTCGGCCAGCTCCTCGGCCGTACGCGTCACGTCCAGCGTCGTCCCGACCCGCACACCGGCGTCGTGCAACAACTCCAGCCGCCGTCGCGCCAACACGGCCAACCGCCCGACCCCGGGCTCCCCGACCAGCAGCAGCCATCCATCGGCAGCGGAGTCGGAGCCGGGGGGCGGGGCACCGCCGGGCCCGTACGGGGTGGTCCGCCCCGGCGGGGGTGGCGCGGAGGGGACGTATGGGGCGTCCACGGGCGCGGGGGGCACGACGGTCTGAAGCAGCACAGCGGGGGAGGGGACGGGCTGGGTGGGGGGTTGGGGTTGGGTCGTGGGCGGCTGCTGGGTGGTGGAGGGTCGGTGAGGGGTGGTGGTGGAGGGTTGCCGCAGCGGTGTGGGGGGCCGCTCCGTGGTGGGGAGCCCCTCGGACGAGATGGGCGCGGCGGGCGGCACGGCCGACGTGGAGGGCACCGCCCCAGGCGTCCCCGGCCGCGCTCCGTCCGGCGGCCCGCCCGATGTCCTACTCGGTGTCCCGGCCGATGTCCCACTCGGCGTCCCCGCGACCCGCCCCGCCGTCCGCCCGGTCACCGAACCCACCGTCCGGCCGGTCGCGGCCCCCGGCCCCGTGGGCTGCCCGGTGCCCGGCAACGTCATGCTCGCCGTCGTCGTACTCGGCACCGCCGAGCCCGGCGTCGTCGTGCCCGTCAGTTCCGTGTGGCGTAGGTGCGGGCCGCCCAGGACGCGGGCCTCGACGACCACTCCCGTCTCCCCCGTGGCCGTCATCACCGGGCGGCGGAGGAGGGTGGCGGTGCGGCCGCCGGAGAGGGCGACCTCGTCGAGGGTGCGGTGCGGGGAGGCGATGAGTTCCTCGGCCTTCTCCCGCAGGACGGCGAGGTCGACGCGGCCGAGGGTGGAACCGTCGCCGGGAGGCCCGCCGCGCGCGGCGGACGGGTCCACGGGCTGGCGCGGCCAGACACCGGCGGCGGTCCCGGCGGTACGCGTCGGGTCGTACGCGGCGGCCCTGCGGTACGCGGCGAGCAGCGCCCGCTCCCGTTCCGTGGCCTGTTCCAGCAGCCCCGCCTCGATGTCGTGCGCGGCCTCCCGCACCAGCCGCACCATCCCGGGGTCACCGTCGTCCCGCAGACACGTGAGATCCAGTACGGCCTCGATCCGGCCGCTCAGCGGATTGCGTACGGGCGCCCCGGCACAGGCGAACGGGGAGAGGCAGTCGGCGAAGTGCTCACGGCCGAGGACGAAGACGGGCTGGCGCTCGGCGAGGGCGGTGCCGACGCCGTTGGTGCCGGCGGCGGCCTCGGAGGCGCAGAAGCCGGGGGCGAAGTTCACCTCGTCGAGACGGGCCAGAAGCCGTCGGTCGCCGCCGTGCCGCTGGACCATCCGGGCCTGTGCGTCGCAGAGCACGATGGTCATGCTGACGTGGGCGAGGGCGGCGGTGAGCCGGTCCAGCACCGGGTCGGCCGCGCGCAGGAAGGGGTCGTCCATCGCGAGGTCGGGGGCGTAGGGGATCAGCAGCCGATGCGGTTCGAGGCCTGCGGAACGGCACCGCTTCCAGGAGTCGAGTACCGGGTCCCGGACGTCGGAGTCGACCCGCGCACCGGCGAGAAAACGCTCATGGGCATCGACGAGACCGCCGATGTCGTCCCAGGCGACGGACAACGGGATCACTTCCCTCACCTGGAGATCGCCCCGTCGCGCACCGCCGCTCGGCCCGCCCCCGGGGCCATCTGCCAAGCGCTATCCACCGTAGACCTTGCGTGACTCGAATCACAACATGAGCCGCAGAAGCGTACTGGGGAGTACAAAGTACCTGCGTGTGCGCCTGACGGTGGCCCCGGCGGCGGGGGGAATTCGGTTCCGCCACACTTGCGCGTCACGTCGAGCGGGAACGGTCCTGTCGTCCCCCTCGTTCTTGTCTCGCCCTGCCTCCGCCGGTGCGGTCCCCCGCCGTACCGGCGCGACGCGGAAGGACGACGTGCCCCTTGTTCCCGCTCCCGCTCGACGCGCCGCCCCCCTCGCGGCCCACCGCTCCCACCGTCCCTGAGACGACCCCCACGGTCCCTGAGACGACCCCTGCCACCCCTGAGACCGCTCCGGCGCGCCGCCGAGCCCGGCTCCGCCTCGCTTCCGGCCGGTGGACCCGGCCCACGGCCGAGGCCGCCGGCCGACGGAGCCGATCGACGGCCGAGGAGCAGCGGTCCCCGCTCCCCGCCATCCCCCGACAGCCCCAGCCCCACACCGGCCCACAGCCCGCGGCCGCGGCGGGGCGGCACACCATGCCCACCCCCGAGCCGGAGACCAAGCGCCTCCACACCCCACCCCGGCTCCCGCTTCCCACCGAGGCACACCCCGAGAGCCTCAGCGCCGACCCACGGCCCGAGCGAACAGGCCCAGGCACCGCACCGCAGTCCGAGGACGCCAGTGCCGGTCGCCGGGCCGAGCAGACCCAGGCAGATCCTCGGGCCGAGCAAACCTGTGCCGGTCCGCAGACCGAGCAGACCCACGCCAATCCCCCGGCCGAGCGGACCTATGCCCATCCCCGGGCCGACCAGACCTGTGCCCATCCCCAGACCGACCAGACCTGTACCCAAGTCGCCGGTGGGCTTCGGCGGCTGCTCCCCGCCCCCGTGCGGCGGCTCCTCCCGGCCCCCTCCCCCGCCAACGCCCGTCGGATACGCCTCGCCATCAGCCTGTTGCCCTTGGCGTTCCTCGGTGTGTGGGCGGCGGTCGACTGGCGCACCGTCCACGAGGGGGCCCTCCACCTGGCCTCGGCCGACCCCCTGTGGCTGCTGGCCGGGGTCGTGTTCACCGCCCTGTGCTCGGTGTCCTGTGCGTTCATCCGGCAGGGCGCGGTGCCCGAGCGGCTGCCGCCGGGGCAGTTGCTGGCCACCCAGTTCGCGGCCGGTGCCGCGGGCCACGCGCTGCCGGGCAACATCGGCGCCCACGCCGTCGTCCTGCGCTTCCTGCGCGCACGGGGCATCCCCCTGGCCCGCTGCACCACCTCGCTCGCCCTGTACTCGGCGGTCAAACCGGTCGCCAAGACCCTGGTGATCCTCGCCTTCCTGATCGCCTTCCCGGGCACCCTCCGCCTCACCGAACTGCTCCCGAAGGGCGACACCCTCGCCCTGGTCGGCGCGATCACCGGCGTCAGCCTGGCCGCCCTGGTCACGCTGATCACGACCGTACGACCGCTGCGGCAGCCCCTGATCGGCGGACTGCGCACCGCGCTCACCGACACCCGGCTGGTGCACAGCCGCCCCGTCCGCGTGATCGCCCTGTGGGGCGGGGCCGCGGCCTTCCCGCTGTGCCAGGGCGCCGTCCTCGCCTCGGTCGGCTCCTCCCTCGGTCTGCCGCTGTCCTGGGTCCAGATGGTCTTCACGTATCTGGTCGCCAGTACCGCCGCCGGGGCGGTGCCCGCGCCGGGCGGCCTCGGCCCCATGGACGCGGCCCTCGTCTTCACCCTGGTCGCCTTCGGCGCCCCCGCCGCCCTCGCCACCACGACAGTCATCGGCTACCGCCTCCTGACCGTCTGGCTCCCCCTCCTGCCGGGAACGCTGGTGCTCTCGGCGTTGGTACGCGCGAAGGTGCTGTGAGGCCGCCGCAGACACCTGAAGCCGGAGCATGTCTCGGCTCCGTCTCGGAGCCACCGCGCCCCACGTGGTGCGCCCCCCGCGAGAGCGCACCCGCCCCACAGGCGTACCAGGGCTGTTGAACGGGAAACCATCTCTGCGAGCCGGCGGAGTCGGACGTGGCCGGTGCGCCGGGCGGGGCAGGGGGCTGGTTCATGTCGCACGCGGAGTCGGACTCGGACTCGTACTCGTACACGGCGGGGCGGCGGGTGGTCGTCACGGGGCTCGGCGCGGTGACACCGCTCGGCGTCGGGGTGAGTGCGCTGTGGCAGGGGCTGCTCGACGGCCGGTGCGGGATACGGGAGCTGGACGGGGAGGAGTTCGCGGAGTTACCCGTACGGGTCGCCGGAACGGTGCCCGGTGATCTCACCGACCTCCTCCCCCGCCCCCGTGCCCGGCGTATGAACCGCGCCGCCCGCTTCGCCGTCCTGGCCGCCCGCGAGGCATGGCGGGACGCCGGCCTCGCCCCCTCAGGCCCTGCCGCCGAGAGCGGACTGGCCCCCGAGCGGGTCGGGGTGTCCGCCGGAACCATCCTGGGCGACGCCTCCGTCCTGGTGGCCGGCGACCGGCAGTTGCGCGACCGGGGGCCCCGGGCCGTCTCCCCGCTCACCACCCCGATGTGCGTGCCCTCGCAAGCCGCCTCGCAGATCTCCCTCGACCTCGGGATCACCGGCGAGGCCCGTACCGTCACCAGCGCGTGCGCCTCAGGCACCGAGGCGATCGGCCAGGCCGTCGACCGCATCCGGTACGGCCGGATCGACGTGGCGCTCGCGGGCGGCGCCGAAGCGGTCGTCACGCCGGCGATCATGGCGTCCTTCGCCGCGATGCGGGCCCTGTCCCGGCACGAGCTGAACAGCACCGGGGAGAGCCCGTCCCGCCCCTTCGCCAAGGACCGGGACGGCTTCGTGAACGGCGAGGGCGCGGGGTTCCTGCTGCTGGAGGCGGAGGAGCACGCGCGGGCGCGGGGCGCCCGGGTGTACTGCGAGGCCGCCGGGTGGGGGCTGTCCGCCGACGCCCATCACATGGCTGCGCCCGATCCGTCCGGCGCGGGGGTGGCGCTGGCGCTGCGCCGGGCACTCAAGGACGCCGACGGCTCCCCGGCCGATGTCGTGCACGTCAACGCGCATGCCACCGCCACGGTCGACGGTGACGCCGCCGAGGCGAACGCGCTCGCCACGGTACTGGGCCGCCGGGTGCCGGTGACCGCGTTGAAGGGCGCACTGGGCCACCTCCAGGGAGCGGCGGGCGCGGTGGAGGCGATCGCCACGGCCCTCACCCTCCACCACCGTCTGATCCCACCCACGCTCGGCTGCGCCACCCCCGACACCCCCCTGAACATCGACCTCGTCACCCGAACCCCCCGCCCCCTCCCCACCCACGGCGACCTCGCCCTGAACAACTCCTTCGGCTTCGGCGGCCACAACGCGGTACTGACTCTCCGCCGAACGCGGTGAGCCCCGCCCGCCATCCCGCGCTCGGTTCGACACCGCCGACCACCACCGTGACACCGACCGATCGCCACACGGCCGACGCACCCCCACTCCTCCTCGTCCGCCCACCACGAAGACACTCGCCCGGCGAAAACGGCGCCTCGCCGCACGACCAGCCCCTCCCCACCCGGTCGCCCGCCCCACCCGGTCGTCCGCCGCGGCACCAGTCGGCCGCGGCCCATCGCTGAACCGGCCGGTCGTCGTAGGGCCGGGTCGTGGTCACGCCGTACGTTTGCGGGGCGTGGACTTCTTGGCCGTGGACTTCTTCGCGGTGCTCTTCTTCGCCGTCGACTTCTTCGCGGCCGTCTTCTTCTCCGTCGCCTTCTCCGTCGATCTCCCCGTCGCCTTCTCCGCCGATCGCGCCGTCGACTTCTTCGCGGAGGCGGCCGACGGGGCCGTGGCCTTCTTCGTCGCCGTGGACTTCTTGCCGGACGGCTGCTTGGGGGTGGAGCGGGACGACGGCATGGCGGTCACCTCGGCGGTCTCCTCGCCCCGGGATTCCTTGGCGTCCTTCACGCTCTTCTCCAGCGCCGCCATCAGATCCAGCACCTTGCCCCCGGCCGCCGGGGCGGGCGCGGACGGCGGCTCCTCGCCGGAGGCCTTCGCCGCGATCAGTTCCTCCACCGCCTCCCGGTAGTCGTCGTGGAGGGCTTCGAGGTCGACCTCGCCCAGCGTGTCCATGAGGGCGTCCGCGAGGTCCAGTTCCTTGTCGCGGACGGTGACACCGGTGTCCGGCGCGACCCCCTCGGGCTCCCGGATCTCGTCCGGCCACAGCAGCCCGTGCATGGCGAGGACATCGTCCACCACCCGGAGCATCCCCAGCCGCTCCCTCCCCCGCAGCGCGAACTTGCAGATGGCGACCTTCCCGCTGCGCTTCAACGCCTCCCTCAGCAGGGTGTACGGCTTGGCCGCCGGGACCCCGTTCGCCGCGAGGTAGTACGCGGCGTCCATCTGGAGCGGGTCCACCCGCTCGGCCGGCACGAACCCCTCGATCTCGATCGTCTTGGCCGTGGGGATCGGCAACGCGGCGAGATCGTCGTCCGTGATCGGGATCATCGTGCCGTCGGCGTCCTCGTACGCCTTCCCGATCTCCCCCTGTGTCACCTCGCGCTCCTCCAGCTCGCACACCTTGCGGTAGCGGATGCGCCCGCCGTCCTCCAGATGGATCTGGCGGAAGGACACGGAGTGGCTCTCGGTCGCGTTCACCAACTTGATCGGGATGCTGACCAGACCGAAGGAAATGGCACCGTTCCATATGGATCGCACAAGCAGCACACCTTTCCCGGACGATTTGCACCACTTCGTGCCATTCTCGTCCCATGACGCCGATCACGGAGGTCGAGGGCCACAGGGTCGCCCTGTCGAATCTGGAGAAGGTGCTCCACCCGGCGACCGGCTTCACCAAGGGCGAGCTGCTGCACTACTACGCCACGACCGCGAACGCCCTGCTGCCGCATCTGCGCGACCGGCCGGTGTCCTTCCTGCGCTACCCGGACGGCCCCGACGGCCAGGTCTTCTTCACCAAGAACGTGCCGCCCGGCACCCCCGACTGGGTCGCGACCGCCGAGGTACGCCGGATGGAGGGCCCCTCCCGGATGGTGCTGGTGCAGGACCTGGCGAGCCTGATGTGGGCCTCGAACCTGGTCGCCGAGTTCCACACCCCGCAGTGGACCGCGCACTCCCCCGAGGAGGCCGACCGGCTGGTCTTCGACCTGGACCCGGGGACCCCCGCGACCATCGTGGAGTGCTGCGAGGTCGCCCTCTGGCTGCGGGAACGGCTCGCGGCGGACGGCATCGAGGCGTACGCCAAGACCTCCGGCTCCAAGGGACTGCATCTGCTGGCGGCCGTAAGGGACGCCTCCTCCGAACGGGTGACCGAGTACGCCAAGGCGCTCGCCGTCGAGGCGGAAGAGGCCCTGCCCCGCCGAGTCGTCCACCGGATGACGCGCAGCCTCCGCCCCGGCAAGGTCTTCGTCGACTGGAGCCAGAACGCCGCCCGCAAGACCACGGCCACGCCCTACACCCTCCGGGCCCGCCCCGAACCCACGGTCTCCGCCCCGGTCACCTGGGACGAGGTCGAACAGTGCGCCTCACCTGCCCACCTCACCTTCCGCGCCCCCGACATCGCCCCCCGCCTCCAGGACTACGACGACCTCATGGCCCCCCTCCTGGACCCGGACGGCTCCCACCCGCTCCCCTGAGGCCACCCTCCTAAAGCCCCCCATGGACCGGCGCCCTACACCCGCGCCCACGTATGCCGGTCCCTCGCCACCGCGTACAGCGACTCCACGTCCGCCGTCTTCAGCACCCCACCCGCGCGGGCCAGTTCCGGCAGGTCCGCCTCCCGCAGCACCCGGCCCTCCCTCGGCGGCACGGTCACCCGTACATCCCCCGGCTCGGTGAGCACGAGGACGGGACGGACCTCGGCGGTCAGGGCGTACGAGGCCCGGTCGGCGTCGGCGCGCAGCCGGCGCAGAAGGGGACGCGGCTCATGACGGCCGACGGTGACCATGGGGTCGGAGACGGCGACGCGCTGCCGTCGGGCGTAGAGGGACCGTACGCAGTACAGGCCGCCGGGGCCGATCACCAAGTGGTGGATGCGGTCCCCGCCCGGCAGCGGCACGGAGTGCAGGGTGCGCCAGCCCGCGCCCTCCCACGCGTCGAGCGCCTCCCCCACGATCTGCTCGGCGGCCAGCGCACGCCGGCGCGGGTCCGGGCGGAGGCGGCGCTGCGGCCCGGGGTCGCGGTCGAGGGCGACGAGAAGTGCCTCGCCGGGGCGGTTGGGGGCGAGGTCGTCGTCGGGGTGGAGGCTCAGCCGGGCCAGTTCGGCGGCGGTCGGCACGGGCGGCGGGCCCACGGTGACGGGGCCGGTGAGAAAGGGGCGCAGGGCGGTGAGAACGTCGTCCCGCCGCTCCTCGCTCAGCAGGTTCACCCGGCCCGCCTCCCTGTCGTACCAGGCGACGTTCCGTCCGTCGGTCTCGCACACGTACAGGCGTTCCTGTCCGTGTCGCCAGGTCGGTATGACGCGCAGTCCGCTCATGCACCATCACCCCCGACCATGGGAACAGTTGGGGTGCTCCATCGGCAAGAAGCCCGTTACCTTTGAGGGGACGACCCGTCCTGAGGGGCTTGGGGAGGCCGCCGTTGCGGACGCGCAGGGAGCAACCCGATGTTCCGGCTCCGGCCGAGGCATGGAGCGAAATCGTGCCCGGTCTGTGGATGGGAGGGCACGCCTACCGGGGGAGGACCGGCGGCGGGGAGATCGAACTCGCCGTCGTACGCGATGAGTTCGACCTCGTCCTGACCCTGCTGCGGCTGCCCGGGTACGGGCCGGACGTCGGCGTCGAACACCATGTGTGGCCTATCCCTGACGGGCCGCTGGACGGTACGCAGGTGGCGGGTGTGATGCGGCTGGCCGAGGCGGCGTGCGACGCGCTGGAGGACGGCCGGAAGGTCCTCGTCCGCTGCTGCTCCGGGTACAACCGCTCGGGGCTGGTCGTGGCCCACGCCCTCGTGCGCGACGGCCACTCCCCCGAGGAGGCCATCGGGCTCATCCGCACCCGCCGCTCCCCCTGGGCCCTCCACAACGAACTCTTCGTGGACTACCTCCACACGGGCCTGCCCACGGTCCGCCTCCTGGAGGACCTGGCGGAACTCTCCGAGTAGGACCCCGACCACCGGGCGGGCCGCGTGCCGACCCTCCCGAGCCGCAAAAGGGAATTCCCCCCGAATAGGGTGTACGCGTTCACACCCGCCCCGCCCTGTCCTCAGGAGTCCCGTGGTGCCCAGCCGCCTCGTGCGCGCGGTCGTCGGCGTTCTGCTCGCCGTGGCCGTCGGGCTGCCGCTGGCGGGGTGCGGTGACTCCGGCGGCCCGGTGAGCGCGGGCGCGACCCCCACGGCGAGCGGCCCGACCCGGCTGTGGCCCGACCAGCCGGCCGCCTCCTCCCCGGCGTACGACTACGGCGAGGCCGAGACGGAGGTCGTCAAGGGCATCAAGGCGCCCGGCGACGACATCCACAAGGTGGACCCGGTGGCGGTCGTACGCACCGAGATCGCCGCCTATCCGAGCGTGTACGAGGGCTCGGAGTCCCTGTATCCGGGGACCGCGCGCCGTATGGCCGAGTGCGACCCGGGCGGCGACCGCGCCGAGTGCCCGGTGCTCAAGGCGTACTACCGGGACCTCACCGGTGACGGCCGTGACGACATGGTGCTCGGCTTCCGGCTACTGCCCGGCAACCAGACCGCGGTCCGGATGTACACCTTCCAGGAGGACCGGCTGGTGCAGGTGCTCTCCAGCGACGACGCGGTGATCGCCGTCGAACTGGCCGGCCGTACGGTCATCATCCGCTCCCCCGCCGGAATCGTCGGCTACGAGTACCGCACGCAGTGGACCTGGGACGAGGACCAGCTGGCCATGCTCCTCACCCGCGACGAGATCCTGCGCGTCAGCGCCTCGCCGTCACCATCGGCATCACCCTCCCCGTCGGCCCCGCCGTCACCGTCACCATCGGCCTCCCCCTCGTCCTCGTCCAGCGGCCCGAGGTGACCCAGTGGTGAGACTCCCCTCGAAACGGGCCGCGCTGCGGCGGTGGGCCGCCTCGCTCACCTGGAAGGCGCTGGCCTTCATCACGGTCATGTGCTGCGGTCTCGCCGCGCTGCTCGGCGCGCTCGTCCATGTCTCCGTCACCAACCAGACCGTCCACGACGCCCGCTCCCGCGCCCTCTCCCGGCTCGACGAGGCCGTACGGGCGTACGAGGAGGGCAGCCGGCTGGCACCCGACGCCGGGCTCGATCCGCCGGGGCTGCCGCGGGCGTTGCGGGAGCTGGCGGAGAGCGGGGAGCGGGGCACGATGGTCGCCGACGTCGACGGGAACCCCACGATGTGGGCCGCCGCCCCCGCCGACGGCGACCGGGCGATCGCCGTCCAGGTCGACTACGCGCAGAGCGCGTCCACGATCGAGGGGCTGGACCGGGCCATCCTCGGCTCCTCCGCGCTGGCGATCGGGGTGACCCTGGCGGTCGGGGCGATCGCCGTCACCGGGGTGACCCGACGGCTGCGGACGACCGCGCAGGTGGCCCGGCGGATCAGCGCGGGCGACCTCGACGCGCGCGTCGACGACCCCCGTACGACGGACCCCTCCCGGTACGGCGACGAGGTGGCCGCCGTGGCCGCCGCGCTCGACACGATGGCGTCCACGCTGCAGCGGAAGCTGCTGAGTGAGCAGCGGTTCACCGCGGATGTCGCGCATGAACTGCGGACTCCGCTCACCGGCTTGCACGCGGCGGCGGAGTTGCTGCCCTCGGGGCGGCCGACGGAGATGGTGCGGGACCGGGTCTCGGCGTTGCGGACGCTGACCGAGGATCTGCTGGAGATCTCCCGGCTCGACGCGGGAAGCGAGCGCGTGGAGTTGGAGGAGGTGTGGCTGGGGACGGTGGCGCGTCGCGTCGCCGCGTTCCTGGGGTCGGCGGCGGGGGGTGGGGCCGCCGGGACGGAGGTGCGGGTCGTCGAGGACGCGTATGTGGAGACGGACCGGCGGCGGCTGGAGCGGGTGTTGGGGAACCTGGTCGCCAACGCCCACAAGCATGGGGCGCCGCCGGTGGTGCTGACCGTGGAGGGGGCGGTGGTGACCGTGCGGGACCACGGGGGTGGGTATCCGGAGTATCTGGTGGCCGGGGGGCCGCAGAGGTTCCGAACGGAGGGCTCCGCCAAGGGGCATGGGTTGGGGTTGACCATCGCTGTGGGTCAGGCGGAGGTTTTGGGGGCGCGGTTGGAATTTGGGAACGCTCCCGAGGGGGGTGCATTGGCTGTGTTGCGACTGCCGGTGAGTGGGGGCTGGTCGCGCAGTTCCCCGCGCCCCTGAAAAGCAGGGGCTGCGCCCCGCTTTTCATCGGCCCACGCCCCGTGTGCTTTTCGGCCCGCAGGGCCATGCTTTTAGGGCCGCAGGCCCATGCTTTTAAGGGGCGCGGGGAACTGCGCGAGCAACCACGAACCACCCGCACCCGCCAACGCACCCGAACCCCCGAGCCATGAGGCGCCCCTCCTATGGCCCACCGCAACGGGCGTAGCCCACAACCTCCTCCTAGCGTGGCGAATAGTCAGCTTCGCCCCCTTTTATGGAGGAGCACCCTATGTCCCTGCGGATTCTGCTCACGCGGTTCGGTATAGCCGCTGCCGGTGGTGCGCTCTTGGCTCTCGCCGCCACCACGCCCGCCCTCGCCAACGACGACGACTTCCGGAACGATCCAGGCCGGCAGAACCAGATCGTGAAGGGGCAGGTCATCGCCCGATCCGGTCTGATCCTGCGCAGCGCCCCCAACCGGGGCGGTGCCGTGATCCGGGTCGCGCGTCAGGGCGAGATCGTCCGGATCTTCTGCCGGACGCCGGGCCAGAACATCGACGGCGACCGGAACTGGTATCTGCTCACCAACGGCACCTGGGCCTGGGGAGCGGCGCGCTACATCGTGGCCGAGACGACGCCACGCTGGTGCTGAGCTGAGCGAGAAGACCCACAAGACATCCTATTTGGGTAAGTTCCGGACATGAACACCGAGGTCGGAACGACCCTGGCGGCGGCTCCCTCGGACCCGTCCCCACCCGCCGTACGCCGCCTGCTCAGGCGCAGAGGCGTCGAGTTGACCCTCGTCGTCGTGGCCGTCCTGCTCTCCGTGTACGGCTACTGTGCCGTCGGCCTGGCGAAGCACGGCACCGTCCCGCCCGGCGCCGCCCACTACGGCGCCGGGCTCGGCGTGCTCGCGCTGGTGGCCCATCTCGCGGTGCGGCTGCGGGCGCCGTACGCCGATCCGCTGCTGCTGCCGATCGCCGTGCTGCTGAACGGGCTCGGTCTGGTCCTGATCCACCGGCTGGACCTGGAGACCCCGGGTGATCCGGCGGCGCCCACCCAGCTGAACTGGTCGACGCTCGGGGTGGCGCTGTCCATCGTCGTGGTCGTGCTGCTGCGGGACCACCGGGTGCTCCAGCGGTACGCGTATGTGTCGGGGGCGGGGGCGCTGGGGCTGCTGGCGCTGCCGATTCTCTTCCCGCCCGTCAACGGGGCCCGGATCTGGGTGCGGATCGCCGGGTTCTCGCTCCAGCCGGGCGAGTTCGCCAAGGTGCTGCTCGCTGTGTTCTTCGCCAGCTATCTCGCGGCCAACCGCAACGCGCTGGCGTACGCCGGGCGCCAGATCTGGCGGTTCAAGCGCCTCCAACTGCCCACCGGGCGCGTCCTCGGCCCGATCGTCACCATCTGGCTGCTGAGCGTCGGGGTGCTGGTCCTGGAACGGGACCTGGGGACCTCGCTGTTGTTCTTCGGGCTGTTCGTGATCCTGCTGTACGTGGCCACCGGCCGGACCGGCTGGATCGCGGTGGGGCTGCTGCTGGCCTGCGTGGGCGCGGTGGCCGTCGGCTGGCTGGAGCCGCATGTGCACAGCCGGGTCGAGGACTGGCTGCATCCGTTCGCGTCCATCGAGGCGGGGCAGGGGCCGGGCCAACTCGCCCAGTCCCTCTTCGCCTTCGCCGCCGGGGGGCTGCTCGGCACCGGGCTGGGCCTCGGCCACTCCATCCTCATCGGCTTCGCCGCCAAGTCGGACTTCATCCTCGCCACGGCCGGGGAGGAGCTGGGCCTCGCCGGTCTCGCCGCGCTCTTCCTGCTCTACGCCCTGCTGGTGGAGCGCGGCTACCGCACCGGGCTTGCCCTGCGCGACCCCTTCGGACGCCTCCTCGCCATCGGCCTCGCCTCGATCATCGCCCTCCAGGTCTTCGTGATCGCCGGCGGTGTCACCGGCCTGATCCCCCTCACCGGCATGGCCATGCCCTTCCTCGCCCAGGGCGGCTCCTCGGTCGTCACCAACTGGATCATCGTGGCCCTGCTGATGCGGCTGAGCGATTCGGCGCGGCGGCAGTACGAGACGTACGGGGACGGGGGCGGCCGGGTGGAGGCCGGTCCCGCCGCCGGTCCCAGCGCCGGGAGCGGCACGGGGCTCGGGAGGGGCGCGTGACCACGTACATCCGCCGGGCCGCCGCGCTGTGCGCCGTGCTGCTGGTCGCGCTCCTCGTCAACGCGACCCGCGTGCAGCTGTTCCAGTCCCGTACGTACGACGACAGCTCCGCCAACCGCCGCCCGGCGATCGCCCGTTGGGGCCAGCCGCGCGGGAACATCCTGGTCGGCGGCCGGCCGGTCACCGGCTCGAAGGACACCGGGGAGCAGCTGCGCTACGAACGCACGTACACGGACGGCCCGTTGTACGCGCCGGTCACGGGCTTCGCCTCGCAGAAGTACGGGTCGACGTTCCTGGAGCACGCGGCGGACCCGGTGCTCGACGGCAGCGACTCCGCCCTCGCCTTCCTTCCCCTCTGGAACGACCTCACCCGTGACCGCAACCCCGGCGGCGAGGTCGTCACCACCATCGACGCCGCCGCCCAGCGCGCCGCCTATCGGGGCCTCGGCGCACGCCGGGGCGCGGTCGCGGCGCTCGAACCGTCCACGGGGCGCGTCCTCGCTCTGGTCTCGCGCCCGTCGTACGACCCCGGGGTGCTGTCGGGCAACGGGCCGTCGGTGACGGAGGCGTGGACGCGGCTGAACGGGGACGAGGACAAGCCGATGCTCAACCGGGCGGTGCGGCAGACGTATCCGCCGGGGTCGACGTTCAAGGTGGTGACGACCGCCGCCGCGCTGGACGCCGGGCTGATCGACGATCTCGACGCCCCGACCCGCTCCCCCGACCCGTACACCCTGCCGGGCACCACGACCTCCCTGGCCAACGCGGTGGAGGGCTGCGAGAACGCCTCGCTGCGGCGCGCGTTCGAATGGTCCTGCAACACGGTCTTCGCCAAGCTGGGCGTACGGGTGGGCCTCGACGGGATGACGGACACGGCCCGCGCCTTCGGCTTCAACGACTCGACCCCGCGCATCCCCTTCTCGGTGGCCCCCAGCACCTTCGACGCGCGGATGGACCCGGCCCAGCTGGCGCTCTCCTCGATCGGCCAGTTCGACACCAGGGCGACCCCGCTGCAGATGGCGGTGGTCACGGCGGCGGTGGCGAACGGCGGCACGATCAGATCCCCCTACCTGGTGGAGCGCACCACGACCGCCTCCGGCCGCACCGTCTCCACGGGCGGCCCCCGCACCCTCCGCCGGGCCATGACCCCCGGCACCGCCCGGCTGCTCCGCGATCTGATGCGGGGCGTCGTGGAGCACGGCACCGGCACCAACGCCGCCATCCCCCGCACCACCGTCGGCGGCAAGACGGGCACCGCCCAACACGGCATCGGCAACTCCGGCACCCCCTACGCCTGGTTCATCGGCTGGGCCCAGTCGGCCGAGGCGCTGGAGCCGGAGGTGGCCGTGGCGGTGGTGGTGGAGGACACCGAGGCCCCCCGGGGCGACATCAGCGGGGGCGGCGACGCGGCACCGATCGCACGGGAGGTGATGGAGGCGGTGCTCAGGGGCCATGTCCCGTAGTCCATGACCACCAGGTGAGATACCCCGTGCCCCTCCCGCCCCGCCCGACCTATCGTTCGGTACATGAATCCCGCCACGGACGAACAGGCCCCCGAACTCCCCTACGAACTCGCCCAGGTCAACATCTCCCGGCTCAAGGCCCCGCTGGACTCACCCCTGTTGAAGGACTTCGTGGACGCCCTCGACCCGGTGAACGCGGTGGCCGACGCCGCCGACGGCTTCGTCTGGCGTCTGCAGAGCGAGTCCGGCAACGCCACCGACATCCCCGTCCTCGGCGACGACTGGCTGATCATCAACATGTCGGTGTGGCGGGACACCAACGCCCTCACGGCCTTCATGTACCAGGGGCAGCACCGGGAGTTGCTGTCCCGTAGACGGGAGTGGTTCGAGCGGTTGGCCGAGGCGGTCACCGCGTTGTGGTGGGTCCCCGCGGGCCACCGCCCCACGGTCGCCGAGGCGGAGGAACGCCTCCTGCACCTACGGGCCCACGGCCCGGCCCCGTACGCCTTCACCCTGCGGACGTCGTTCCCACCGGGCCCGGCGGAGCCGGTGACGGAGACGGAGCCGGTGACGGAGGCCGAGGCGGAGCCGGTTGTGGCGGGCGAGCCATTGGCCGACGCGCTCGGCTGACCGGCCGCCCCGCCCGCGCGGCCGAACCCGGCGAACCGGCGAACCAGCTCCCAAGGGCACACACCCAGGGGATTGACGGGCTTGCTGACAAGTAGTCTCATAACCGGTGACCGCCGGTGCTGCGTTTTCCCGGGGGATAACCCCCGGACCCCCAGCAGAAAAGAAGAACCATGACGACGGTGACCTCGACGTCCAAGAACTCCGAGATCTCCGAGACGGAGGTGCTGCGTGACGCGCTCGGGCTGCTCAAGGACCGGGAGCGGGTGGCCGAGCGGCTGCTCGTGTCCTCCGCGAAGCACTCCTTCGACCCGGACAAGGAGTTGGACTGGGACGCCCCCTTCGAGGAGGGGAAGTGGTTCTGGCCGCCGGAACTGGTGTCGCTGTACGGGACACCGCTGTGGCGGCGGATGCCCGAGGAGCAGCGGATCGCCCTCTCCCAGCACGAGGCGGCGGCGCTGGCCTCGCTCGGCATCTGGTTCGAGATCATCCTGATCCAGCTGCTCGTACGGCACATCTACGACCGGGCCGCGACCAGCGCGCATGTGCGGTACGCGCTCACCGAGATCGAGGACGAGTGCCGGCACTCGAAGATGTTCGCCCGGCTGATCGCCAAGGGCGGGACGCCGTACTACCCGGTGAGCCGTCTCCACCAGAACCTGGGCCGCGTCTTCAAGACGGTCTCCACCACCCCCGGCTCCTTCACGGCGACGCTGCTCGGCGAGGAGATCCTCGACTGGATGCAGCGGCTGGCCTTCCCCGACGAGCGCGTACAGCCCCTGATCCGGGGGGTCACCCGCATCCACGTCGTGGAGGAGGCCCGGCACGTCCGCTACGCCCGCGAGGAACTCCGCCGCCAGATGGTGACCGCGCCGCGCTGGTCCCGTGAGTTCACCCGGGTCACCTCCGGTGAGTTCGCCCGGGTCTTCTCCGTGGCCTTCATCAACCCCGAGGTCTACACGAACGTCGGCCTCGACCAGCGGGAGGCCCTCACCCAGGTCCACGCCAGCGGCCATCGCCGCGAGGTGATGCGGGGCGGTGCGAAGCGGTTGACGGATTTCCTGGATGACATCGGGGTCCTACGAGGTGTCGGCCGACGGCTTTGGCGGTCGTCGGGGTTGCTGTAGGGGGCCGCCGGGGCGCCTAATAGCTCGGGGGGATGGGGATTGGATGGCGACTGCGGGTGGTTTGTGGCTGGTCGCGCAGTTCCCCGCGCCCCTGAAAAGCAAGGGCTGCGCCCTGCTTTTCATCGCCGGGAGGCCGTTGCCCGAAACTTCGGGCCCGCCGGAGCTCGCTGAAAAAGCAGGGGCGCAGCCCCCCGCTTTTTCAGGGGCGCGGGGAACTGCGCGAACAACCCCCACCCACCCGCACCCGCCAAACCACCCCCCTCCCCCCGAGCTATTGGGCGCCCCGTCCCAGCCCGTAGGCTGAAAAACATGACCCCCGCCGCCCCAACCCCCACCTACCGCCGGCTCAGCGTCGAAGAGCGGCGCAGCCAGCTGCTGGACGCGGCCCTGGAGCTGTTCGCCCACCACGCCCCGGAGGACGTCTCGCTGGACGACGTCGCGGAGGCCGCCGGGGTCTCGCGGCCCCTCGTCTACCGCTACTTCCCCGGCGGCAAACAGCAGCTCTACGAGGCTGCCCTCCGCTCGGCCGCCGAAGAGCTGGAGCACTGCTTCGACGAACCCCCACAGGGCTCCCTCACCAGCCGCCTCTCCCGCGCCCTGGACCGCTACCTCACCTTCGTGGACGGCCACGACGCCGGCTTCAGCGCACTCCTCCAGGGCGGCAGCGTGGTGGAGACGTCCCGCGCGACCGCCATCGTGGACGGCGTACGACGGGCCGCCGCCGAGCACATCCTGCGGCACATGGAGGTCACGGACCCGGGCCCCCGCCTCCGGATGACCGTCCGCATGTGGATCACCTCGGTCGAGGCGGCGTCCTTGATCTGGCTGGACGAGGGCAAGCGGCCCGACGTCGCCGAGCTGCGCGACTGGCTGGTGGAGCAGTTCGCGGCGTGCCTGGTCGCCACCGCCGCCCGGGACGCCCAGACCGCCGAGGTCGTCCGACGCGCCCTCGCCCTGGAGACCCCCGACGGCGCCGTCGCCGGTCTGGCCCGCGCCGCCCTGCCCGTGCTCGGCGACACCGCCCACCTGCTGTGACACGGGTCCGCCCACGCCTGCCGTGCCACCGATCCGGCCCCCTGCTGTGACACTGGTCCGGTGAAAAGCCAAGACACCCCCTTCGAGGGCGGCCCCCTGGACGGTCGTGTCCTGCCCGTGCTGCTCGGCATCACCGGTCACCCCCCGAAGACGTACCGCGTCCCCGTGCCCGACCCGGCCGGCGGCCCTCCGACCGTGCTGGTGTACCGCAGGGTCGACGCGGGCCGGCGCGGGCCGCTGCACCAGCTGTGGAAGTACGAGTACGCCCCGGACGCCGACCCGAGCCGCCGCCCGAAGTGGCCGTGGTCGGGCCCGAAGAGGCAAGCCGCCACGCCGCCGGAGAAACCGCGCCCCACCGACGAGTGACCCCGGTGTGCCGGACGGACCGCCCGGCGCGCGCCCGCCTCCCGCTCCTCCCAGGCTGCCGGTGCGAGGTGGACGGCCCACCCGCGCACCGGAGGTGATGACATGTCAGGAAGGCTGCTGCGCCTGGTCTGTACGGCGACGGTGACGACCGCCGTGTTCCTCTCCCCCACGACCGCGCTCGCCGCGCCCCAGCCCCCCGATCCGGACCCCGCACGCATCGCACCGCCCCCCGACGCGCCCTCCCCCTCGTCCCCCATCCCCGACGCCCGCCCCCTCTCCGCCCTCCTCACCGACCTCCAACGCCTCTACCGCGAGACCGAGGAGGCCACCGAGGCGTACAACGCCACCGAGGAGAAGCTGAGGAAACAGCGCACGGTGGTCGCGAGGCTGGACAAGCGGCTGGCTCAGGCCCGGCTCTCCCTCCTCGACAGCCGGGGCGCCGCGGGCCGGCTGGCCCGTCAGCAGTACCAGAACAGCACCACCGAACTCTCCCCGTACGTACGTCTCCTCCTGGCCCGGGACCCGCACACCGCCCTGCGGCAGGGCCGTCTCATCGGCCAGGTGGCCCGGGAACGCGCCGAGACGGTGGCCCGGATGACCGGCACCGAGGAGGCGACGAACGCTCTGGCCCGCAGGGCCCGTGCCGCCCTGGACCGCCAACTCACCCTCACCGAACACCGCAAACGGGACCGCGACACCGTGCGTGACCGTCTGACCGAGGTGGAACGCCTGCTGGCCTCCCTCACCGCCGGCCAACTGGCCAGGATCGAGAAGCTGGAGCGGGACACGGCGGCCAAGGCCCAACGGAGCCTGGTCGCTTCGGGCGCCCTGAGCACCGACCGCCCCCCGAGCCGCGCCGGAGCCGCGGCCGTACGCTACGCGATGGCCCAGCTCGGCAAACCGTACGAGTGGGGCGCCGAGGGCCCCAAGTCATACGACTGCTCGGGCCTGACCTCGCGCGCCTGGACCAAGGCGGGCGTCCCCATCCCCCGCACCAGCCAACAACAGTGGACCCGCCTCCCCAGAGTCCCCCTGAGCCAACTCCGCCCCGGAGACCTGATCGTCTACTTCAAGAAGGCCACCCACATCGCCCTCTACGTGGGCGACGGCAAGGTGATCCAGGCCCCCAGACCAGGAACAAAAGTCAAGATCTCCCCCATGGCGGCCAACCCCATCCTGGGAGCGGTACGCCCAGACGCAGAAGCCAAGCCCTTGGAGAACTACACCCCGCCGGACCTCCTGTAATCAGGCCTCGGGACCAGCCAAGTCAGGGGCGCGGGGCTGCTTCGATGTGCGGCTCCGCCGCGTGGGCGCGACAAGCCACGACGAACCCGCAGCCTCGAACGCCCCCTCACCCCCTACGGCGCATAGGACCCAACAGCCTCAGAAATCCAGGCCGCAGTCGCCCCGGAGTCATAGAAGTACGCCTCAAAATCCCCCGGATCATCAAACCCATTGGCAAAACGATCCGCCACAACAGACAGCCCCTCAGCCGCCCCGAGCAACGACACAACATGCGAACCCGGCGGAGCCAACATCGTGTTGGTCCACTTCGTCACCGGCCCCGCCGTCTCCCAGAACCGCTCGAACGTCCGCCCCATCCACGCCTCGTCGAACTCCTTGTCCCCGTGTTCGACGATCGCGGACAGATACACGGCCGCGCACTTCGCGGCGGTGTTGGCCCCCTGCCCGGTCAACGGATCGTTCGCCACGACCACGTCACCGGCCCCGAGGGCGAGCCCTCCGCCGGGCAACTCGGCCACGGGGTGCCGTACGACCGGGGTGTACCGCCCCACGAGCGCGGCCCCGGGGTCCGTCGGCTCGACCCGGCGGGCCCGCTCGTACTCCCACGGCACATACCGTCGCATCAGCTCCAGCGTGACCGCCAAGTGCCCCTCGGCGTCCCGGACTTCACCGAACGCGTCGGCCGGGCCGCCGGGCAGCCCCAGCCAGAAGAGCGCGTCGGCCCGCCCGGAGGTCGTGAGGACCGGCTGCACGATGAGTTCGCCGACGCCGGGGACGAGGTTGCAGCGGGCCGCGTCGAACTCGGGGTGCTCGGGACGGGGGCCCAGACCGTGGACGTAGACGGCGGCCAGCGCCCGCTGCGGCGTCGTGTACGGGGAGCGGGAGGCGTCGCGGCGGAACATGTTCACCAGCTCGCCCTTGCCCGCGGTGACGACCACGAGGTCGTACATCCGCCAGAAGTAGTCGAGGTCGGAGACGGCGGCGCCGTGGATGACGAGCTGGCCGCCGCGCCGGGAGAAGGTGTCCAGCCAGCCCGCCATCTTCACCCGCTGGTCGACGGCCTGGGCGTAACCGTGGAGCCGGCCCACCCAGTCGATCTCGCGGCGGCCGTCGGGTCCGGCGACGGAGACTCCGACGCCCTCGATCCGGGGGGCCTGGGACTCCCAGAAGTTGAGGTCGAGGTCGCGCTCGTGGCGGAGGGCCGAGTCGAACATGCACTGGGTGGACATGATCCGGCCGGTGCGTATCTCGTCGGGCGTCCGGTTGGACATCAGCGTGACCTCGTACCCGCGCGCCTGGAGGCCCAGGGCGAGCTGGAGCCCGGACTGACCGGCTCCGACGACGAGTATCTTCCGCATCCGGGGTTCGTCTCCCACTTGGTCTTCGGTGCCCTCCGCGTCGCACCGGCCGGGACTGCCGGCCCGGCCCGGGCTACTCGGGGCTGAGGGATATCGCGTGCGCGCAGAGCGCCAACAGGGACTTCATGACCGAGGTGCGGTCGCGCGCGTCCATGATCATGACAGGTACATGGTCCGGTACGGACAGCGCGTCCCGTACGTCCTCGGTCTCGTAGGGCACGCTGCCGTCGAACTCGTTGACGGCGACCATGTACGGCAGGCCGCAGCTCTCGAAGTAGTCGAGGGCGGGGAAGCAGTCGGTGAGGCGGCGGGTGTCGGCGAGGACGACGGCGCCGATCGCGCCGCGCACCAGGTCGTCCCACATGAACCAGAACCGCTCCTGTCCGGGCGTGCCGAACAGATAGAGGACGAGGTCGTCGGCGAGGGTGATCCGGCCGTAGTCCATGGCCACGGTGGTGGTGTACTTCCCCGGCGTCGCGGAGAGGTCGTCCGTGGCGGCGCTGGCCTCGGTCATCAGCGCCTCGGTCTTCAGCGGGGTGATCTCGGAGACCGCGCCGACGAACGTGGTCTTGCCGACGCCGAAGCCGCCCGCGACCACGATCTTGGTGGCGATGGGCGCCCGGCTGAGATCGGTCTGCCAGGCCTGCAACTGCTCCTCGGACTCCGCCTCGATCCGGGGGTCCGAGCCGAACCGGGGGCTCGTGCCGCTACGCGGTTCACCCCCGACACGGGGCTCGGGCACGGTGGTGGCCAGACGGTCGAGCCCGTCGACACGAGGGGCGTCGCCCTTGACGCCCGGGGTGACGCCGGCCGAGGCGTCGGGGTCGACGCCTGCCGAGGCGGCGTCAGAGACGGCGGAGTCCACTCAGCACCCTTTCCAGCAGAGCACGGTCCGGCTGTCCCGGTCCGTGACCTGTTCCGTACACACGGATCTTTCCCTGGTCCGCGAGATCGCTGAGGAGGACGCGGACCACGCCGAGCGGCATCTTCAGCAGCGCGGCGATCTCCGCCACCGTCCGCATACGGCGGCAGAGTTCCACGATGGCCCGCATCTCGGGCATCACCTTGGAGTTGAGTGAACCTACCCCACCACTGGCCGAGTCGGTGGCACCCCCGGGCAACCGCGGCCTGTCGTGGGGGGTTTCGACGACGGCGACGAAGGTCTCCACGGCCAGGACATGCCCGAAGCGGGTGCGGCCGCCGGTGAGCGAGTAGGGGCGTACGCGGGCGGGCCTGCGGTCGCCGCCGCGCACGGGGAGTTTCTTCTGCGCGCCGCGCTGTATGCCGGGCCCCTTGGCGGCACCCGACTTGGGCGCGCGCGCCCGGGTCTTCTTGGGGCCGCTCATCGGCCGCTCCCGGCCGTCTCGGCCTCCCGGACGGCGCCGCCCTCCGCCTCCAGCGACTGGCGCAGCTCGCTGCGGAGTTCGGGGGTGAGGACATGTCCGGCGCGGCCGACGAAGAGGGCCATGTGGTAGGCGACCACGCTCATGTCGCAGTCCGGGGAGCCGTGGACGCCGAGCAGCGAGCCGTCGCTGATGGACATCACGAAGAGGCTGCCCTCGTCCATGGCGACCATCGTCTGCTTGACCCCGCCGAACTCCATCAGCTTGGCGGCGCCGATGGTGAGGCTGCCGATGCCGGAGACGATGGTGGCGAGGTCGGCGGAGGAGCCCCGCGGGCCCCGCGGCCGGTCGTCCTGGGCCTCGCGGGCCTCGGCGTTGCGGCCGGGGTCGGAGGAGAGCAGCAGCAGACCGTCGGAGGAGACCACCGCGACCGACAGCAGGCCCGGCACCTCCTCGACGAGGTTGGTCAGCAGCCAGTGCAGGTTGCGGGCTTCACTGCTCAGGCCGAAGGTCGTGGGCGCGGTCAACTGCTTGCCTCCTCGGAAGTGCCCCCCGTGGTGTCAACTGCCTCTGGTGCCTGTGGTGCCACACCGGGCGCCCTCATCTCGCCGGACTGCTCGGCGATCTCCGCCTCGACGTCCCGGCGCCCCTTGGCGGCCCCCTGGTGGAACCCGCCGAGCCTGCGCCGGAGTTCGTCGGCGTTCTTCACGCCTCCGGCGCGCTGCCGGGGTGCCGTGGGCGCGGGCGCGGTGATCCTCGGGGTGCGCTTGGGCAGCCCCTTGCCGGTGAGGCGCGGTGCCTCCTCGACCCCGGATGCCTGGGTCGGGAGCGCCGCGTCCCCCTCGTCGGCGGCGCGCTCATGGGTGTCGGGGCCGATGGCGTACGGGTCCTCGGGCTCGTCGTCGGCGGCGGTCTCCTCCACCGGCGCCGGGGCGAAGAGCTCCATGGTGGTCTCGGAGACGGACTCCACGGGTTCCTCACGCCCCGGCTCCGCCCCCTCGTCATGCCCTTCGTCGTGCCGTACGGGCGTGCCGGCGTCGAAGGCCGGTTCCCCATCGTCCATACGTACGACGCCGTCGTCCGCGCTCCCCGCGCGAACGGCCGTGTCCTGCGTGTCCTGCCTGTGCTGCGTTTCCTGCGTGTGCCGCGTGTCGTCGGGCGCGTCCGCGTTCCCCGCGCGTACGGCCGTGTCGGGGGCCTCCTCGTCCACGGCGGGTGTCGCCGCGTGTGTGTGGGTGTCGGTGGGTTCGGCCGTCCCCACGGCCTCGCGCGCCGACAGCATGCGTTCCGCCGCCTCGATCAGCGGGTCGCCGTCACCCTGCGCTTCGCGTACGGAGACCGTACGGGAGTGCAGGGCGCCGGAGTTGGCCTCGGCGTCGATGCCGGGCAGGGTGAGGTTCGGGGTGAGCCCGGCCGGGGTGCCCGCGGGCAGGTCCGGGGCCTGGGCCAGCAGTGCGGTGGGCAGCACGACGACGGCGGCGGTGCCGCCGGGGTGCTGCTCGCGCAGTTCGACGGTGGTGCCGAGGCGGTGGGCGAGGCGGGCCACGACATACAGGCCGAGGCCGAGACCCTCGCCGTCCTCCTGGTCGTAGGGGGCCTCGGGGTCGAAGTCGGTGATCCGGGCGTTGAGCCTCGCGATCCGCTCTGCGGGGATGCCGATGCCGCCGTCCTGGACGGACAGGGTGATCTCGCCGTTCTCCGTCAGCCGGCCGGTGACCTCGACGGACATCTCCGGCGGGGAGAACGAGGTGCCGTTCTCCATCAGTTCGGCGAGGAGATGGCTGAGGTCGTCGGCGGCGAACCCGGCGACATGGGCGTGCGGGGGCAGCGCGGCGATCCGGACGCGCTCGTACCGTTCGATCTCGCTGACGGCGGCGCGCACGACGTCGACCAGCGGGACGGGTCCCGCGTGGTGCTGGACATGCTCGTGCCCGGCGAGAACGAGCAGGTTCTCGCTGTGGCGGCGCATGACGGTGGCGAAGTGGTCGAGTTTGAAGAGGGTGGCGAGGCGGTCCGGGTCCTGCTCGCGCTCCTCCAGGGACTCGATGACGGCGAGCTGCCGCTCGACGAGACCGAGGGTGCGCAGCGCGAGGTTGACGAAGGTGGCGTGGACGCTGTGCTTGAGCTTGCCGAGGTGGGCGGTGGCCTCGGCAAGTTCGGCGCGGAGCCGGTCGCGGTCGTCGGCCATGGTCTGGCGCTGGCCGATGAGGTGCTTGCGGTCGCCCTCCAGGGGCGCGAGGCGCTCGTTGAGGGAGCGGGCGTGCGCGTGGAGCGCGTTGATGGAGCGTACGACCTGGGCGAACTCGTCGTCGCGGCCGGTGAACTTGATGGGGTCCTCGGCGAGCGGGTCCAGGGCGACCCGGGCGGAGCCGATGCGGACCACGGCGAGGGGGCGGGTGAGCGAGCGGGCCATGCCGGTGGCGACACCGACGGCGACCAGCATCAGAGCGCCGAGCAGGCCGATACGGATCTCCAGCGCGGTGACGTCGTCGTCGCGGAGCTGGGCGAGGTCCTTGGAGCGCCGGTCGTAGAGGGAGGACTCGGCGCCGCGCATCAGGTCGACCCGGGCGGAGAGGGCCGCATTGACCTTCTTGGCGCCGGTGCCGGCCTCGCCGTCGGCGAGGGTGGGCTGGTCGGTGAGATCGGCGAGGTACTCGTCGGCGGTGTCGGCCTCGGGGCCGGTGACGGTGGCGTCGTAGGAGGAGCGGGCGGCGGCCGGGGCGGTGTCGCGGAAGTCGGCGAGGGCGGCGGCGGAGCGGACCTGGGCCTGCTGGGCGGCGGCGGTGAGGGCGTCGCGCTGCTTCTTGTCGGCGGCGGTGATACCGGTCTGCGTGGTGGGCAGCCCGGTGATCGGGTCGGTGACGGTCTGCGTGGTCGTCGGGACGCTGAGCGCGGCGACGAGCAACCCTCGTACGGCGGCTGCCTGCTGGACGGCGGTGTCGAGTTCGGCGAGCGCGTGCGCGCCCGCGCCGGCGCGGGGCGGCAGCTGCTCGGCCAGTTCCTCGGCGAGGGCGTGGAGTTGGGTGACGACGGCGGTGTACGCCTCGTGCGCTTCGAGCGCGGTGCTCTCTCCGGAGAGCGCCGCTTCGCGTACGGCGGCGATGGACTCGGCGCTCTCGACGGTCTCGCGCATCGCGGCGGAGGTGTCGGAGTCGGCGCTCAACTCCTCGACCTGGAGGTCCACCCGGTCACTGTGCTGCTTGTCCGGCGTCCCCGACTTGGGCCGCCCGGCGGCGATGTAGGCCGTGACCGCGTCCCGCTCGTCCGCCAGCGCGTGCGCCAGCGTGAGCGTCTGCTCGGTGCGCTCGGCGAGCGTCACCAGGCTCTGGCTGTCGTGCAGTTGCTCGGAGGCCGCGAGGATCGAGGGTGCGCCGGCGCCCGCGATGGCGGCGGCCACCACGGCCACGGCGATGATGAGCCGGTTGCGGACATGTGCCTTGCGCCCGGTGCCGACGGTGGGAGCCCCCGGGTCCGCCGTCCCCTGCCGCTGGGTGGGGGAGGCTGCGGAGGCCTTCGAAGCTGCCTTCTTGGCCGTCTTCTTCTCTGCGCGCCGAGGCCGCGTCTTCTGCACCGGTGCTCGCATTCCTGACTCGTGTACCCATAAGCCCGGGTGACGTTCCGTCAACCATTCATGGCCGTCCCCCCGGTACGGCTCCCGACCCTCCCAGTGCCGGTGGGCAGTGGTCCCGCATCATCAGTCCCGCCACTCAAAGGAGTGAACATCGCCGGGGAGTTGGCGGGCAAGTTACTCCGGCGTGTGCCGATGCCCTGTGCGGCGGGCCGGTTGGACGTGGGCGACGCGCTTTGACAGTATTCGCCGCCGCGCCCCACCGCCCACGATCATTCCATGCCAAACCCGACGCCCGAGCTGAAGGGTCCGGTCCGTACGGCGACCATTGTCGGCCTTTCGTGGATCTTGCGCGGACCTCGTGCAAACTGGCCGAATGCGAACCGAAGTCGTATCGGAACCCGGTGACCCCGCCCGCCCCAACGAGGACTTCGCGTCGGTCGCGCTGCCCGCCGGTGGACAGGGCGGTGCCCTGGTCGTCCTCGACGGAGTGACCCCGCCGCCCACGGACTACGGCTGTCGACATTCGGTCGCCTGGTTCGTGTCCCGACTGGGCGGCACCCTGACCGAACTGTCCCTTTCCGAACGGGATTCCCCCCTCACGGAGGTCCTTTCCTCGGCCATTTCTCGTACCGCCGAATCCCACGCGCAAACCTGTGACCTTTCTCACCCGCGCACACCCCAGGCCACGGTGGTCCTCGCCCGCTGGTCCGAGGAGACCGTGGAGCATCTGGTCCTCTCGGACTCGGCCCTGCTGTTCGAGGCACCGGACGGCACGGTGACGGCCGTCCTGGACGACCGTCTCTCCCGTGTCCCGCGCGCCGCCCTGAGGTCGGCGGCCCTCACCGACGCGACCTTCCGCAACAAGGAGGGCGGCTTCTGGACGGCGGCGGCGGACCCGACGGTGACCGGCCGGGCCCTGGCGGGAACCGCCCCCCGCCACGAAGTGCACGCCCTGGCCGCCCTCACGGACGGCGCCACCCGCTGGGTCGAGAAGTTCCGCGAGGGCGACTGGACGGACTGCTTCACATTCATACGAAAGGAGGGCGCGTCGGCGCTGATCGGCCGGGTGCGCGACCTCGAACGCGCCGACGAGGAGCGGCGGTTCCTGGGCCGGGCGAAACGCCACGACGACGCGAGCGCGGTCTTCGTGGAGCCGTGACGCTTCACCTGCGATCGTCTTCGTGGCCCCTTCGGGCCGCTCCCCGTCGCCCTTCGCTTCAGCGCAGGAACGTCTCCCGCATGTGCTGGTCGATGCGCTTGGTCCAGGCGTCCTGGTCCAGTTCGGCGTAGGCGAACAGATGGGGTCCGGAGGCGCCGGTGATGAGGTCGAGGGAGTCGGGGCGGGCCACGAAAACGGACTCCAGCTGGAGGCCGTTGCCGTACTCGCGGGGGAACCAGGTCTCGATCTCCTGCCAGTAGTTCACCCGGGAGTTCTGCCCTCCCCTGGGCGTGCCCAGCTTCACCTCGGCCTCGTCGAAGCGGAAGCCGAGGTCGACGTACGCCTGCAGGATCGCGTCCTGGGCGGGCAGCGCGTACACCTGGAACTCGTCGAAGTCGCCCTTGTCGACGGAGTTGTCGATGGCCAGCTCGGTGCGTACGGCCACCCGGGCGCCGCGCAGCCGCCGGCCGCCGAGGACATGGGTGAGGGGCAGCTCCCAGGGCAGCCGCAGGGCGACCCGTTCCGTGCGCTCCTCGCCCGCGCGCAGGGTGAAGGGCCCGTCGACCGTGACCGTGACGATCGTCAGCGGATTGACCCAGCCGCTCTCGGTCTCCTCCCGGTCCTCCGCCCGCGTCACCACATCCAGCTTCAGCCGCTCGACCTCCACATCGGCGCCACCCCCGCGCAACCGCACGACGGCCTCCAGCACCTCCCCCGGCCGCACGACGGTGGCACCGAGCACCGTCTCCACCTCGGGCGCGTTGATACCGAGCGAACTCAAGAACTTACGGAACGCCATGAAGGCTTCCTCCCCGTGAGAGCCGATCGCCCCATCCGGTACTCGAACGATCTTTCGCGGCACCCTACGCTCACGCCGGCCGCCCCACACTGGCCCGATACCCCTCCCTCTGATCGCCCACAGCGAACGCCATACCCCCCTGGGAACATCCCGGGGCTCATCTGCATTGAGTCGGCATAGCTCAAGTTCGCTGCCGAGGGAGAGATCATGGCTTCGACGTCTGCACCGCTCACCCTGCCCGTACTGCCGCTCGACGACGAGGTCGTGCTGCCCGGCATGGTGGTGCCGCTGGACCTCAACGACACGGATGTACGGGCCGCGGTGGAGGCCGCGCAGGCGGCGTCGCGGGCGGAGCCCGGCAAGCCGCGGGTGCTGCTGGTGCCACGGATCGACGGGACCTACGCGAGTACGGGCGTGCTCGGCACCGTCGAGCAGGTCGGACGGCTCGCCGACGGCGACCCGGGCGCGCTGATCCGCGGCCATCGACGGGTGCGGATCGGCGCCGGTACGACCGGGCCGGGCGCGGCCCTGTGGGTCGAGGGCACCCGAGTGGAGGAGAGCCTGCCCGACCCGCTGCCGGGCCATGTCGCCGAGCTGGTCAAGGAGTACAAGGCCCTCGCCACCGCCTGGCTGCGCAAGCGCGGCGCCTGGCAGGTGGTCGACCGGGTGCAGGCCATCGACGACGTCTCCGCGCTCGCCGACAACTCCGGGTACTCCCCCTTCCTGACCACCGAGCAGAAGATCCGGCTCCTGGAGACCGGCGACCCGGTCGCCCGGCTGAAGCTCGCCACCCAGCAGCTGCGCGACCACCTCGCCGAACAGGACGTCGCCGAGACCATCGCCAAGGACGTCCAGGAGGGCGTCGACAAGCAGCAGCGCGAGTTCCTGCTGCGCCGCCAGCTCGAAGCCGTGCGCAAGGAGCTGCGCGAGCTGAACGGCGAGCAGGAGGGCGAGGAGTCCGACGACTACCGGGCCCGGGTCGAGGCCGCCGACCTGCCCGAGAAGGTCCGCGAGGCCGCACTCAAGGAGGTCGACAAGCTGGAGCGGTCCAGCGACCAGTCGCCGGAGGGCGGCTGGATTCGGACGTGGCTCGACACGGTGCTGGAGCTGCCGTGGAACGAGCGCACGGAGGACGAGTACGACATCCAGGGCGCCCAGCGCGTCCTCGACGCCGAGCACGCCGGTCTGGAGGACGTGAAGGAGCGGATCACCGAGTACCTGGCGGTGCGCAAGCGGCGCAGCGACCGGGGGCTGGGGGTCGTGGGCGGGCGGCGCGGAGGTGCCGTACTCGCCCTGGTCGGTCCGCCCGGCGTCGGCAAGACCTCGCTCGGCGAGTCCGTCGCGCACGCCATGGGGCGGAAGTTCGTCCGGGTCGCGCTCGGCGGCGTACGGGACGAGGCGGAGATCCGCGGCCACCGTCGTACGTACGTGGGCGCGCTGCCCGGCCGTATCGTGCGCGCGATCAAGGAGGCCGGGTCGATGAATCCGGTCGTCCTCCTCGACGAGATCGACAAGGTCGGGTCCGACTTCCGGGGCGACCCCGCCGCCGCGCTGCTCGAAGTCCTCGACCCCGCCCAGAACCACACCTTCCGGGACCACTACCTGGAGGTCGAACTGGACCTGAGCGACGTGGTGTTCCTCGCCACGGCGAACGTCCTGGAGGCCATCCCGGAGGCCCTGCTGGACCGGATGGAGCTGGTCCGCCTCGACGGCTACACCGAGGACGAGAAGGTCGTCATCGCCCGGGACCATCTGCTGCCGCGTCAGCTGGAGCGGGCGGGCCTGGACAAGGACGAGGTCACCCTCGACGAGGGCGCGCTGCGCAAGCTCGCCGGTGAGTACACACGCGAGGCGGGCGTCCGCAACCTGGAGCGTTCCATCGCGAGGCTGCTGCGCAAGGTGGCCGCCCAGCACGAACTGGGCGAACGGAAGCTGCCGTTCACCGTCACGGACGGCGATCTGCGCGGTCTCATCGGGCGCCCCCACCATGTGCCCGAGTCGGCCCAGGACCCGGCGGAGCGCCGTACGGCCGTCCCCGGTGTGGCCACCGGGCTCGCGGTGACCGGCGCGGGCGGTGACGTCCTGTACGTGGAGGCGTCGCTGGCCGACCCGGAGACGGGCGCGGCGGGCCTGACGCTCACCGGGCAGCTGGGCGATGTGATGAAGGAGAGCGCCCAGATCGCCCTGTCCTTCCTCCGCTCGCACGGCGCGGAACTGGAACTGCCGGTCGCCGATCTGAAGGACCGCGGAGTGCACATCCACTTCCCGGCGGGCGCGGTGCCGAAGGACGGCCCGAGCGCGGGCATCACGATGACGACGGCCCTGGCCTCGCTCCTCTCCGGCCGGCTGGTCCGCACGGATGTGGCCATGACCGGCGAGGTCTCGCTGACCGGACGCGTCCTGCCCATCGGCGGCGTCAAGCAGAAGCTCCTCGCCGCGCACCGGGCGGGCGTCACGACCGTGATCATTCCCAAGCGCAACGAGCCCGACCTGGACGACGTCCCCGCCGAGGTCCTCGACAGGCTCGACGTCCACGCGGTGACGGATGTCCGGCAGGTACTGGAGCTGGCGCTGGCCCCGGCGACCAACGGGGCGACGACGGAGGTGCCAGTGGCGGCGTGAGCCGAGCCGGCCGCCGACGGCCACCGGCCCGATCGGCGGCCCGGCCCGGCTCGGACAAGACTCCGGTGGTGGTGTGACGGACACCCACCGGACGAGGGAGGCCCGGGTTCCGTGAGGGGGACCCGGGCCTTTCCCTGTGCGGGGGGGCGGGGGCGCGTTACGGGGGGTGGCGGGGTGACGGGATCGCCGGGGGTGGGTGCGATCGGCACGGTCCCCCACCTGCGAAATACTTACGGCGCCGCCCGTACGGGTGGCCCACGACAAGAACCGCCGGGAACGCGGAAAGCACCGGGGAACGCCACATCGGAACCGGCCCGGGAACCGACATCGGAACCGGACACGGAATCAGGAGACGCTGACGTGCACGACGAGGGTGGAAACGGCGACGAGACCGGGGCCGGTTCGGACGGGCCGACGGCCGGAACCGGGGCCGGTTCGGTCGGGCCGGCGGCCGGAACCGGGGCCGGTTCGGGCGGGGCGGCGGCTGGGATGGATCAGGCGTTCCTGGCGTTGGAGCGGGAGCTGACGGTGCTGTTGCGCCGGGCGCGGGCCAAGTCCGGCGAGATGGCGCGGGCGGTCCACCCGGACCTGGAGTCCGCGGCGTACGGTCTGCTCGCCCGCCTCGACGAGGCCGGCCGCCTCCGCGCCACCGAACTCGCCGCCTACATCGGCGTCGGCAAGGCCACCATGTCCCGCCAGCTCCGCGCCCTCGAACACCTCGGCCTCATCGCCCGCGAACCCGACCCCGCCGACGGCCGCGCCTGGCTCGTCCACCTCACCGACGAGGGCCGAGCCCGCTTCCGCGCCGTCCGCGACGCCCGCCGCGGCGCCTACGTACGCCAACTCGCGGGCTGGGACCGAACCGAGGTCGCCGAACTGGCCCGCCTGCTGCACCAGTTGAACCGGGGCGGGGAGAGCTGAGGGCCGCGGAGCATCGGGCGGCTAGGCGAGGGTCGTAGCGCCCGGAGTCCGCCCCGCGCCCGCACCGGTCCCCGCCCCCATGCCCGCCCCGGCAGCCGCGCGGGCCCCGGCCTCCCGCGCCCACCTCCGCACCACCGGCCAAGTGGCGACCCCGATGGCCAGCGACATCAGATGCCCCCAGTTGGTCATGGGATCGGAGAAGGCGATCAGATCGTCGACGAGCATGCCGCCGAACAGCACCAGCACCGGCCGGCGCACCCACGCCGGCAGCAGCCCCGCCAGCGCCCCCGCACTCGCCGCCACACCGAAGCTGATGCCGTAGTCGAGGCGGTGGAGGGAACTCTCGGGAAGGTGCCCGACGGCGACCGCCAGACCGACCGGGACCTCCGTCGCGAGGGTGGCGAGGACATGGCCCAGCAGGAACACCGCAGCCGTACGCACCCCTCCGACACGGCGCTCCAGCGCGGTCAGCACCACCAGGAACCCGAGCACGTACGGCGACCCCACCCCGCCCGCGACCCACAAGGCGCTCGCCAACAGCACGAACATCGGGTTCTGCACGAGATGCGCCACATCCGTACTGGACCCCTGGTGCAACGCGTGCACCAGCGCGGGGTCCGCGTACCCGGCGACGACCGAGGTGACCACCAGCACCGTCGCGTAGCAGAACGTGAAGGGCGTGCCCTTGGGGCCGGGCGGCAACCGCCGGAGACGGAACCAGAAGCCGACGACAGGCCGAACCCGACGAGCGGGATCAACGGACTCGACCTTGGTCTCGGGCTCGGACACCACCGGAGCGGACCGCGCGACCACCCCCGGCTGCCGAGGAATCCCATCCAGAACAGGACCGCCCACCGGCGCCGCCCGCTCCCCGCTCTCCACCCTCTCAGCGGCATCCAAGGTGAACCGCCCCTTCCGTTTCACCCCACCTTCGACGCCCCGGTACCCCTCCGTCTGTGACCCCCACCACCCACGACCCGATTCACAGCAACCCGACAGCGCTACCCGCCGCCACGGGGCGGCTCCGACGCCCCGCCGTCCACCGCGATCCCCCGCGACACCCGCTCCACATAGGCCCGGAACCGCCCCGCCATGTCGAACCCCTTGGGGTCCAGCACCCACTGGATCTGCAGCCCGTCCATCACAGCGGCCAACTCCTGTGCCACGGCCACCACATCAGTGTCGGCCCGCGACTCCCCGGCGTCGACCGCGCGTCGCAGTACCCCGGACACGGTGTCCACCACCTCGGCGTACCGCTTGACGAAGTACGCATGGGCGGGATGCCCGGGGTCACCCGCCTCGGCGGCGAGGGCGTTGAACATCCGGGTGCGGCCCAGCCGCGTGCTGTTGTACTCGGCGAGCTTCACCAGCGCCGCGAACATCTCTCCCGCCGACGCGAACTCCCGTGCGAAGAACCGCTCCCGGTCGGTCTCGTCGATACGGGCCAGCACCTGCACGAGAAGATCCTCCTTGCTGGGGAAGTGATGCAGCAGCCCGCCCTGGGTGATGCCGACGTCCTTGGCGATCCGCGCGAGGGAGGAGGCGTGGAAACCCCACTGGGCGAAGTGCTCGACGGCCACATCGATGATCCGCGACCGCCGCTCGTCCCCCACGGCATACGTACCCCGCGCCCCGGTCCCACCGCACCCCCGCCCTCCCACTTCCCCTCCCTCCCCCCACCTCTCCACCCCGATGGCGCCCGCAAATCCCCTTCAGAAACCGGCGGTTACACGAGTAACGCCCACCCCTGCCACAACCCACCGGAAGCGTGATTCCGGCCACTTGACCAAAACCTAGTACCCACTCGGTTTCGCTGCTTCCCTGAACGAGCCAGCGCGGCGACGAAGCCGTCCCCGTCCCCAGGAGACACCATGGCCGTGACCCCGGACGCCGTCCCCTCGGCCACCGCTCCCCACCGCCCCGGCGACACCCCACCGCCCCCGGTCCCGGCCATCCTCGTGACCGCCCTGGCCCTCGCCCAGTTCGGCGCCTATCTGGCCGTACTGACCCCGGTGATGGTCACCCTCGCGCTCCGCGTGCACCAGATCGTCCCGGAGGCGGACCGCGGCGCGGCACTCGGCCAGGTCCTGTCCGTCGGCGCGCTGCTCGCGATGCTCGGCAACCCGGTCTTCGGCGCCCTCTCCGACCGTACGACCAGCAGATTCGGCCGCCGTCGCCCCTGGCTGCTCGGCGGTATGGCCACCGGTCTCGCCGGCCTGCTCGTGGTGGCGCTCGGCGGCGACGTCCTGACCCTCATGGCCGGCTGGGGGCTGGCGCAGCTCAGCATCAACGCCACCCTGGCCGCCTGACCTCCTGCGTACCGGACCTCGTGCCGGACGGTCAGCGGGCCCGGGGCTCGGGAATCGTCGGCATGATGCTGTCGCTGTCGATGATCGCCGGATCAGGCCTCGCCCAGGTCTTCAGCGGCTCGTTCTTCCTCGCGTTCCTCGTGCCCGGTCTCATCGGTGTCGTCTGCGTCGGCCTTCTCGTCGCCGTCGTCGGCGACCGCGACCGGCCCGCCCGCGCCGAGTCCTTCCAGCCGTACGGTTTCAAGGAGTTCCTGCGCAGCTTCTGGGTCAACCCGCGCAAGCACCCCGACTTCGCCTGGAACTTCGCCGGCCGCTTCCTGGTCTTCACCGGCGCCGCCTGCGTGACCAGTTACTCGGTCTACTTCCTGATGGACCGCATGGGCTACGAGGCCGCCGAGGTCGCCGACAGGTTCTTCCTGGCCATCCTCGTCATGGTGGCCGCGACCGTCGTCGGGTCGATCGTCGGCGGACAGCTCTCCGACCGTTCCGGCCGCCGCAAGCCGTACGTGCTCGGCTCGTCCCTCGGTATGGCCGTCGGGCCGGCGCTGGTGGCGACCTCGCAGTCGTTCGGGACGTATCTGCTCGCCATGGCGGTCTTCGGGCTCGCCGAGGGGCTGTATCTCTCGGTCGACATGGCGCTGGCCGCCGCCGTACTGCCCAACCCGGAGGAGTCCGCCAAGGACATGGGCGTGCTCAACATCGGCAAGCAACCCGTCAGCACCCCGACAAGGCAAGCGGCCCCACAAGGGCCCCACGCACAAGGAGATCCTGACGCTGCTGGACACCGTGCCCATACTCCCGAAGACAGCCAGCCGCTCAGGCCGCCGCCCTGACCGCCGACTACGGCGCGCCTCCGACACGGCCCTGCTGGACATCGCCTTCAGCCACGCCCGCGCCGAGGGCTCCCGCCCGGACATCCCCAACGACACCGAGGACCCGGTCTTCCCCTTACAGGCACGGACTGGAGCTGTCAACGTACCTGGGACTAAAGTCCCGGGCTTGCACAACGGGCGCCACTGGCTGTGGTGTTGCGTTTGCGTCTTGTCCCACGGCCCGGGTTCGGGGGTGGGTCTGGGACGGTTGACTGCGCCCCGCGTCGCCACAACTGTTCCACGCGGGCGCGGATGTTGCGGGAGCTGTTCCGATCTGCGTGATCAACGAATCCGCAGGACCGGCACGCGAACCAGGCATGGGAGACCCGGTTCGCCTTGTCGATGTACCCGCACTCGGCGCAGGTACGCGAGGTGTACGCCGGATCGACGTATACCACCGGCACCCCCGCCCGGCGAGCCTTGTACGCGATGAACTGCCCCAGCTGGGCGAACGACCAGCTGGAGTGGGTGGCCCGTTGGGGCTTTCGAAGCCGTACCCGCTCGCGGATGCCCGTCAGGTCTTCCAGGGCGATCCCGCGACCGGTGCTCCCCCACTGCCTTAAGGGCGTGGGAGGTACCCCCAGCCTCGGCCACCACATGCTTCGCGATCTTGTGATTGATGTCCTTCGCCCGTCGCGCCTCTTTACGACGCCGCTTCTTCAGCCGGCGTTTGGCGGACGGGGTGTTCTCGCGCTGAAGCTTGGTGCGCAGCACCCGTTCGCGCAGGCGTCCCCGGTTGAGGTGACGCCCTGCCATGATCTCGCCGTCCGAGGTGGTGGCGATGTTCACGATCCCCAGGTCGACCCCGAGGAACTCCTCCGCGTCGGTGTCGGGTTCGGCCTCGGGGACCTCGCAGGTCGCGTTCAGGAAGGTTCGCCTTCAGCGTCGTATACGCGTCGCAGGTTCTCTTGATGACATGCTGGGCGGCCTGCGCGCCGGGCCCCCACCGCTCCTTGACCTGGCTGAAGGTGTGCTCGCGCAGGGCGAAATTCCGCTTCACATCCTTGACGAAGGCCACTTCGGACACCCAGGACGCGGCCTCGTTACAGGCACGCAGGGTCGCCTCAAGTGCCGCCGCCTGCACGGGCGTCGGCAGGAGTCTGACCTGCACCACCAGCTTCACGATCAACGACGCTACACACCCGTGCGAGGCACCACCGCTCGTTCGCATCCGATCACCACATCGAGCGAATCAATCGGCCACACGTTCGCCATCCGCCTCCTCCCCCGGCCCTGCGAGACGCCCGACCGCTCCGCGGCCGAACAGACTCAGTACCGCCGCCACGCTCCGCGCCGCGGCCACGAGGATGCGATTCCTTCCAGGGCTGAAGCCCCGAGTTCCTCTTAGCCACCCCGGAAGCCGCCCCCACAGCGTCACCGGGCCGTCGTAATTCAGCCGTCCCCGCGCCAGGAACGCGTAAGGATGGGTACATGCCCATCTCGTACGACACACCTGACGCACCCGAGGTCATCGACCGCCGCGAGGGCCCGTACGGCGAGGTAGTGCTGCGGCGGCACGGGGAGTTGCTGCAGATCATCGCCAACGGGTGCTTTCTGATGGACACCTCGGACGGACGCTCGGAACGGCTGCTGATCGACGCCGCCCTGGACGCGCTCAACGGTCGTTCTCGGCCAAGTGTGTTGATCGGCGGTCTGGGTGTCGGCTTCTCGCTCGCACACGCCGCCGCCGATCCCCGCTGGGGCGCGATCACGGTCGTCGAACGTGAGCCGGCGGTCATCGAATGGCATCGAACGGGGCCGTTGTCCGAGGTGACCGAGGGTGCCCTCGCGGACTCCCGCACGGACATCGTCGAGGCCGACCTCGTCCGTTACGTCAATGAGACTTGCGCCACGTTCGACGCGCTGTGCCTGGACATCGACAACGGGCCCGACTGGACCGTCTCCGAAGCCAACGAAAACCTGTACTCACCTGCCGGATTGGCAAGCTGCGCAAGGGTGTTGAGCCCTGGAGGGGTACTCGCGGTGTGGTCCGCCCAACCCTCCACACAATTTGAGGAAACTTTGGGGAATGCCGGGTTCCAGCAGGTGCGTACCGAAGAGATCCCGGTTGCCCGAGGCGTTCCGGACGTCGTGCACCTCGCCGTCAGACCTGGATAGCCCTGGCGCGGTAACTGCCCGTACTCTGCTTCCCTGACGCCGATCATTCAAGCGTCAAACGCAGTCATGCGCGGCCACGCGCAGTCGAGGGATCACCCCACGGATTCCGGAAAGCAACTCAGGGGCGGGCGATGGAGCAGACACACACCTCCCACAGCAGCACCACAGCGACCCCGGGCGCACAGCGCCGCGTGCTCGTGGTCGAGGACGATCCGACGATCGTCGACGCCATCGCGGCCCGCCTGCGCGCCGAGGGTTTCGTCGTCCAGACCGCGTCCGACGGCCCCGCGGCGGTCGACACCGCCGAGGCATGGCAGCCCGACCTGCTGATCCTCGACATCATGCTGCCGGGCTTCGACGGCCTGGAGGTCTGTCGGCGCGTACAGGCACAGCGGCCCGTCCCGGTGCTGATGCTCACCGCGCGTGACGACGAGACGGACATGCTGGTCGGGCTCGGCGTCGGCGCCGACGACTACATGACCAAGCCGTTCTCCATGCGCGAGCTGGCCGCCCGCGTGCATGTCCTGCTGCGCCGGGTGGAGCGGGCCGCGCTGGCCGCCACCACCCCGCGCTCGGGCATCCTGCGCCTCGGCGAGCTGGAGATCGACCACGCGCAGCGCCGCGTCCGGGTCCGCAGCGAGGATGTGCATCTGACGCCCACCGAGTTCGACCTGTTGGTATGTCTCGCGAACACGCCGCGTGCCGTACTCTCGCGCGAACAGCTGCTCGCCGAGGTGTGGGACTGGGCGGACGCGTCCGGGACGCGGACCGTGGACAGCCACATCAAGGCGCTGCGGCGGAAGATCGGCGCGGAGCGGATTCGCACGGTGCACGGTGTGGGGTACGCCCTGGAGACCCCGACACCCTGACGCCTGCGCCCGCACCGCGTACGTGGACCCATGCGTAGGGGGCTGGTGGCGGTATGAACGGAGTCGGTGACCCACGGACGCGCGGTCTGGACCCGGGCGTCCCACGGGACCTGGGCACCGCACCTGGCCCGACCGGTCCGGGCGACACACGTGGTCCGGGCGAAGCACGTAATCCGTTGGACGCGCGCGCTTTGAGCGGTGCACGTGGTCCGGGCGATGCTCGTGGCGCGGGTGACACTCGTGGCCCGGGGGACGCACGTGACCCAGGTGACGCGCGGGCGCAGCGTCTCGGTGACGGGCAGGCGAGGAGGGGCGGCGTCTGGCCGTTGAACGGTCTGCGTCCCTTCTCGATCAAGACGAAGCTGGGCATGCTCGTCGTCGTCTCGGTCCTGATCACCACCGGTCTGCTGATGATCGCGGCGCGCACCGAGACCGAGCTGCGCTTCATCACGGTGTTCTCGATGATCGCCACCCTGCTGATCACACAGTTCGTGGCGCACTCCCTCACCGCTCCGCTGGACGAGATGAACGCGGTGGCCCGGGCCTTCTCGCGCGGCGACTACACCCGCCGGGTCCGCGAGAACCGCCGGGACGAGCTGGGCGACCTCGCCCACACGATCAATCTCATGGCCGACGAGCTGGAGGCCCAGGACCGCCAGCGCAAGGAGCTCGTGGCGAATGTCTCGCACGAGCTGCGCACCCCCATCGCGGGCCTGCGCGCGGTCCTGGAGAACATCGTCGACGGCGTCACGTCCGCCGACCCCGAGACGATGCGTACGGCGCTGAAGCAGACGGAACGCCTGGGCCGCCTGGTGGAGACGTTGCTCGACCTCTCCCGGCTGGACAACGGCGTGGTCCCGCTGCGCCGTCGCCGCTTCGAGGTGTGGCCGTATCTGTCCGGGGTCCTCAAGGAGGCGCAGATGGTCTCCTCGGCCCGGGGCGGTATCGCCTCGGACTCGGGCAAGCACACCCGTACGGACGTCCATCTGCACCTGGACGTCCATCCGCCGGAGCTGACCGCGAACGCCGACCCCGAGCGCATCCACCAGGTGGTGGCCAATCTCATCGACAACGCGGTCAAGCACAGTCCGCCGCACGGCCGGGTCACGGTGAAGGCGCGCAGGGGGCCGGCACCGGAGTCGCTGCGGCTGGAGGTCCTGGACGAGGGGCCGGGCATCCCCGAGTCCGAATGGCACCGCGTATTCGAACGCTTCAACCGGGGGGCCGTCAGCTCCCCCCACGGCCCCGGCAGCGACGGCGGCACCGGCCTGGGCCTCGCGATCGCCCGCTGGGCGGTGGACCTCCACGGCGGCGAGATCGGCGTGGCCGAGTCACCGAAGGGATGCCGGATTCAGGTCACGCTGCCGGGCGCGACCTAGTGTTTTCGCCGCCGCCCACCAGCTCGGTGAGTACGGCCGTGCGGCGGCTGCGGGTGGGTGGGGGCTGGTCGCGCCCGCGCGGCGGAGCCGCAAATTGACACAGCCCCGCGCCCCTGAAAAGCAGGGGCTGCGCCCCGTGCTTTTCGGCCCGCAGGGCCGTGTCTTCAGGGGCGCGGGGCTGTGACATCTGCGGCTCCGCCGCGTGGCGCGAGCAACCACGACGGGCCCGCAGCTGCCAACCGACCGCTCCCCCCGAACTCCGAGGCGCACCGATACCCACATCAACCATGGCCGAATCCCCTACCCCATGCCGGATATCGCTCATCCTCCCGGTGCTTACTTCTTCGCCAAGTTGACGTAAAGTTCGAACCGGAGCCACAAGATCCACGGCACGTCCGCGCAGTCGGACACGTGTGATCAGGTGCGTTCGCGCAGAGGGCCGCGCTCATATCGCCGCAGGCCCTGCCCGACGCATGCCCACCCCACCCCCACCACGGCCTTTCCGGCCCGGAACCCCGCTTGTTTCCCGCCATTTCCACCCCCGAAACCCGCTTTCCGATGTGACTTACACGACGAAGAGCGGGCTCGGCCTGACCTTCCCGGCCACGGGGGCGTAGCCTTTATTTCCGCTGTCCATCACCTTGTGAAGCGGAAGAGGGCGGTTGCCGCCGTGTCGCCACAGTCCCCCAGTAACTCGAGCACCTCCACCGAGACGGACGGAGCGGGCAAGAACGCCGCTGCCGCGTTCGGTGCCAACGAGTGGCTCGTCGACGAGATCTATCAGCAGTACCTCCAGGACCCGAACTCGGTAGACCGAGCCTGGTGGGACTTCTTCGCCGATTACAAGCCAGGGGCCCCCACCTCGGCTCCGGCGGGTACTGCGGCCAAGGGGGCCGCAGCGACCACCACGCCCGCGGCCCCCGCCGCCCCGGCGGCTCCGGCCCAGGCGGCCCCCGCGGCTCCGGCCCAGGCCGCCGCCCCCGCCCCGGCCGCCGCGAAGCCCGCCGCCGCTGCCCCGGCCCCGGCCGCCGCGAAGCCCGCGCCCGCCGCCAAGCCGGCCGCCGCGAAGCCGGCCGCTCCGGCGGCCGCCGCCGACGGCCCGGAGCTGATCACGCTGCGCGGCCCCGCCGCCGCGGTCGCGAAGAACATGAACGCCTCCCTGGAGCTGCCCACGGCCACGTCCGTGCGCGCGGTCCCGGTGAAGCTGCTGTTCGACAACCGCATCGTCATCAACAACCACCTCAAGCGCGCCCGGGGCGGGAAGATCTCCTTCACGCACCTGATCGGCTACGCGATGGTGCAGGCCATCAAGGCCATGCCGGCGATGAACTTCTCGTACGGCGAGAAGGACGGCAAGCCGACCCTCGTCAAGCCAGCGCACACCAACCTCGGCCTGGCCATCGACCTGGTGAAGCCCAACGGCGACCGTCAGCTCGTCGTGGCCGCCATCAAGAAGGCCGAGACGCTGAACTTCTTCGAGTTCTGGCAGGCCTACGAGGACATCGTCCGCCGCGCCCGTGACGGCAAGCTGACGATGGACGACTTCACCGGTGTCACGGTCTCCCTGACCAACCCCGGCGGCCTCGGCACCGTCCACTCCGTGCCGCGTCTGATGCCCGGCCAGTCCGTGATCATGGGCGTCGGCTCCATGGACTACCCGGCGGAGTTCCAGGGCACCAGCCAGGACACCCTGAACAAGCTCGGCATCTCGAAGGTCATGACGCTCACGTCGACCTACGACCACCGGGTCATCCAGGGCGCCGCCTCCGGCGAGTTCCTCCGCCAGGTCGCGAACCTGCTGCTCGGCGAGAACGGCTTCTACGACGACATCTTCGAGGCTCTGCGCATCCCGTACGAGCCGATCCGCTGGTTCCGGGACATCGACGCCAGCCACGACGACGACGTCACCAAGGCCGCCCGGGTCTTCGAGCTGATCCACTCCTACCGGGTCCGCGGCCATGTCATGGCCGACACCGACCCGCTGGAGTACCGCCAGCGCAAGCACCCCGACCTGGACATCACCGAGCACGGCCTCACCCTGTGGGACCTGGAGCGGGAGTTCGCGGTCGGCGGCTTCGCCGGCAAGTCGATGATGAAGCTCCGCGACATCCTCGGCGTTCTGCGTGACTCGTACTGCCGTACGACCGGCATCGAGTTCATGCACATCCAGGACCCCAAGCAGCGCAAGTGGATCCAGGACCGCATCGAGCGCCCGCACACCAAGCCGGAGCGCGAGGAGCAGCTGCGCATCCTGCGCCGACTGAACGCGGCGGAGGCCTTCGAGACCTTCCTGCAGACCAAGTACGTCGGCCAGAAGCGCTTCAGCCTGGAGGGCGGCGAGTCCGTCATCCCGCTGCTGGACGCGGTCATCGACAGCGCGGCGGAGTCCCGTCTCGACGAGGTCGTCATCGGTATGGCCCACCGAGGCCGCCTGAACGTCCTCGCGAACATCGTCGGCAAGTCGTACGCGCAGATCTTCCGCGAGTTCGAGGGCAACCTCGACCCGAAGTCGATGCACGGCTCCGGCGATGTGAAGTACCACCTGGGCGCCGAGGGCACGTTCACCGGCCTGGACGGCGAGCAGATCAAGGTCTCCCTGGTCGCGAACCCCTCGCACCTGGAGGCGGTGGACCCGGTCCTGGAGGGCGTCGCCCGCGCCAAGCAGGACATCATCAACAAGGGCGGCACGGACTTCACGGTCCTGCCGGTGGCCCTGCACGGCGACGCGGCCTTCGCGGGCCAGGGCGTGGTGGCCGAGACCCTGAACATGTCGCAGCTGCGCGGCTACCGCACCGGCGGCACGGTCCACATCGTCATCAACAACCAGGTCGGCTTCACGGCCGCCCCGGAGTCCTCCCGCTCGTCGATGTACGCGACGGACGTGGCGAGGATGATCGAGGCCCCGATCTTCCACGTGAACGGCGACGACCCGGAGGCCGTGGTCCGCGTGGCGCGGCTCGCCTTCGAGTTCCGCCAGGCGTTCAACAAGGACGTGGTGATCGACCTCATCTGCTACCGCCGCCGCGGTCACAACGAGTCGGACAACCCGGCGTTCACCCAGCCGCTGATGTACGACCTGATCGACAAGAAGCGCTCGGTGCGCAAGCTCTACACCGAGTCCCTCATCGGTCGCGGCGACATCACCCTGGAAGAGGCCGAGCAGGCGCTGCAGGACTACCAGGGCCAGCTGGAGAAGGTCTTCACGGAGGTCCGCGAGGCCACCTCGCAGCCCGCCGCCGCCGAGGCCGGCGACCCGCAGGACGGTTTCCCGGTCTCGGTGAGCACCGCGATCTCGGCGGAGACCGTCAAGCGGATCGCCGAGTCCCAGGTCAACGTCCCGGACCACATCACCGCCCACCCGCGTCTGCTGCCGCAGCTGCAGCGCCGGGCGTCGATGGTCGAGGACGGCACGATCGACTGGGGCATGGGCGAGACCCTCGCCATCGGCTCCCTTCTCCTTGAGGGCACCCCGGTCCGCCTCGCCGGTCAGGACTCCCAGCGCGGCACCTTCGGCCAGCGTCACGCGGTGATCATCGACCGTGAGACGGGCGAGGAGTTCACCCCGCTGATGTACCTCTCCGAGGACCAGGCGCGGCTGAACGTCTACAACTCCCTGCTCTCCGAGTACGCGGCCATGGGCTTCGAGTACGGCTACTCGCTGGCCCGCCCGAACGCGCTCGTGATGTGGGAGGCCCAGTTCGGCGACTTCGTCAACGGCGCCCAGACGGTCGTGGACGAGTTCATCTCGTCGGCGGAGCAGAAGTGGAGCCAGACGTCCGGCGTCACGCTCCTGCTCCCGCACGGCTACGAGGGCCAGGGCCCGGACCACTCCTCGGCCCGCCCGGAGCGTTTCCTCCAGCTCTGCGCGCAGAACAACATGACGGTCGCCATGCCGACCCTCCCGTCGAACTACTTCCACCTCCTGCGGTGGCAGGTGCACAACCCGCACCACAAGCCGCTGGTGGTCTTCACCCCGAAGTCGATGCTGCGCCTCAAGGCCGCCGCGTCGAAGGCGGACGAGTTCACGACCGGCGAGTTCCGCCCGGTCATCGGCGACGACTCGGTCGACCCGGCCGCCGTCAAGAAGGTCGTCTTCACGGCGGGCAAGGTCTACTACGACCTCGACGCCGAGCGCCAGAAGCGCGGCGCGAAGGACACGGCGATTATCCGCATCGAGCGCCTCTACCCGCTCCCGGGTGCCGAGCTCCAGGCGGAGATCGCCAAGTACCCGAACGCCGAGAAGTACCTGTGGGCCCAGGAGGAGCCGGCGAACCAGGGCGCCTGGCCGTTCATCGCCCTCAACCTGATCGACCACCTGGACCTCGCGGTCGGCGCCGACGTCCCCCACGGCGAGCGCCTGCGCCGTATCTCCCGCCCGCACGGCTCGTCGCCTGCGGTGGGTTCGGCGAAGCGGCACCAGGCTGAGCAGGAGCAGTTGGTGCGGGAGGTGTTCGAGGCGTAGATCTCGGCACTCACGTACTGGCGGAGGGTCCGGTCCCCTTGGGGGCCGGGCCCTCCGGCTACGTGGTCAGCGGTTCGAAGTTCCAGAAGGGGCGCTCGCGAAGAGCTTCCCCTTGGTCGTCCTTGGGATCGCGCAGTGCGGACAGATCCGCCTCCAGGCCCCGCCGGGCGGCCTTGGTCAGGGGATGGTCCGGCCCCAGTGTGTGAGCCGCGCGGGCCACTGTGTCCCGGCTGAGTGCGGCCGCCGACTCCGGGCGGCCCGTGAGACAGCGTGTCGCGGCGACATTGATGGCACAGCCCAGCGTCCACGGATGCCCGGGCCCCACCGCCGCGCTCATCTCCGACAGTGCCCGCTCGGCGCGTGCGTGCGCGTGCTCCCGCTCACCGACGGCGCGGAGGACGAGGGCGTGGTTGCCCCGGGCCCCCGCGGTATAGGGATGTGTCGGCCCGAGCAGCCGCTCGTACCGGTCGACGACCAGTTCACTCAGTCGGCGTGCCTCGTCCACATCGCCGTGCTCGCGCGCGTAGCAGGACTGGGCGACCGCGAAGATCAGCGTGCGGGAGTCGGACCGGCCATAGATCCGTTCGCCTCTCGTGAGTACGGCGCCGAACCGGTCGCGGGCGCCCTCGACGTCGTCCATCCGGTACTGGCACTGGGCCAGGTTGTACTCGGCGTAGAGGGTCTGCGCGTGCTCGTCCCCGAGGACCTCCCGGTGCCGTTCCAGGCATTCCGTCTGGAGGTCCACGGCCTCCCTGTAGCGGCCCAGCAGGCGAAGGTCGACGGCACACCAGATCTCGGAGGACAGCGTCCACACGTCGCGCGGGCCCAGGACCCGCCGCCGGTGCCGGAGGACGGCCTGGTCGATCGCCAGGGTTTCCGTGTAGCGGCCGAGCAGGCGCAGGGACACGGCCTTGTTGTTCAGCGCGGCCAGGGTCGACGGGGCATGCTCCCCGTCCAGATCGGCATAGCCCGCACACGCCTCTTCGGACAGGTCCAGCGCTTCCTCGTAGCGGCCGAGGGGCCGCAGGTCCGCGGCGAGGGAGCCGATCGCCCGCAGGTACGCCCGCCGCCTCGTCCCTCCCGTCGCGCGGTGGTCCTCGACCGCCGCACGGTTCACCGCCTCGCTGGTCCGGAAGTCGCCCACCGCCCGTAGCAGGTTGGCGTAATGGTGGCCGAGGTCCCACGACAGTTCGGGGTGCTCGCCGGCGAGTTCCTGCCAGGCCGTCAGGGTCTGCTCCGCGAGGCGGATGCCGGTGCCGTTGTCCGCCGACACGTAGAGGTAGCGCAGGCAGTTCAGAATCAGCCGGTGCGCGGAGGGGTCCGGGCTGGACAGCAGTTCCGCGTACTCCAGGTGCGGTACCAGTTCCGCGTACCGCGACCATGTGGTGACGTCGTCCGGGCTGCCGGGATCGGCCGCGACGAGCGCCAGCCGAGCCACGGTGGCGCTCTGCCGGTAGTCCTCCACCGCCATGTCGTGGCGCACGGTCTGGTGCACCATCCGGTGCAGTGACAGCAGTTCCCGCGTCGGATCGTGCGCCGGATGCTCGACCCGGACCACGGAGTACTTGCGCAGCTGCTCGACAGCACGGTTCCAGCGGGCCGTGTCCGTGAGCAACCGCGCGATGTCGTACGGCAGTTCGTCGGCCGGTGTCCTTCGGATCAGATGGGCCGGGACCGCGTCGGGGGCGAAGAACGTGGACAGCCTGAGGAGTTGGACCGAGTCGGGGGAGGCGGCCCGGTACTTGTCCAGCAGGATGGTCCACGCCGTACGGAAGCTCATCGGGAAGTCGTCGGGCACATGGACCGGACTGTCCGGACCGGCGTCCCTGGCGAGCAGGTCGAGGTAGTCCGCCACCGGCACGCCCGACTCGTCCAGCCACCCCGCTGTCTGGTCGAGGAGAAGCGGCAGGTCCTGCAGCACTTCCGCCAGTCGGTGCGCGTCGTCCGGGGTCAGCCGTGGGGCACGCCGGCGGATGAACGCGACCGACTCCTGACGGTCGTAGGCCGGGACCTCCACGAGCCCGCCGCGGTGATTGCCCCACTCCGGGTCGCACGAGGTGATCAGGACATGGCCCGGGCCGTACGGCACCAGGTCCCGGATCTCGTCCGGTTCGTCGGCACCGTCCAGGATGAGCAGCCAGCGCGGATACGGGTTGCCGGTGCGCAGCGCGTCCCGCACGGCACGCAGCCGCTCGCCGTACGCGGCTCCGGTCGGCAGTCCCAGGGCCGGGGCCAGCTCGGCGAGGCCCTGTCGGAACGTGGCCTGGTTGCCCGCGTTGACCCACCAGACCACGTGGTAGCCGGACGCGAAGCGATACGCGTACTCGGCGGCCAGCTGTGTCTTGCCGACCCCGGACAGGCCGTGCAGCGTGACCCTGCTCTCGCGCTGGAGCAGTTCGTAGGTGGCGTTCAGCAGGGGCACGCGGCCGGTGAAGCGGTCGTTGCGTTCCGGTACGCGTCCCCAGACCCGCAGGGTGTGGACGGGGAACGGCGGGCCGGTCTCCGCGGACTCGGGCCGTGGGTCGGCGGGGAGGTCGAGACGGTCCAGGAGGCGGTGTTCCGCCTCGTCGGCCCGTACGTCGTGCAGGGTGACGGCGTCGAGTTCGGTCGCCGTCGCAGGCTGGACCGAGGGGGCCACCGTGACCGCGGCGAACCGTTGCGCGCTCGGCACGACGACTTCTCGGAAGGCCGCGTCCCATTCCTCACGGGTGCGGGTGCCCAGGCGGAAGTACGGGTCGCTGAAGAGCAGCAGAACCGGCCCCGGCGACAGCAGGAGGTCCCGTAACGCCTCCCTGAGGTCCACGCCCCGGGGTGGGCCCCATCGCTGGAGCACGACGCGGTGGCCGCGCTGCTCAAGCCGGTGCGCGATCCAGTCGGCCCAGGCGCGGTCGAAGCCGGCGAAGCTGATGGTGACCGTCTGGCGCCCGGTGCGTGGCCGGCGGCGTCGGCGCCCGCGTCCGGCGTCCGGCGGATCTCCGTGCCGCAGGGGTACGAGGGGGACGCGGGAGGCCCCGGTGCGGTGGTCCGACGGGCTCCATGTCTGGTCGGCGAGATCGGACGGTGGTGGCTCCGGCAGCCTGTTCGCCGAGGAGACCCGCTCGCGCATGATCGCCGCCAGGCGCGCCGCCGGCGCCCGGCCGGGCTCGCGTTCCCGGATCTCGGAGGCGAGTTCCGCCTTGCGGACCGGTACGCCCCACTGGTTGCTCACCGTCAGCCACAGCGACGCGTTGCCGGTGGCCCGTGCGGTCGACACCCGGAAGTGGGCGGGGCCGTACGTGCCGCCGAACCGGTGCAGGACGACGCTCGGTTCGTCCAGGGCCGTGCAGACGAAGTAGGGGGAGCCGTCCAGGCTGATGGTGAAGGTGAACTCCTCCTCCGGGTAGGGCCAGGCCCGCTCGGTGTCCTCCTCCGGCAGCGGCCCCCTCAGGTCGACGGTGACCAGGTAGTCGCATTCCGTCTCCGCCACGCGGGGCCAGGCCACGACCGGTTCGATGAAGAGGGTGTGCTCGTCGACGTTCATCACGAGCCCCCTCCCCAGGCGCTGTGCCCCTTGTCGCTGACGAGCCGCAAGGTGGTGAGCGGATGCCCGTAGTAGTGGAACATGAAGGCGTAGAGCAGCCGCAGCACGCGTTTCTGACCGACCATGTCGACGTGCCCCTCATCGTTGCGCGTCGTGGGGATGGCCGCCAGGGTGCCGAAGTCCTCGACCGCGCGGGCCCGGAACGCTCGCAGGGTCTCGGTGACGGGACGCTCGGGGTGGTCGGCCACCTCGCGCATCAGCCGCCGGATCAGTATGCGGGCCTCCACATCTCCTACCCGTCCGGCGGCGACGATGCACCCGCCCGCCCCTTTGCGCAGGAAGAGTTCGGCGAAGCCGCGCAGCGCGTGCTCGCCCTGTGCGCGGTTGTGGACGAAGCGCCCCGAGTGGCAGGCGTTGAGGCACACCAGGGAGCGGTCCGTCCGCAGGACGTGCATCGTCTGGCCGTTGTACTCCGCCCAGGTGCGGTCGGCCAGCGTGAGCCGCATGACGGCGTCGCCGTACGTACCGTGGCAGCCCATGTAGACGAGGCCGGTGCGCTCTTCGGGGGTGTCGAGGGCGCGCAGGAAGGGTGTCATCCGCGGATGCGTCTGGTGGACGTACGGGGTGAAGAGCAGACCGTCGTCGACCATGTCCTGGTGCAGATAGGCCAGGATTCTGCCGTGGCACTCCGCGGTGCGTTGGGGCAGGCCCTGGCTCCCGTCGTGGACGGTCATCCAGCGGGCCAGCCGGAGCAGGGAGCCCAGCAGCCCTCCGGGCAGTCCGAGCCGGTCGTCGGAAGGCACCCAGAACAGCTCCCACGGCAGCTCCAGGCCGGTGTCGTCCCACACGACGAGGCGCAGCCGGTCCCCGTGCCGGGCCCGCAGGCGGTTGATCCAGTCGGCCAGTTCCCCCTGGTTGCCCGACCAGAGTTGGGTACAGCGCAGGATCTCGGACGGGAACTCGCCCGACTCCGTGGCGTTGCCGAGGCCGACGGAGGGGGCGGTGAGCCGTGCCGGTCCGCTGGAGCAGACGAGATCGCCGCACCAGCCCTGGAACCGGTACTCGTCCTGCCCGCCGGCCCGCATGACGTGCAACACGGCGCACCCCTCCTCCAGCTGGTCGTGGAGCCTGGCGTCGACCGTGCCCGTCCCCGTGGGCGGTTCGTTCGGGCGCAGCAGGTGCAGGAGCGACGGTGCCTCACGGCGGACCGCCGCTCGGGGTCTGGCCAACGGTGCGCGACGGATCGCGTTGCCCGCTCCGGTCAGCCAGCGAGGGCCGCGTTGCGGCTCACCACTCACCGGCGTCTCCTCCCCCGTCCCCGGCCGGGCCTTGGTGGGCGCGCCCGTCGACCACGGCTCCGCCCAGCGAGTCCGCCAGGGAGAAGGGCAGGTCTCCGTAGGGTTCCCGGCCCGCGTCGACCACGTAGACGTGCAGTCGTGTCCGGTCCATGGCCCGGATGTCGGCCGCGGCGCGCAGGGCGTCGGCCACGCCTTCCGCGCCGACCGGACCGCTCAGCCGCCCGGTGTGGCTGACACGCAACGGGATGTTGCCCCGGCCGTCGGTGATCACCACCAGCCACGCTTCGACGAGACCGCTGCCGTGTTGCCGGAAGGCCCGACGCAGAGCCCGTGCGGCCTGTTCGACGCCGTGCGCCAGCGGGCTGGCCCGGCCCGGTGGCCGGTAGAGGGCGGCGAGGATGCGCGGGTCCAGGACGCTGCGCGAGGCGAAGGACTCGGCTTTCAGTTCGTCCGCCGTGTCCGCGCTGCCGACCTCGACGACGTGGACCGCGGCCCGTTCCGTGTACGCCCAGTGCAGGAACGGTGTGAGGGCGTCCTGCCAGTCCCAGTCCCTTCGGCAGGTGTGGTCGAGGAGCAGCACCAGCATGCGTTCCGGTGTGCCGGCCCGGACGTAGCTCTGCAGGTCGACGGGTGACACGGTGAAGCGGCCGGCGCGGCGGACGCGCTGGTGCACGGCGGCCTCGCGGACCGTCCGCGCATAGGCCAGGTCGCTCAGATCACGAGCCCGCCGGGTGCCGATCACCACCCCACGCTGCGAGGCGCGTCCGGCCGTGCGCTGCCAGGGGCTGCGCAGGGGCGCGAAGTCACGCGGTACGTCGGCTCGGTCCTCCGGGTACGGGGTGGCCAGGACGGCGGGGGCGCCGCCCGGAGCGCTGCCGACTCCCTCGGCCGGTTCGGGCTCCAACAGTGCCTGGTTCCCCTCGGCGGGCCGTGGGTCGGCCGGGTCCGCTCCTCGTCGGTCCGTGGTGTCGCCGCGTGGCCGAGGGCGGGGCCGGGGCCGGAAGGTCGAGGAACGTGTGCTGTCGGCCGACTGCTCGCCGGCCGGGTGCGTCTCCGTGACGGCCAGTCCCATCAGACGGGCGGCGGCGTCGCAGTGCCCGGCTTCGGCCACCCGCTCCCCTTCCAACAGGGCGAGCGCGCGGGCGAGTCTGAGGAGGGCGAGTTCCCTGCGAACGCTGGCTTCCGGCCCCAGGAGCAGGCTGGTGCGGCTGATCGCCGAGTCCGTGACCGTGACGGGTGGGGCGTCGCCGGAGGCGTCCGCGGCGTGGGCCGCCATGTCGAGCCAGGTGGACGGCACAGTGGCGAGCAGCGTCTCGACGTCGAACGGCCTCAGGTCCGCCACGGGCAGCCGGAGGGCGAACCGGTCGAGCAGATGACCGCTGATGCGGCCCGCGTCGGCCGAGCGGCAGGCCGCCAGCCAGCGGGCGCGCGGCCGGGCCGCGTGCCGGAGCCCCGCGTGCTCGACCACGGCCACGTCCGCGCCCAGGAGTTGGACCGCCCCGCGCATGCCGGCGACGCTCAACCGGTTGAGATCGGGTACGGCGACCACGGGCGGCGGCCCGGCGCGACCGTCCGCCTGGATGAGCGGTCCGGGGGTCAGGTGGAACGCGATGCCGTCGGGTTCCTGTCGCAGTACGAGCCGGGCCCACAGGTCCTCGTCCCGGCTGGTGGCGCCCAGCATGACCATGGGAGGCGCCTGCTGCCGGGCGCCGCCCAGAATCCGGTTGAAGAGACGGGTCACCGGATCGAGCAGTCGCGGCTCCAGGTCGAACAACAACACGCTGGACAGGGCGGGATCGACGGCGGCACAGACAAAGGCCCTGCACAGCCGGGCCGTCAGCGCGTCCGAGTGTTCCGTCGGCTCCGACAGGCCGGGGGCGCCGGAGCCGGGCGCGGCGTCGTTCGGCGGCTCGGTGGGCATCGGTTGCCTCAGCCGAGCTCGAAGAGATCCTTGACGCGGGCCCCGTCCTCGGGCCCCCAGTCGAACGTGCCGCCGTGCGCGGTCTCCGGCCGGCGGTGCCGGAACGCCATCGGCAACACCCGCAGCAGATGGCGCGGCTCGACCGGATTCACGTCCTCCAGCGCGGCGAGCGCCCTGGCGGCCAGCGTCGCGACGATCTCGCCACGCTGTCCGACGGCGTCCACCCGTTCAGCCACCTGGGCGCACATCAGGGCCACGTCGTCGGGCACGCGCGTGTCGTAGACCCTCTCCCTGGCCCCTTCCAGCCGTTCCCGCGCGGCCGCGTCGTCCGCGGCCGCCTCCCGCAGCCAGGCGGATGCCTCTTTCCCCCGTTCCTCTTCGAAGGTCAGTACGGTCCTGATGGTCTGGTGCCGGGCCTCCGTGTCCAACTGCCGGGCCGCGACCATGAGTCCGAAGCGGTCCAGTAACTGCGGGCGCAGCCAGCCTTCCTCCGGGTTCATCGTCCCCACCAGGCCGAAGGACAAGTGCTTGGCGGTGGCCAGGCCTTCCCGCTGCACGGACAGCACCCCCGTCGAGACGACGTCAAGGATGATGTTGACGAGGTGGTCGTCGAGGAGATTCACCTCGTCGACGTACAGCAGTCCTTTGTCGGCGGCCTCTTCCAGCAGTCCGGGCTGCGGACGGGCCTCGCCGCGCATCAGTGCCTCCAGCTGCCAGCCGCCGACCACCCGGTCGTCCGTCGCGTTGATCGGCAGGGTGACCGGCAGTTCCGAGTGGACCATCAGGGCGAATGCCCGTACGAGAGTGGATTTCGCGGTGCCTCGCGCCCCGGCCATCAGCACCCCGCCTATGCGGGGGACCACGTGGTTGAGCTCCAGTGCCAGCTTGAGATCGTCCTGCCCGACCACGCGGCTGTAGGGGAGGATCGGCACGCTCGCCGTCACCTGGCTCACGATGCATCTCCCCCCGGCTCCTCCGGCTGCCCGCCGGTCCGCCATCGGAAGGTGATCTGCAGTTGTGCCTCGGCCTTGCTGGTGACCAGAGCGGCCACTCCGGTGTCGACCTTGATGGCCAACTGCATCTCGATCTCGTCCGGCCTCAGTTCATCACTGAGTTCACCGAATCGCCGCACGGCCTGGGCCGCACATCGCCGGGCGAGGTCCAATCCATCGGTGTAGGCATCACGGGCACTCTGCACCACGCGTTGGGTGGCTCGGCCCCTGGTTTTCTCGTCGCCGTAGATGGCGTCGAGGCCATCGGGGACGGCTGCCGCCGGTTCGGTCTCGACTTGGATGGGAATCGGCCCGTCCGCTCCCGCCGGAACGGGCCCCACTAAAATCACCACACGTCCCCCTGGTCAACTCAATTGTTGCGTGCGGTCGTTGGGAGTGAGATCTGGGTCATTCCCCGGCGCACCGCCGGTTATGCCCTCCGCTCCACGGCTCCCCCACTCACGGATACAAGGGCTCGAAGTCCCAGTACGGGCGTTTACGGGAACGAGCGGACACGGTACGCACATGCTGAGGCCCAAGGGTCTGATGCAGATCTGCCAGCGCTTCCTTTTCGATCTTTTCGGCTTGCTGAGGCTTCCTCAGTCCTCGAAGGTCATCGGCGAGAGCGACACGAGCCGAGAGCGTCAGAGGGTGAGTCCGGCCGAGGGACTCCGTGGCATGCCCCACCGTGACCTCACTGAGCTCGGCGGCGGACTCCAGATCGCCCATCAGCTTGCGGATCGCGGAGGTGCTGATGGCGCATCCGAGGGTCCAGGGGTGGAGTTCCCCGACGGCCGCGGTCATGTCGATCAACGCTTGCTCGGCCAGATCACGGGCCTGCTCACGCTCACCCACGTCACGCAGAATCAACGCGTGATTCAACCGGAATCCCGGGATCATCGGGTGGCCCATGGGGAACGTGGTTTCGCACCACGCGATGACTGCCTCGCTGGCGGTCCGAGCCTCATCAATACTCCCGAACTCCCGAGCCCAGCAACTGTAAGTACTGGTGAAGCTCATGGTGTCGGGATGCGTCTCCCCAAGAACTCGTTCGCCACGCTCGCGCACATCAGCGAGCAGGGCTCCGACCGAGGCAGAACCACCCCCGTGCCGGAGACAGATCGCCAGGTTGTACTCGGCGAGCAGAGTGACGCGATCTCGCTCTCCGAGTTCCCTCCGGCACTCGCGGGCGTGGTCCCTCTGAGCGGACTCGGCCTCCTTGTATCGACCGAGCAGGCGCAGATCGAGGTTTCGCGACAATTGCGACCACAGCGTCTCGGAATTACTGGGACCCAGGAGTCGAAGCCGATCCTCAAAAACGCGCTTATCGATTTCGAGTGCGTCTTTATAGCGCCCGAGGAGTCGGAGAGTGACACCATGGTTGTTGAGAACACGCCGAGTCGTGATCGAGTCGTCCCTCAGGTGTTCCCGACACATGGCGACAAGCCACTCATCGAGTTCCAAGGCCTCGTCGTAGCGAGCGAGACCGCGCAGATCAGCCGCGAGACCGCTGACTGCACGAATATGGTCCAGGGCCCTTGGCGGAGGGTTTTCCGTCATGAAGTCGACGACAACCCGGTTGATCGCTTCCGAGCGTTCGTAGTCGCCCACCTCGCGGAGCAGGTTGGCGTAGTGCCGGGTGAGCTCCCAAATACGCGGATGGTTTTCACCCAGGAGTGGACGCCATGCCTTCATGGCACGCTCGCCGAGCTTGATGCCCGCCCTGAACTCACCGGAGAGATACATGTACCTGAGGCTGTTCAGGGTCAGGCGCTGTACACCTTCGTCCTGGCTCTGCAGGACGTCCGCGTGCTTGAGATGGGGCACGAGCCTCTCATACCTTCCCCATAGCGCACGGTCGCTGGGGTCCCGGGGGTCGGCCGCCACCAGCGCCCGCCGCGCGACGTCGACGAGTTCGGCGCGTTCCTCGTCGGACATCTGCTCCCGGACGATTTGGTGCACCATCCGGTGGAGATAAAACGGCTCACCGGACAGCACCGTCTCCTCCGCAGCATCCTGGAAGTCCTCTCGGATGACGGAGTAACGCCGCAACTGCGTGATGGCCCTCGCCCATCGATCCGAGTCCTCCAGGAACTCTTTGATCCGCTCGGGCAAGCCATAGGTGGGCATCTCCCGGAGCAGACGCACAGGAATGAGGCCCGGGGCGAAGAACGTACACAGTCGCAGCAGATCGACAGAGTCGGGAACTGTCTCACGCAGCTTTTTCAGGAGTATCGACCAGGCGTTCCGGAAAGGAAGCGGGAAATCTGCGGATACCCTCACCGCGTTGCGATCGATGCCTCGCTCCAAAAGCTCGATGTAGTCCTGTACCGAGACGTCCGAGTCATTGAGCCAGCCGGCTGTCTGGTCCAACAACAGAGGCAGGTCCTCCAGTGCCTCCGCCAGCTGATGCGCGTCGGGCCTGCTCAGCCGTGGGGCGCGACGGCCGATGAAGGCCACGGACTCCGGCCGGGAGTAGACGGGCACTTCCAGCAACTGGCTGTTGTGGTTCCGCCATTGCGGATTCCGGGACGTGATGAGTACGTCACCGGTGCCGGTCGGCACGAGGTCCGAGATCTGCTCGGGCTCATCGGCACCGTCCAGGACCAACAACCAGCGGGAGTGCGGCCGCCCACGCCGTAGGGCGTCCCGCACGGCGCGCAGCCGTTCGCCGTAGTCCGCGCCGGTCGAGAGGCCGAGCTTGGGCGCCAGTTCCGCCAGATGCCGCCGGTACACGGCTCGCGTTTCCGCGTTCACCCACCAGACGACGTCGTACTCAAGACGGAACCGGTATACGAACTCGGCGGCCAGCTGTGTCTTCCCCACCCCGGGCATGCCGTGAAAGGTCACGACCGCCGCACCGGGCTCCGCGCCCTGCAGCAGGCCGTATGTGTCGTTCAGCAAGGCTTCGCGACCGGTGAACCGGGTGTTGCGCCGTGGAACCCCGCCCCAGATCTCCGGTGTGGCCAAGGGGAATCGCGGGCCGGGCCGTTCGGCGGCGGAGCGCAGTACGGGTTGCCCGAGCATGTCGAGCCGGTCGAGCAGGCGCCGCTCGGCCTCGTCCGCACCAGGGTTGTTCAGATCGGCGGCCGCCAAAACAGTAGTGGCCGTGGGCACCGAGGCATTGGTGACCAGGACCGCCGCGAACCTGTCGCGATCCGGGACGACCACCTCACGAAGGGCTGCGTTCCATTCGTCGTACGAGCGGCCGCCCAGCTGGAAGTACCACTCGCTGAGGACGATCAGAATGCGACCGGGGGCGAGCTTCAGGTCCCGCAGGAGATCCACCAGCGGAATCTCTTGCGGAACATCCCAACGCTGGGTGTTGACGCGGTGTCCTCGCCGTTCCAGCCGGTCCTTGATCCAAGCCGCCCAGGCACGGTTGTAGCCGGCGAAACTGACGGTGATGGTCTGCTCAGCACGCCCGTCGGCCGACCCAGCCGACACACGGCCTCCCGGCATGAAACGCCCCTCCCCCGCGGTCGTCTCCGCGCGAGTCTAGACGCAAGCCGGGAAGGGCAACAGGTCTATTTGCGCCGCGAGTTGGAGCGCTTCACAGCCAACAGACCAGCATCATTGGTAGAATATCCGACTTGCTGGAATTTACACCTCTTTGCCAGGCGATCAGAATGCGACCAAAACGATCAGGCACCGATAGGACACGCTTCACCTCCCTCGTTTAGCGGTCGCCATAGACGCTCATCCAGCGCATCCGAGCCGCCCTCACGCCCTCTTCGGCGTGAATCCGTATTCGATGGGGTGATGGATCGCCGTTCATGCGTTCACATTGTTCCGACAGCCCTTCGACCACCGCCCGCCCCGCCGCCGTGAGGTCTCCCGATTCGATCACCGGCAGGGTCTCCGCAACCTGCGCCCGATATCTCGCGTGCTCACGCCAGGCCGCCTCTCTCTGCGCGGGCGACACCTCGTCGGCCAGCGCGCAGCGGTGAAAGAAGTCGGCCAGAGCCACATGGCTGTAGACACCCTGCAATAGGCCGTCATATGGCCTCGGATCAGGCCGCCATGGGGCGAAGTAACGTTCCCTCAAACCTTCACCGTGAAGGGTGACCATCTCGCCGAGGGCACCGAGCTTGGCGTGCTGGATCTCGTGCACGAGGGTTGCCGCGAACGTCGCCGGCGAAGGCGGAGCGCTGCTCAGCACCGCGCCGAACGCCTCACGTCGCGTCCCGCTGCAACTCCCCGTGCCGGTGACCGTGCCGCCACCATCCCCGTGGGCGCCCGTCGGCTCGACGAGCGGCACAAGGCAGCGCAGCAGTACCGCGGCTTCCTCCCCCCGCTGCCCACCCCCGAGCCGGAGCATCGCCAAAACACCGGACCAGGAATCGAGCCAACGACGCCACGCCGCCTCGTCGAGGCTCGCGGGACCACTGAGGTCCTGGTGGCGCGGCCCGCTCACTCCTCTGTAGGGGTCGAGATCATCGAGAGGCACCGGCGGGGAGCCGGGCAGGAGCCCCGGCAAGGCGTACTGCGGCTTCCAGGCGGCATCGTCGGACCGTGTGACCCCACCCGCCCCGGCCTCCAGATGGACCACGGTGTCGATCTCACCGGGCTGACGCAAGATCACTCGACCGCTCCCGCACACGACCTCGATCGCCGTCTCCCCGGGCACCGCAGTACGCAAGGCGCCCAGAGAGGGCAGGAAGAGGACCCCGTCCCGCGCCGTGAGCCGCCCGGCGAAGGGCAGGCCCGCGCGGATCGCGGCGGACGCCGCCAGCGCACTGAAGTGAGCCAGATCGCGGTGCAGGGTATGCCGCCGCTCCTCCTCCGAGCGTGTGACCTCACGGCCGCGCAGCGCCCGCAGACAACTACGCGCCCAGGGGCCCACCAGCGGATACAGGAGCAGATCCCGGGCAGGGGAGATGCCGTTACGTTTCTCCCCGCCCACGATGTCCGCCTCGTCCAACAGCGCCCAGTCCTCCTTCAGGCGCTCACGAAGTGAAGGAGGGCACAGCCTCGTATCCGCGGCCTCGACGGCATCGAGCACGGCGCGGAGGAGGAACAGTCGACGGGTGTGCTGGTCCCGTACCAGAAGGGCCAGGGTTTTGGGACCGCCTCCGGTGCGCCCCAGTTCACGGAGGGCTTCCTCGGACAGCGCCGACGAGATCACCGCAGGTCTCCTTGGGATGCGACGGCACCGTCGACGACGCCGCTCGACGGCCCCGTCCAGGCGGCGAGTCTTCCGGCCACGTGCCGGATGAAGCGTTGCAGGTCGCCGCAGTAGACCGAAGGGTTCGAGAAGCCGTGCCCGGCACGGTAGCGGTGGGCGTAGTGGCCGCCCCCGCACACGGTCAGCAGCGGGCATGCACGGCACTGCCGCCCCAGAGCGGCGGCTCCCGACTGCCGTGCGGCGACTCCGGGATGGCGCAGCGCCTCGTCGAAGCTGTTGCCGAAGACGTCGAGCCCGGTGCGGGCGGCGCCGTCGTAGGCGGACTTCAACGAGTCGACCTGCTCGATGGAACCGTCCGTCTCCACGACGACGGCGTCGAACGGGGCCAGGCCCAGCGACTCCGTGGCCGCCGGCAGACCCAGCAGCAGCGCCACGCACTCCTCGAAGAGCCGCACCTTCGTCCGCCGGCGCGCGCTCTGCCACCAGTGGTCGAAGACGGCGCACAGCCAGTCCCCGTACGGGGCGGCCCTATCAGGGGTCCGTCCAGGGTCGATGTGCGGCGGCGGAGAGGACCAGTTGCCGTGCGGCAGCAGGAGGTCGACAGCCGGTGGGCGCAACGCGAGCAAGGAGTCGAACACCTCGACGGGGTTCGTCTCCGGATTCACGACCGCCAGGACCCCGGCGTACGACTCCGGGAAGCTGTCGGCGAGCAGCCGGGCACCGCGTGCGGCGGCCGGCCAGGACGGTCGGCCCCGGTGATCCACACGCTGTGCGTTGTGGGCCGGGAGTCCTCCGTCCAGGCTGACGCCGACCCGGATGCGGTGGCGGGCGAGTACGCGGAGCCGTGCCGCGGTCAGAAGGGTGGCGTTGGTCTGCAGGACGGCGTGGACGGCACACGCGTCCGGAACGCTCTCCCGTACTCGTTCGGTGAAGCCCGCGAGGGTCTCCGCTCCGGCGAGCAGCGGTTCCCCGCCGTGCAGGACCAGGGAGAGCGCTCCCAGACCATGCGCCGTCGCGTGTTCGGCGATGCGCTCCGCCGTACGGGAAAGGACCTGGGGCGACGCCGGCCCGGGGCGCTCCTGCCAGGTGCGGTCGGGGCCCTCGTAGAGGTAGCAGTAGCGGCAGGCGAGATTGCAGCGGCCGTACACCTTGACGATGAATTGCCGGAAGGGGGCGGGCGCCCCGGTTGCCGGGGCGGGTACCGCCTCGGTGGTCGCGTCCGTGCCCCCGCGCTGTCGCATTCTTCCCCCGCGGCGTCCGGCACCCCGCCTCCGGCGGGCGTGCGCCATGGACCTGACCGTCCGGTGTGCCATTCCCAGGCACGTCGTCGGCACAAACGCGGCGCCGTCGAAGGTGTCCGATTCGGCCGACGGGTCGGCCGGAACCCGGCATGACACGGCCACAGGACCGGCGGGGCGTGGTCAGAAGGCGTTGTTGAACCCCCACAGCATCTCGGACGGCTGCTCCGCTCTCTCTCGGAGTTCCGCCAGTACCTCGGCCAGCACGGGATGCTGGATGGTCCGTAGATCCGCGAGCCGCAGCTCGAGAAGGTCCGGAAGCGGTTCCTCGCTCCGTGCGGCATCGTCCCGTACGCCCATGGCGTGGCTCTCCCTCCCCTTGAGTCCGTGATCGGTAGGCCTCGTGTGTCGCCTCTGGGCGCACCGCCGTCCCGTAGGGCATACCCCGCGAGCGGCACGGCTGAGCACCTGACGGCTCGGCGGCCCGTGGCCCTGGGCGTGTGTCCACGCTCGCGTCGGCCCTTCTATGCTTTTCGGAGCCCTTCCCTGAAATCGACGGAGCGTCTTCCATGTACTTCACCGACCGTGGCATCGAGGAACTGGAGAAGCGGCGTGGTGAGGAGGAGGTCACCTTCGAGTGGCTCGCCGAGCAGCTGCGGACGTTTGTCGACCTGAATCCGGACTTCGAGGTTCCGGTGGAACGTCTGGCGACGTGGCTGGCGCGGCTGGACGACGAGGACGACGAGTAGCGCGTCAGGGGCTGGAGCGTCGGTCGTGGAGGGCTGGAGCGTCGGTCACGCGGGTGCGAGCGTCAATCGCGTGGGTTGGGACGTCAGTCGCGTGGGTGGGAGAGGTCGTAGAGCAGGCCGAGGGCGCCGTGGCCGATGAGGAGCCCGCCCGCCACGAACCAGCCGCCGTTGCGGCGGTACACCCCCCAGAGGGCGAGCGGTAGTCCTGTCAGAAGCTGGGCGGTGGCCAGGGCACGGGCTCTGGGAGTGCCCGCCCAGGGGAGCCAGGGGCCGAGGCGTCCCCGTTCGATGGCGTCGAGTTCCGCACGGACGGCTCCGCGCCAGCCGGTCCACTCGATGCGCTGGACGTCACGCTGGACGCGGGCGACCTCGCGGAGCCGGTCGGCGGGTTCGCCGGGGCTCAGTCCGGCGGGGAGGGCCACTCCCGCGCGCGTGAGGACGGCGAGGAGGCTCAGCAGGCGCGTACGGGCGTTCGCGGCGGGGTCGGGCTCGGTGAGGGCGTCCAGGGACTCCGCGTCGAAGATCGGGTCAAGGCCCAGCCGGGCGGCGAAGGTGCGCATCGCCTCGTGCTCTCCGACCGGGGTGCCGTTGGCGAGCCAGATGTAGCCGACGGTGCGACGGAAACCGGCGGCCAGGATGTAGCCGCTGCGGTCGGCGTCCCACCACAGGGCGAGGACGGGCCAGGGGGCGCCGACGGCGAGGGCGGAGGCCCATCCGTTGAGGACCCGGTCGACGGGCTCGCTCCCTAGCAGCCAGGGCTTTCCCTCGGGCACCAGCACACTCCACTCGGGGCCGGCCGAGGTGAGCAGCATCCGCTCCCGGAGGAGTTGGGCGACGGTGGCGACGGAGTCGGCCCCCGCCCGGCAGAGCAGCAGGGCACCGGGAGCGGGGGCGGAGCTTTCCGTCGACATGCACCCACGCTAGGGCGTTTTGTTCGCATACGTCCCCGCGAGATCACCAGAACGAGTGTCTTGACTTCGCGCGACCGCGATATATCGTGAATTACGGAAGACGCGATAGTGCGTGTGCGGTGTGGAGAGGCCGCGCCCAGCGCCGTTCAGGTACCTGTCCTGCCCCTGTCGAGGAGGTCCGCACCATGTCCGAGTGGTCCGTCGCCGAGCCACGAAGGCTCACGTTCGACGAACCGGTGACGGCACTGCATGTGCGCGTCGTCAACGGAACGGTGAACGTCGTGGGCACAGACGAGGGTTCCGCGCGTCTGGAGGTGTCCGCCCTGGAGGGCCCGCCGCTGACGGTGACTCAGAAGGACGGCACCTTGACGGTCGCCTACGACGATCTGCCCTGGAAAGGCTTCCTGAAGTGGCTCGACCGCAAGGGACGGCGACGCAGCGCGCTGGTCTCGCTGGCGGTTCCGGCGAGCACCCACGTGGAGGTGGGCGTGCTCGGCGCCACAGCCGTGGTGTCCGGCGTCGAGGGGCGTACGGAGGTGAAGGGCGTCTCGGGCGACACGACGCTGGTGGGTTTGACTGGTCAGGTACGGGCGACGACGGTCTCCGGGACCGTCGAGGCGCAGGCTCTCAAGGGCGATCTCCAACTGAGTTCCGTCTCCGGCGACCTGACGGTCATCGACGGTTCGTGCCCCACCGTGAAGGCGGACTCGGTGACCGGTTCGATCGTCCTCGACCTCGACCCCTCCGGCCCCACCGATGTCGGCCTCACCAGCGTCTCCGGCGAGATCGCCATCCGGCTCCCCCACCCCACGGACACGGAGGTCGAGGCCAACACCGCCGGCGGCACCATCTCCAACGCCTTCGACGACCTCCGCGTCAGCGGCCCCTGGTACGCCCACAAGGTCACCGGCCGCCTCGGCTCGGGCAACGGCCGCCTCAGGGCGACCACCGTCTCCGGTTCGATCGCCTTGCTGCGCAGACCACCACAGGAAAATGGGCCACGGGGGGACGAGGTGTGGGGCCGGGAGCCGTCTGGCGCAGAGCCGTTGGGCGGGGAGCCGTTGGATTGGGACAAGGAACCGTTGGAGGAGGAGCCGGAGAAGCCGGGGCGTGGGGAAACCGGACCGAGCGGGGGCGGGGCCCGGAGTGATGACGCCTCGGTCGGGAGCGGTCCCGGCTCGGGTGAGCCTGTGCGGGAAGGGCGGGAAGGGGGCGATGGCGCCTTGATCGGGAGCGGCCCCGGACTGGGCGAGGCCGTGCGGGAAGAGAGCGGTGGCACCGCGGCCGACAGCAATCCCGCCTCGGGTGAAGCCACGTGGGAAGGGAGCGATGACACCTCGGCCGACAGCGGCCCTGGTCCGGGTGAAGCCGCGAGGGAAAGGGGTGGGCCGGGGGTGGGCGTCGGGGCATCGGAGCGACCGGGTGCGGCTTCGGCCGTCGACGCGACCGATGCCTCCGCCGGCACCCCGAGGACGATTCGGGCCGCTGCCGTGACCGACAATTCAACTGTCGGCTTCCCCGAGCCGTCCGAGGAACCGCCGGGTCACACGGCGGCCGAGGGGCCGGGCGGCGCCGCGCCGGACGAGTCGGCCACCTGCCCGGCCTCCCGCACGACCCCCACGACCGACAAGAAGGTGCCTTGACATGCCTCCCGTCTTCGCCCACGGACGCCTGCGGCTGTACTTGCTGAAGCTGCTGGACGAGGCGCCGCGCCATGGCTACGAGGTGATCCGGCTGCTGGAGGAGCGCTTCCAGGGCCTGTACGCCCCCTCCGCCGGCACCGTCTACCCGCGCCTGGCCAAGCTGGAGGCCGAGGGCCTGGTCACCCACACCACCGAGGGCGGCCGCAAGGTGTACGCCATCACGGACGCCGGCAGAGCCGAACTGGCCGACCGCAGCGGCGAGTTGGCGGACCTGGAGCTGGAGATCCGCGAGTCGGTGGCGGAGCTGGCCGCCGAGATCAGAGCCGATGTCCAGGGCGCGGCGGGAGACCTGCGCCGAGAGATGCGGGCGGCGGCCTCGGAGGCCCGCGTCCGCAAGGGCACAGGCGCGGGCACGGGCACGGGCACTGGGGAGCAGAGCCCGCTCGGGGAGTTCGGGGAGTACGCCGACAGCGAGGCATGGCGGGCTGCGAAGGAGGAGATGCGCCGCGTCAAGCAGGAGTGGAAGGAGCAGGCCCGCCGGGCCAAGGACGAGAGCCGACGCGCCCGAGAGGAGGCGCAGCGCGCCCGCCGCCAGGCCAAGGAGGCCCAGGAGCGGGTCCGCACCCAGGCCCAGGAGGAACTGCAGCGCATCGCCAAACGGGTCCAGGACCACGTCCAGGACCATTTCAGCCGAGGCGACTGGCCGACCGGAGTGCGCGAGGGCCTGACCGAACTGGCCAAGGAGTTCGGCGAGTTCGGAAAGGATTTCGGCAAGGAGTTCGGCAGGGACTTCGGCTTCGGCCGCCCGGGCACGACCGAGCCCAGAGGCAGCAGCGGTGACGGTGACGGTGCGCCATCGGCCGGTAAGGGCATCGGGGAGCCCGACTACTCGACCACCCCCGAGGACTTCCCGGGCGTGTACGAGCCCGCCTGGGTCCACGAGGCCTCGACGGGCGACCCCGCCCGCGACCTGGACCGCCTCCTGGACCGTTTCCGCGACGACATCCGCGACGCGGCCCGGGACCACGGGGTGACGGAGGACCAACTCCGGGACACCCGCCGCCATCTGTCCACAGCGGCCGCCCATATCGCGGCGACGCTACGGGTGCCGAGGGGGTAGGCCGAAGAGGTGGGCCGAGGGCCGGCACAACGGCGGCCGGCCCGGAAGCATCAGGCCGGCCGCTGTGACGCACCGAGCGGGGGGACGTATCGACGAAGCCCGAACCCTGGCGGGGCTACGGATTGGTGAGGACGATCTTTCCGAACTGGTCGCCCGATTCCATGCGGGCGAAGCCCTCGCGGGCGCGGTCGAGGGGCAGGACCTCGTCGATGACAGGGCGTACGCCGGTGGTGGCGCAGAAGGAGAGGAGGTCTTCCAGTTCGTCCTTGCTGCCCATGGTGGAGCCGACGACCTTGAGTTCGAGGAAGAAGATACGGGTCAGTTCGGCGTGGGAGGGGCGGTCGCCGCTGGTGGCGCCGGAGATGACGAGGGTGCCGCCGGGGCGGAGGGACTTCACCGAGTGGGACCAGGTCGCGGCGCCGACGGTCTCGATGACCGCGTCGACGCGCTGCGGCAGCCGGGCCCCGGACTCCAGGGCCTCCACGGCTCCCAGTTCGACGGCCCGCTTGCGCTTGGCCTCGTCGCGGCTGGTGGCGAAGACCCGTAGACCGGCGGCCTTGCCGAGCACGATGGCGGCGGTGGCGACTCCGCCGCCGGCACCCTGGACGAGTACGGAGTCGCCGGGGCGTACTCCGGCGTTGGTGAAGAGCATGCGGTAGGCCGTGAGCCAGGCGGTGGGGAGGCAGGCGGCCTCTTCGAAGGAGAGTTCCTTGGGCTTGGGGAGGATGTTCCAGGTGGGGACGGTGACCTGTTCGGCGAAGGTGCCCTGGTAGCGCTCGGTGAGGATCGAGCGGGGCTCGTCGGGGCCGACGCCGTGGCCGGTCTGGCCGATCACCGAGTGGAGGACGACCTCGTTGCCGTCCTCGTCGAGGCCGGCGGCGTCGCAGCCGAGGATCATGGGCAGTTTGCCCTCGGGGAGACCGACGCCGCGCAGGGACCAGAGGTCGTGGTGGTTCAGCGAGGCGGCCTTCACGTTCACGGTCGTCCAGCCGGGCCTCGGGGTCGGGGCCGGGCGGTCCCCCAACTCCAGTCCGTTCAGGGGTTGGTCACGGTCAATGCGGGCGGCGTAGGCAGCGAACATGGGCCTGACCATAGGGGGATGCCGGGCCCGGCGGAACCGGAGAGCCCTGTGACACGCGTCCCGCCGCCCCTACCCGTCCCATCCACAACTGGGGGCTACGCCCCCAGACCCCCGGGTGAGTTGTTCGACTGCGGGTGGGTGGGGGCCGGTCGCGCAGTTCCCCGCGCCCCTTAAAAGCATGGGGTGCCTCCAGATCTTTCAGGGGCGCGGGGAACTGCGCGAGCGACCACACACAACCCGCACCCGCCAACCAACCCACACCACCCGAGCTATCACGCGCCAGGGGGCAAAGGGGCACAGCCCCTGGGGACGGGAATGGGTAGGGGCGGCGGGGGCGAGAAAACGCCGACGGCTCCGCCCCACTGATGCGGGGCGGAGCCGCCAAACGACCGACGCCAAGGTCAGCGCCGAGCAACCCCCTCCGCCCGAGCCGCCGCGGCCACCGCCGCGGTGACCGCCGGAGCGACCCGCTCGTCGAACGGCGACGGGATGACGTAGTCGGCGGCGAGGTCGTCCCCGACGACAGCGGCCAGCGCCTCAGCCGCGGCGATCTTCATCCCCTCGGTGATCCGGGACGCCCGCACCTGCAGCGCACCGGCGAAGATCCCGGGGAACGCCAGCACGTTGTTGATCTGGTTCGGGTAGTCGGAGCGCCCGGTGGCGACGACGGCCGCGTACTTGTGCGCGACATCGGGGTGCACCTCGGGGTTCGGGTTGGCCATGGCGAACACGAACGCGCCCTCGGCCATGGAGGCGACGGCCTCCTCCGGGACCGTACCGCCGGAGACACCGATGAAGACGTCGGCGCCGGTGAGGGCGTCCTCCAGGGAGCCCTTGAGCCCGGCCTTGTTGGTGAACCCGGCGACCTCGCGCTTGACGTCGGTGAGGTCCTCGCGGTCGGCGGAGATGATGCCCTTGCGGTCGGCGAGGGCGACGTCCCCGATGCCGGCCTCGACGAGCATCTTGGCGATGGCCACACCGGCCGCGCCCGCACCCGAGATCACGGCCCGCAGCTGACCGATCTCACGGCCGCTCAGCCGCGCCGCGTTGCGCAGGGCCGCCAGCGTCACCACGGCCGTACCGTGCTGGTCGTCGTGGAAGACGGGGATGTCCAGGGCGTCCTGGAGCCGCTTCTCGATCTCGAAGCAGCGGGGCGCCGAGATGTCCTCCAGGTTGACACCGCCGAAGGAGGGGGCGAGCCGGACCACCGTCTCGACGATCTCGTCGACGTCCGTGCAGGCGAGCGCGATCGGCACCGCGTCGACGCCGCCGAACTGCTTGAACAGGATCGCCTTGCCCTCCATCACCGGGAGGGACGCCTCGGGGCCGATGTCGCCGAGGCCGAGCACGGCCGTACCGTCGGTCACGACGGCGACGACGGACGACTTCCACGTGTAGTCGTCGACGAGTTCGGGCTGCTCGGCGATGGCGGTGCACACGCGCGCGACGCCGGGCGTGTAGGCGAGGGACAGATCGTCCTTGTCGCGGATCGGAACAGTGGACTGGACGGCCATCTTGCCGCCGCGGTGCAGCGCGAACACGGGGTCGAAGGAATCGAGCGGCTCGCCGCCCTCCTGGCCCGTATGACCCGTCCTGGTGTCGCCGCTGTCGGTGCGAGGATTGACAATCTCCGCTGCCACTTTGTTGTACCCCTTAAGTCTTCATGGTTTGAGGGTGACCGCTCCCGGTTCGGGAGTGGGCGGGCACCGCGTAAGTCCCAGGTCATCGATACGTACGACGACGAGTACGGGCTCAGACGCGACGGGCGCGCCGCACACGCGCCCTGGGCCCCGGATGAGGGGTGTAAGGAACCTTCTTACCGGACGGACGGCGCCGAGGACGAGTCCACACCCGTTCATACCTTCAAGGTCACAACTCGGAGGTCATTTGAAGACGATCATGGGCGCGGCGACTCATCGAGGGATGGCAGGACACGACAGGACATGTCCACGCATGTCGCAATCCGCTTGAATGCGGCCGCGTATGCGGAATTCACGGCCGACCGCATCCTGAGATGCGCCGAAGATCCTCCGGCCGCAATAAGAGAACTCCGTAGAAGATCCGGTCCGATCGCCCGCTCCACGGCGGTTCATGAGTCAACCGGGGGTGAACCCGTTATCCGATTTTGACATGGAGGGTCATCTGAATGCACATACCCGAATGGCAAGATGCCGTAATCACACGAGGTCGCGACACTCGAAGAGGCGTGTCACCCGCCGACCGCCCGGCATCTCCACCCACCCCGTCGGAGGAACCCACCATGACCGCAAGCACCACCCGTCGTACGACCGGCCTGCGCACCCGTACAGCCGCCGTCGGAGCGATCGCGGTCGCGGGCGCCCTGCTGCTCACCGGGTGCGGTGACCAGACCAAGGACAAGGGTTCCGACACCGCCACGACCAGCTCGGCCCCGCTGGCCGACAAGCTGCCCGCGTCGATCCGGGACAAGGGTGTGATCAACGTCGGGTCGGACATCGCCTACGCGCCGGTGGAGTACAAGGACAGCAGCGGCAAGGTGGTCGGTATCGACATCGACATCGCCAACGCGCTGGGCAAGCAGCTCGGTGTGGAGTTCAAGTTCCAGAACGCCACGTTCGACACCCTGATCGGTGGTCTGGCGGCCAAGCGGTACGACATCGCCATGTCGGCCATGACCGACACCAAGGACCGCCAGGAGGGCATCGACGCCGACACCGGCAAGAAGGTCGGCGCGGGCGTCGACTTCGTCGACTACTTCACGGCCGGTGTCTCGCTCTACACCAACAAGGGCGACGACCAGGGCATCAAGACCTGGGACGACCTCTGCGGCAAGACGATCGCCGTGCAGCGCAACACGTTCTCGAACGACCTCGCCACCGACCAGGCGAAGAAGTGCAAGGACGACGGCAAGGGCGAGCTGAAGATCGAGGACTTCGCCACCAACCCCGAGGCCGAGACCCGGATGCGCTCCAAGGGCGCGGACGTCGTCTCCGCCGACTACCCGGTCGCCGCGTACTCCGTGAAGACCTCCGGCGACGGCGACTACTTCGAGATCGTGGGCGACCAGGTCGAGGCGGGCCCGTACGGCATCGCCGTCGCCAAGGACAACACCGAGCTGCGGGACGCGCTGCAGGCCGCCGTCCAGGCGATCATCGACAGCGGCGAGTACAAGGAGATCATCGAGAAGTGGGGCGTCGCGGACGGCGCCATCACCGAGGCCAAGATCAACGGCGGCTCCTGACCCTTTGATTACCGCTTCGGTTCCGAAAGGCTCCACCCGTGACTGTTGACGTCAACAAGACGGACGGTCCCGAGGACACGCCCCCCGCCGGCCCGGAGGCCATCAAGGCCATTCCGGTCCGGCACCCGGGGCGCTATGTCTCCGCGGCCATCGCGCTCGCGCTCCTCGGCGCGATCATCTACGCCTTCGCCCAGGCCAAGAAGATCAACTGGGGTGCGGTCCCCGACTACTTCTTCGACGACCGCATCATCAGCGGTGTCCTGGACACCCTCATGCTCACCGTGCTCTCCATGGTGATCGGTATCGCCGGCGGCATCCTGCTCGCCGTGATGCGGCTGTCCAAGAACCCGGTGACGTCGTCGATCGCGTGGTTCTACATCTGGTTCTTCCGCGGTACGCCGGTCCTGGTCCAGCTGTTCGTCTGGTTCAACCTCGGCCTGGTCTTCGAGTACATCAACCTCGGCCCGATCTACAAGGACTACTGGTCGTCGTTCATGACGCCGCTGCTGACGGCGCTGCTCGGCCTCGGTCTCAACGAGGCCGCGTACATGGCGGAGATCTGCCGCGCCGGTCTGCTCTCCGTCGACGAGGGGCAGACCGAGGCGGCGAACGCGCTGGGCATGAGCCACGCCAAGACGCTGCGCCGGATCGTGATCCCGCAGGCGATGCGCGTGATCGTGCCGCCCACGGGCAACGAGGTCATCAACATGCTGAAGACCACGTCGCTGGTGTCGACCGTGCAGTACGTGGATCTGCTGAAGGCCGCCCAGGACATCGGCCAGAGCGCGGGCTCCACCGTGGAGATGCTCTTCCTCGCCGCCGCCTGGTATCTGATCCTGACCAGCGTCTTCAGCGTCGGCCAGTACTACCTTGAGAGGTACTACGCGAAGGGCTCGACCCGGTCGCTGCCGCCGACCCCGATCCAGCGTTTCAAGGCGGCCGTGCTGCCCGCGCGCCGCCCGAAGGGAGTCTCGGCATGACCGCCATGGTGAAGGCCGAGGGCATCCACAAGTCCTTCGGCCCGGTCGAGGTCCTCAAGGGCATCGACCTGGAGGTGCGGACGGGCGAGGTGTTCTGCCTCATCGGCCCGTCCGGCTCCGGAAAGTCGACGTTCCTGAGGTGCATCAACCACCTTGAGAAGATCAACGCCGGGCGGCTGTACGTCGACGGCGAGCTGGTCGGCTACCGCCAGCGGGGCGACAAGCTGTACGAGCTGAAGGACAGCGAGGTCGCGCTCAAGCGCCGTGACATCGGCATGGTGTTCCAGCGGTTCAACCTGTTCCCGCACATGACGGCCGTGGAGAACGTCATGGAGGCGCCGGTCCAGGTCAAGGGGACCAGCAAGGCCGCGGCCCGCGAGCGCGCCCGGGAACTGCTGGACCGCGTCGGCCTCGCCGACAAGGCGGACAACTACCCCTCCCAGCTCTCCGGCGGCCAGCAGCAGCGGGTGGCGATCGCGCGGGCGCTGGCGATGGAACCGAAGCTGATGCTCTTCGACGAGCCGACCTCGGCACTCGACCCGGAGCTGGTCGGCGACGTCCTCGACGTCATGCGCGACCTCGCCGAGTCCGGGATGACGATGGTCGTCGTCACCCATGAGATGGGCTTCGCCCGCGAGGTCGGCGACAGCCTGGTCTTCATGGACGGCGGCGTGGTCGTCGAGTCCGGCAACCCCCGCGATGTCCTGACGAACCCCCAGCACGAACGGACCCAGTCGTTCCTGTCCAAGGTCCTCTGACATCCGCTGACCTCCGCCGGGTTCACCGGCGCCTTCACACCCCGCCACGCACGGTCGCATGGCGGGGTGTGTGGCTTCCGGGGCGTTGCGGCTGCGGAGAGGCTGCGGCTACTTGAGCGCCAGCACCAGCGAGTCCGACGGTGAACTCCACACCGTACGGGCCTCGGTGAAGCCCTGGTCGCGCAGGACGCGCGCATGCCATTCCGGGCTCGGCATGTCGCCGTCGGCGTGTTCGCCGTAGATCTCGAAGCGGCGGGCGGTCGGCGCGGCGAGGGCGGGGTCCTGGGCGGCCAGTTGCCACCATGCGGACCAGTCGACGGCGCCGTTGGTCCTGGCGCGTTCCCTGCGGGCGGCGTCCTGGGCGGCGACGGCGGCGTTGATCCGGGGCGTGGTCTCGTCGATCATGTGGTCCGCGTTCATGAAGACACCGCCGTCGCGGACGAGTTCCGCGACCTGACCGTAGAGAGCGGCGAGGGGTTCACGGTGCAGCCAGTGCAGGGCCGTGGCCGTCAGCACGACGTCGTAGGAGTCGTGCGGCAGCCGGTCCGGCCAGTCGGGGTCCTTGAGGTCGGCGGTGACGAACGTGACACGACGGTCGCCGGCGAAGGTGCCCTCGGCGATGGTGAGCAGCGCCGGGTCGAGGTCGACCCCGGTGCTGACGGCGTTCGGGAACCGCGCGAGGAGTCTGGACGTGATGGAACCCGTACCGCAGGCGAGGTCCAGGACACGGGGCTCGGGGCCGACGAGGGCCTCGACCAGGTCCAGCATCACCCGGAACCTCTCCTCGCGGTCGGGCATGTACCACTCCTGCTGTCGGTCCCAGCTCTCCTGCCAGGCCCGCCAGTCGGTGCCGAAGGGGCCCTGGGTGCCCTGGGCGCCTTGGGCGGTGGTTCCGGTCGTGGTGGTCATGGGTGCCCCTTCCTCCGCGTACCGCTGCATTCCCGTACCCGCGTAATACCCTGTAAGCACGAGCAGCCATTACTTGCCCGCAGCACGACGATAGAGCGCCCTCGTAAGGACTACAAGTGGAACTGGCCTATTACTCGGATTACGCCGTCCGTCTCGTCAACACCGAGGAGCCGGCCCGGGGCAGGGACTCGCTCACCTCGGTCGAGGCAGTCCGTGACCTCTTCGGGGGGAACCAGTCGGCGGCCCGGCGGGCGACGGACGCGGATGTGACGCGCTTCCGCTCGGTACGGGGGCGGCTGCGCGCGGTCTTCGAGGCGGCGGACGGCGGCGACGAGACCCTGGCCGTCGACCTGCTGAACTCCCTCCTCCTGGAGTTCCCGGTGAGCCCACAGATCTCGGGCCATGACTTCCGGGACGACGACGGCCGCCCGCTGTGGCACATGCACCTCGCCGACCATCCGTCGAACGCGACGGCGGGCTATGCCGCCATCGCCGCGATGGGCCTCGCCTTCCATCTCACCGAGTACGGGGTGGACCGGCTCGGGCTGTGCGAGGCGTCGCCGTGCCGCAACGCCTATCTCGACACCTCCACCAACCGCTCTCGGCGCTACTGCTCCGACCGCTGCGCGACCCGCGCCAATGTGGCGGCCTACCGGGCCCGCAAACGCCTGGAGGCGGACCGGTCGCAGAGCACGGGCCGAAGCGCGGAGAGCGCCCAGCGGACGACGGTGAACGGCGACCGGACGGCGGTGAGCGGCGACCGCGCCGCGGCCAACGGCGAACGCTGACCGGCGGCAGCGGCCCGGGGCCGGTACCGGAACCGGACCTTCCCCAGCACCAGTTCATCGGGGACGACCCCGTAGTCCGTGCTGTCCCCGCCCGCGTACGCGTTGTCGCCGAGCACCCACCAGCCGCCGTCGCGCCGCTCGGCGGCCCGCTTCACGACCAGCAGGTCCTGCTGGAACGGGTGGCGCAGCACGACCACGTCACCGACCCGCACCCGGGCCCCGTAGTGGACGAGGAGCCGGTCCCCGTGGTGCAGCGTCGGCACCATGGAGGGCCCGGTGACCTCGGCCACCCCCAACGGCAGGAGCCCCCTGCCCCGCTCGGTCTCCTGCGACAGCTCCGGCATCACACCCGGCACCTCCCCGGTTCGGTCCTCCACCAGTCCCAGTCTCACCCCGGACTTTTGTCCTAAGCCCATGGGGGCACTCGCGAAAACCTCTCACGCAGGGAGTAATGTCCCACCTGAGAAGACGATCACGAGGAAGGAATGCTCCATGCTTTCCCGCCTGTTTGCCCCCAAGGTCAAGGTCAGCGCGCACTGCGACCTGCCCTGCGGTGTGTACGACCCGGCCCAGGCCCGCATCGAGGCGGAGTCGGTGAAGGCCGTGCAGGAGAAGATGGCCGCCAACGACGACCCGCACTTCCAGGCTCGCGCGACCGTCATCAAGGAGCAGCGCGCCGAGCTCGCCAAGCACCATGTGTCGGTCCTCTGGAGCGACTACTTCAAGCCCCCGCACTTCGAGAAGTACCCGCAGCTGCACGTCCTGGTCAACGACACCCTGAAGGCCCTCTCGGCCGCCAAGGCGTCCACCGACCCCAAGACCGGCGAGAAGGCCCTGGAGCTCATCGCCGAGATCGACCGGATCTTCTGGGAGACCAAGAAGGCCTGACCCCTCTGGGGGCGCAGCCTTCGACCTGGGCTTTCCCTGATTGCCAGGTCTCCTGTTCCGCACCCGGTCCGCAGCCCGCCGAGCACGGCGGTGCCGGCGGTCCGGGTGCGGTGTCGTTTGCGGCCGTCGTTCACCGCCCCGCCCGGCCCGGCTCAGTGACGGCCGCTGGGCTCAGCCCAGTGACAGCGGCTCGGCCCGGCTCACCCCGCTCAGGCGCCGGCTCAGTCCACGAGCGGGCCCGGCCACACCGCTGAGGCGTCGTCGCGGTCGGGGGCGGGGAGGCGGACGGGGCGGGTCGGGATCGTGTGGGGGCGGCCGTCGAGGACGGTCGTCCAGGGGGCCGGGTGGCCCGAGTAGCACAGGGTCGTCAGGACGAAGACGCCGTCGGCGTAGACCTCCACATACTCGCCGATCGTCAAGAGGCGCAAGGTGGTGGGGGGTTCGGGGAGGACGGTGCCGTCGAGGCGGGTGCCGTCGGGGCCCGTGGCCCACAGGGCGGTGCCGTCACAGGTGAGGGTGAGGGCCGGGCGGTCCCCGTGCGGGGCCGTCGTGCGCAGGGTGATCTCGACCGGGCGGCCGGAGATCTCGATGTCGCCGACCGCGTGCGGGGTCGCGGCGTCCGTCTCCTCGCCCAGCCATGCGTCCAGCCCCGGCCACCACTCCAGTCGCGGCGCCGAACCCTCGGGTACCACAAGGGACTTGGGCTGGGCCAGCATCCCCCGGCAGCGGTCACCGGTGTCGGTGAGGCCGACGCGGCGAGGGGTGGTGTGGATCACGACCCGGGTGCCGTCGGGGGCCTGGATGACGCGGGGGGCGTAGGAGCCGGTGGGGCCCAGGGTGCCGTGCCGGGTCCACGGGCCGCGCAGCTTCGGTGCCGTCCATGCCTCGAAGCCCCGGGTGGCGCCGATCGAGCCGATGAGCAACCAGCCGCCGTCGTCGAGGCGTTCGAGGACCGGGCACTCCAACTCGTTGACGTCGCCGGGGGAGATCAGCGGTGGGTGGACCGTCCAGTTCTCCAGATCGGGCGAGGTCGCCCAGCCGACACAGCCGCTGACCTCGACCGGGAGCGAGGCGTCGGCGGCGCAGATCACCATCACCCAGCCGTCGGACTCGTCGTCGCGTACGACGAAGGGGTCGCGCCAGCCCATGCGGTCGCCGGTGAGATACCAGCGGGGGTCCGCCTCGACGACCGGCCCGGTGCCATGGCGCCGCCAGCCGGTGCCGTCGGTGCGGTCGGAGTACGCGAGGCCCACAGACTGCAGGGGCCAGCCCTCGGGGGTGAGGCCGGAGACTCCCGTGTAGAACATCGCCATCCCGGCGCCAGGGCCGGTGCCATGGCCGGTGCCGTGCCGGAAAGGGTGCATCGTCCACACCGCCTGCTGGTCGAACCTTCCCGGCAGCCCGTTCCCGAACACCGTCCCCTGCGGCCGCCAGTCCACCAGGTCCGTCGAGGTGGCCCGCCCGTACGACGTCTCCATCCGGAGGTGGTCGAACTCGGTGGTCCAGGGGCCCTGGAGGTGCAGCACGGAGTAGGTGCCGTCGTCGTCGCGGAGCAGGGCGAAGTCGTTCACGCAGAGGCCGGGCGGGGCGTAGCGCATGGGCGGTTCCTGTCTGCTCGGAGTCTGCTCGAAGCGCTCAAACGCCTGCGCAACGTATGCACAAACGTATGCGCTGACGATCAATAACAAACGCATCTCATCGAGATCTGGCCCAGTAAAACTGAACGCAAACGCTTGCGCAACAAGGAGGCCGGGTTTACGGTCACGTCACCCGCAGCTCACATCGACGTGAAGACAGGCGTTCGGCGAGACGGGCATTCGACAAGACGGACGTTCGACAAGACATGCAATCGACGGGAGACAGCGCCGTGACGGTCAGCATCATCGATGTCGCCCGCGCCGCCGGGGTTTCGGCATCCACCGTGTCCCGCGCGTTGCGCGGCCGGCCGGGTGTGTCGGACGAGGTCCGCGAACAGATCGCGGCCGTCGCCGCACGCCTCGGCTATACGGCGTCCCGCTCGGCCTCCAGCCTGGCCAGCGGGCGTACGTACACGATCGGCGTCGTCGCTCCGTACATCGGCCGGTGGTTCTTCGGCACCGTGCTGGACGCCGCCGAACAGGAGTTCAGCGCCGCCGGGTACGACGTACTGCTCTACAACCTCGGCTCGGCCGAGGCGCGCAAACGCTTCTTCGCCAAGCTGCCGGTGCGCAAGCGGGTGGACGCGGTGCTGTCGCTGCTCATACCCGACGAGGAGGAGTCGGAGGCGCTGCGTTCGCTCGGGGTGCCGCTGGCCTCGACGGTCGGGGGACCGCGCCCCGGTTTCACGGTGGTCGGCATCGACGACCGGGCGGGCGCCGAGAGCGCCGTACGGCATCTGGTGAACCTCGGCCACCGCCGGATCGGCATGATCGCCGGGGCCAGCGGCCCCCTGCACTGGACCACGCCCATCGACCGTCGCGCCGCCTATCTGCACGTACTTGAGGAGGCCGGGATCGCGTACGACCCGGCGCTGGTGGCCGACGGCGACTACACCGTGGACGGCGGTGAGCGGGCGATGAACGAGCTGTTGGCCGTGTCCCGGCCGCCGACCGCCGTGTTCGCGCAGTCCGACGAGATGGCGATGGGCGCCCTGCGGGCCCTTCGGCGGCATCGGCTGAGGGTGCCGGAGGATGTGTCGGTCGTCGGCTTCGACGACCACGAACTCGCCGATGTGGTCGGGCTGACCACCGTCTTCCAGCCGGTGGCGGGCCAGGGCGCCGAGGCCGCCCGGCTGCTGCTGGCCCAACTCGACGACCCGGCCGCCGAGCCGCCCGGACACATCCAGATGCCGATCCGGTTCGTACTCCGGGAGACGACGGCTCCACCGCGTGCGCGGTAGCGCTCCGCTGGGGGCACGGTGATGAAGCTGCGGGCCGGTGGGGGCTGGTCGCGCAGTTCCCCGCGCCCCTTACGGGGCGCGATGCCCCACCGACCCCGGGTAGCTCCGCACCCAACCCGGGTAGCAGCACACCGGAACACGCCACCCACACGCCCCCTCGCCCACACCCTCACCCCACCGCACGCCCCCTACCGCACCCCACCTCACCCCACCGCACCGCAGCTCCTCACCAGCACGGAGGCACAGACCCATGAGCCCGATCCGCCCGATAAGCACCAAAGGCCCGATATCCCGCCCGGCTTCGCCGGGCACGAGGCTTCGCCGTACCACCGCCACCAGCCTCGCCCTCGTCCTCCCGCTCGCGGCGCTGGCCGCCTGTGGCGGGGGCGGTGGGACCGACACCTCCGCCGAGGCCGGCAGTGGTGAGGGCACGATCAGTGTCTGGGCCCATCAGGGGCAGAAGAGCGAGTCGGACGCGCTGCAGGCCGCGGTGAAGGCGTTCAACTCCTCGCAGAAGAAGGTCAAGGTCGAGCTGAAGCTGATCCCCGAGACCGACTACACCAAGACGATCACCGCCACGGACGCGGCCGAACTCCCGGACGTGATGGAGTTCGACGGCCCGACCATGGCGAACTTCGTCTACAACAAGAAGCTCGCGCCGATCGACGACTACGTGGCCGCGAAGACCCTCTCCAACGCCACCGACGCCAGCAAGGCGCAGGGCGAGATCTCCGGCAAGCACTACGGCCTCGGCATGTTCGACTCGGGGCTCGGCATGTACGGCAGCAAGAAGCTGCTGGACGCGGCCGGGGTGACCTACCCGACGAGCGTGGACGACGCCTGGACGGCGGACGAGTTCGACGCCGCGCTGAAGGCGCTCAAGGCCAAGGACTCCGACGGCAAGGTCGTCGACCTCCAGGAAGGCAGCGGTTACGCCAACGAGTGGGGGACGTACGGCTTCGCCCCGATCGTCTGGTCGGCCGGCGGCTCCCTGCTCAAGGACGGCAAGGCGGAGGGCGCCCTCGACTCGGACGCCGTGGTGTCGGCGATGAAGACCTTCCAGTCCTGGAAGGCGTACACCGACCCCAACACCGACGGCAACGCCTTCGCCAAGGGCCGGGTCGCGCTCAGCTGGGTCGGCCACTGGATGTACCCGGCGTACAGCGAGGCCCTCGGCGACGACCTGGTCGTACTGCCGCTGCCGGACTTCGGCAACGGGCCCAAGACCGGTCAGGGTTCCTGGGCCTGGGGCATCGGCGCCGACACCAAGAACGCCAAGGCCGCGGGAACGTTCCTGGACTTCCTGCTCAACGACACCAACGTCACCGCGATGACCAAGGCCAACGGCGCCCCGCCCGCCACCAAGTCGGCCCTCGCCGCCAGCGAGCTGTACCAGCAGGGCGGCCCGCTCCAGCTCTTCGCCGACCAGCTCGCGGGGCCCTGCGGTGACAGCGACATCAACAAGTCCTGTGTGGCCGTCACCCGCCCGGTGACCGCCGGATACCCGGTCGTGACCGCCGAGTTCAGCGAGGCCGTCAACTCCGTCTACGGCGGCGACGACCCGAAGGAGGCCCTGTCCAAGGCGGCCCGCGCCATCGACCGGGACTTCTCGGACAACGCCGGTTACGAGATCCCGTAACCCCCGCTCCCGCCCGTACTCCTCTCCCGCCCCGCCCCGCAAGACGCCGAGCCCAGCGGTGGGGAGGACAGGCCCGCCGCCCGTCCTCCCCACCGGAAAGAGGACCCCCGTGAAAACCGTGGAACCCGCGTCCGCCACGGCCCCCGGCCGGGGGCAGGCGCCGCCCGTCGCCGTGACGAAGCGTCCGTCCCGCCGGAATCGTGAGTGGCTGCACGGACTGCTGATGTCCACGCCCGCCGTGGCCGGACTGATCGCCTTCGTCGGCATCCCCTTCTGCTACGCCGTGGTGCTCTCCTTCTACAACGTGCGCCTCGGCTCCCCGCTGGAACCCACCTTCTTCGGCGTCGAGCAGTACCACCGTCTGTTCACCGACCCCGACCTCTCCGGCCCCTTCCTGAGGGCGCTGCTGAACAACCTGACCTTCGCCGTAGTCGTCGTACCCCTCCAGACGGGCCTGGCGCTCGGCCTGGCGATCCTGCTGAACCGCAAGCTGAAGGCGATAGGTCTCTTCCGCTCGCTGTTCTTCATGCCGGTGGTCTTCCCCATGGCCCTGGTGGCCGTGATCTGGCGGCTGATCCTGGCCCGCAGCGACCAGGGCATGCTCAACTCCGCGCTGGACGCGGTGACGTTCGGGAACTGGGGCGCGTTCGACTGGCTCGGCGACGGCCTCACCGCGATGGCCTCGGTGATCGTGCTCTCCGTCTGGCAGGGCGTGGGCTTCCAGATGGTCATCCTGCTCGCCGGCCTCCAGCAGATCCCGGGCGAGCTGTACGAGGCGGCAGAGCTCGACCGGGCCTCCCGCTGGCAGCAGTTCCGCCATGTCACCCTGCCCGGCATCCGGGGCACCCTCGTCTTCGTCGCGCTGCTCACCTCGGTGCTGTCGTTCCGCGTGTTCGACCAGGTGTATGTGCTGATCCGGGGCGGCGGTCTCGACGAGGACGCGGCGCGCACGGTGATGTACGAGGCCGTGACCACCGCGTTCGACCAGAACAACATCGGCCAGGCCTCCGCGATCACGGTGGTGTTCTTCCTGATCGTCGTCGCCCTGACCCTGATCCAGCGCCGCCTCGTCCGGCCCGACAACGAGGACTGAGAGGACCGACCCGACATGAGTACGACCACCACGGGCACACGGACGACCGCCACGGGCATCCGTACGAGCACCACCGGCACGGGTCTCTCGCGCGGCCCCCTGCGCCGCTTCCTGGACTACGCCGTCCTGTCCGTCCTCGCCTTCGTCTTCGTGCTGCCCGTCCTCTACCTCCTCCTCGGCAGCCTCAAGCCGTCCGACGAGGTCCTGGGCGGCCTCTCCGGCTTCCTCCCGACCCATCTCTCCTTCGACAACTACTCCGCCGTCCTGAGCAATCTGAACTCCGACAGCACCGGCTACTTCTGGCAGTTCATGGGCGTCTCGCTGCTGCTGGCCTTCGTGGTCGTCACGGGCGGGCTGTTCATCAACTCGATGGCGGCGTACGGGCTGTCACGGCTGAGGTGGCGGGGCAGGGAGGCCGTCTTCACCCTGGTCCTGCTGCTGATGCTGGTGCCGTTCGAGTCGGTGGCGGTGCCGCTCTTCTATCTCTTCAACGACCAGCGGAACACGCTTCTCATCCAGGCGCTGCCGTTCCTCGCCAACGCCTTCTCGATCTACCAGTTCCACACGTTCTTCCGCTCGATCCCGCCGAGCATCGAGGAGGCGGCCCGACTGGACGGCGCCGGCCCCTGGCGGACCTTCTTCGCGATCATCGTTCCGATGTCGAAGCCGGTGTTCGCGTCCGTGGCGATCCTGACCTTCCTCACCCAGTGGGGCTCCTTCCTCTGGCCGGTCCTGATGGTCTCCGACCCCTCGGTCCGCCCGCTCCCGCTGGAGATGAGCGTCTTCCAGGGCCAGCAGCCCCCGGACTGGGGCCAGATCCTCGCCTTCGGCGTGCTGCTCGTGCTGCCCGTCCTGATCGTCTTCGCCTTCTTCCAGCGATGGTTCGTGCAGGGGGTGGCCAGCTCGGCGGTCAAGGGGTGAGCGGCAGCCCGGGCGCAGAACCGACCGGCGCGTCCGGGCGATTCTCACAGGACGGCGGGCAGGCGTCCGCTCTAACGTGACCCCACTCGCCCGCCCACCCCGAGAACGGACGCGCCCATGCCCCAACCCCCCGAGCCGATCCGCTGGACATATGCCTTCGTCGACCGCCCGGCGGCGGACTCCGCCCGGGCCCGCGACTTCTGGACGAAGGTCACCGCCACGTCCCTGTCCGAACCCCGGGGCGAACACGGGGAGTTCGTCACCCTCCTCCCCGAAGGCACCGACCCCTCCCTCAAGGCCCAGTCGGTCACCTCGGGCTCCGGGCGCTCACACCTCGACCTGTGCGTGGCGGACGTACCGGCCCTGATCGCGCGGGCGACCCAGCTGGGCGCCGAGGTCGTGACCCCGCACTCCACCTGGGCGGTGCTCCGCTCCCCCGGCGGCCAGCTCTTCTGCGCGGTTTCCTGGCACGGCGAGTCGGTACGGCCCCCGGTGGTGGACGGCACCCGAGTCGACCAGCTCTGTCTGGATGTGTCCCCCCAGGCGTTCGACATGGAGATCACCTTCTGGATCACGCTCACCGCCTGGACCTCCCGCCCCGGCTCCCGACCGGAGTTCCACGTCCTCACACCCCCGCCCGGCCTCCCCCACCGCCTGCTCCTCCAACGCCTGGACACCCCGCACCCCGCGTCGGCCCATCTGGACCTGTCCTGCGTGGACATCGCCGCGGCCCGCGCCCACCACGAGTCCCTGGGCGCCACCTTCATCTCCGCCGGCCCCCACTGGACGGTCATGCGCGACCCCACGGGCACGGAGTACTGCCTGACGGCACGAGACCCGCACACGGGAGGACTGCCGACGGCAACCGGCTGACTCAACCGCCCCGCGTATGCCCATGCGCCCCAGGAGAGTCATGCACCCCAGAACCTTGCACGCCGTGGGAACCATGGGTCCGGCGGGTCACCGCCCGTGGCTTCTCGGCGGCGGCCTCCACGGCCTCCACCGCCTCGTCGACGTACGCCTCACACTTCGGGTTCCTGCACGGACCCGGACCCCATACGGGTACGAACGCGCCCAGCGTCTTGTGCCGCCGCACGACCGTGGCCACAGGCTGTCCGCAGACCGGGCAGACGTCATTGTCGGTGCCCATGTCCTCAGGGTAGGTCCGACGGAGCGCCCCCGCGATGCCCGGACCACCGCACATACGGCGCGGCGGGCCCCGCACACCGTGGGGATGTGCGGGACCCGCCTCTGACCGGAGACGCCGACGCCGTACACGGGTCAGGTCGGCACGGTGCCGACGCCTCCGGGGCTCAGAGCCTGTGTCGGCTCTCACCGGAATCACCCGGCCTCCACTGTCGCGAGGACGGTCACCTCAGCCGATGCCCGCCACAGTGGATGTCTCGTGATTGTCTGGCGGATGTCTCCTCAAGCGCTGCGCCGGGTCACGAACTCGGCCAGGGCGAGCAGCCCTTGGGCGGACTCCGGGTCCGGGACCGCGCGGGAGAGTTCGTGCACGGCCCGGGACATACGGTCGGCCGCCTGGACCTGCGCCCAGTCGCGCCCCCCGGCCCGCTCCACCGCGAGCGCCGTACGCTCCAGGTCGCCCTCCTCGTACGGCGTGCCGTACAACTCGGCGAGCTCGGCGGCCTCCGGGGTGCCGGAGGCGAGTGCGGCGACCACCGGCAGTGACTTCTTGCGGACCATGAGATCGGCCCCGGCCGGTTTGCCGGTACGGGTCGGGTCGCCCCAGATCCCGATCACGTCGTCGATGAGCTGGAACGCCAGTCCGGCCTCCCGCCCGAACGCGTCCAGGGCCCGGACGTCCTCCTCACCGGCGCCCGCGTAGAGCGCGCCCAGCGCACAGGCGCAGCCCAGCAGCGCGCCCGTCTTCGCCTCGGCCATGGCGAGCACCTCGTCGAGGGTGACCTCCTCGGGTCGGCGCCCCTCCATCTCGGTGTCGGTGTGCTGCCCCGCGCACAACTCGACGACACAGGCCGCGAGCCGCGCCGAAGCGGCCGCCGACGCCGGATGCGGGTCCTCGGCGAGCAGCCGCAGCGCCAGTGCCTGCAGGGCGTCCCCGGCGAGGATCGCGTCCGGCACACCGAACACGGTCCAGGCGGTGGCCCGGTGCCGACGCGTGGTGTCCCGGTCCATGACGTCGTCGTGCAGCAGCGTGAAGTTGTGCACCAACTCCACCGCGGCTGCGGCCCGTACGGCGGTGGACTCGCGACCGCCGAGCGCCTCGACCGCCGCGAGTACGAGGGCCGGACGTATCGCCTTGCCCGCGTTCCCCGTGGCCGGGGTGCCGTCCGCGTGCTCCCAGCCGAAGTGGTAGTTCGCCACCCGGCGCATCGAGCCGGGCAGGCTCCCGATCGCCCGGCGCAGTTCGGGGTCGACGGACGAGCGGGCCTGCTCCAGGATGCCCGCCGCCTCCTGCCCTTCCGACGGACTCCGCGCGCCCTGGCGGCCGACCCCGGGGTGTGCCCGCCCTTCCGGGCGGGCACACGGCATCGGATCGGGCAGGGTCACCGCCACCGGCCGATCTCGACGTTCTCCAGAACGCCGAGCGCGTCCGGGACGAGGACCGCGGCCGAGTAGTAGGCCGTCACGAGGTACTTGATGATGGCCTGTTCGTTGATGCCCATGAAGCGCACGGACAGGCTCGGCTCGATCTCGTCCGGGATGTTCGCGGCCCGCAGACCGATGACGCCCTGGTCCTCCTCACCGGTACGCATGGCGATGATCGAGGTGGTCCTGGCCTCGGTCACCGGGATCTTGTTGCACGGGTAGATCGGCACTCCGCGCCAGGTCGGGATGCGGTTGCCGGCGATGTCGATGGTCTCCGGCACGAGCCCGCGCTTGTTCAGCTCACGCCCGAACGCGGAGATCGCGCGCGGGTGGGCGAGCAGCAGCTTGGTGCCCCGGCGGCGGCTGAGCAGTTCGTCCAGGTCGTCCGGGCTGGGCACACCGTCGTGCGGCTGGAGCCGCTGGTCGTACTCGCAGTTGTGGAGCAGCCCGAACTCCCGGTTGTTGATCAGCTCGTGCTCCTGGCGCTCCTTCAGCGCCTCCACCGTCAGCCGGACCTGCTGCTCGGTCTGGTTCATCGGCTGGTTGTAGAGGTCGGCCACGCGCGTGTGGATGCGCAGCACGGTCTGGGCGACGCTCAGCTCGTACTCACGGGGCGCGGCCTCGTAGTCGACGAAGGTGTGCGGGATGTCCGGCTCACCACTGTGGCCGGCGGCGAGATCGATCTCCTTCTCGCCGTACTTGTTCGTACGCTGCTCCGGGATCGCCCGCAGCTCCTGGAGGTGCGAACTCAGCGTCTCGGCGCGCTCCGCGACCTGTTCGACGGACTGACGTGGCAGGACGAGCACCGTGCACGCGGTGACCGCGCGTGCCGTGTACTCCCAGATCGCGTCGGCGTCGAGCAGCGCCTGCTCGCCGAAGTAGGCCCCGTCGGCGAGCACGCCGAGCACCGCGTCGTCGCCGTACGGACCGGTGCCGATCTTCTCGACCTTGCCGTGCGCGAGCAGGAACACCTCCTCCGCCCGGCTGCCGAACTCGGCCAGCACGGCTCCCGGCGCGAACTCCCGCTGCTCGCACCTCTGGGCCAGCTCGCCCAGCACATCGATGTCCTCATAAGTACGCAGGGCCGGCAGCTCACCCAACTCCGCGGGAATGACGGCGACCTGGTCCCCGGTCTTCACAAAAGTGATGCGGCCGTCGCCCACGGCGTAGGTGAGCCGCCGGTTCACCCGATACGTACCGCCCTGCACATTCACCCAGGGCAGTGTCCGCAGCAGCCAGCGGGAGCTGATCTCCTGCATCTGGGGCGCGGACTTCGTGGTGGTGGCCAGGTTCCGGGCAGCGGCCGTACCGAGACTCTGCTGCGGCCGGTCCTGCTGCGTACGGACCTCTTCGCCTACCGACATACGGATTCCCCTCCGGGTATGCACTGATATCGCGGATATCGCGGTCACCGATCTCGCGATCCAGCGTCCCACCACGGAGCGTGCCGATGCTATTACCCGAAAGAGCGGGAATGGATCTTAGAAGACTGGGCATCTCAGGGAACTTTGCCGATCATCAGCACCCCTACTCCGAACTGACCAATTCCCCCCGCCCACCCCACCCGCAACGTGGCCCACACCCCCGCTGCGGAGTACAAGCGGCATACGAGGCGGCCTCGACCAGCGGCCGTCGCACCGCACGAAGGAGTCGGCCATGGCCCCACCCATGTCCGCGAGCAGATTCCTCACCCTCCTGCGCAACGAGGGTGTCACCGTCGTCGAGGTAGGCGACTGGGAACATCACAACCGCAACGATGTGGGCCCCTGGGGCCCCGTCCACGGCGTGATGATCCACCACACGGTCACCTCCGGCACCAAACGCACCGTGAACCTCTGCCGCAACGGCTACGAGGACCTCCCCGGCCCCCTCTGCCACGGCGTCATCACCAAGGACGGCCGCGTCCACCTCGTCGGCTACGGCCGCGCCAACCACGCCGGCCTCGGCGACGACGACGTCCTCCGCGCGGTGATCGCCGAGAAGGCCCTCCCCCACGACAACGAGGCCAACACCGACGGCAACCGCCACTTCTACGGCTTCGAGTGCGAGAACCTCGGTGACGGCGAGGACCCCTGGCCGGAGCCCCAACTCGACGCCATCGAACGCGTCTCCGCCGCGATCTGCCGCCACCACGCCTGGACGGAACGCTCGGTGATCGGCCACCTGGAGTGGCAGCCGGGCAAGATCGACCCCCGGGGATTCACGATGACGTCCATGAGGAACCGCATCCGGACCCGCCTGAAGTAGTCCCCACTCCCAAGGCACCCGGGGCTTCGGCCGGGCGGGGGTGGGGTGCGCTTGCCGTCGCTGACAGGGTGCCGCTGCGCCCACCCTCCCCCACGCTCGGCTTCTCCCCCACTCTCAGCTTCGTTCGAGCGGGAGGTGCCCCCACCGCGGGCGGTACCCCCATCGCCCCAGCGGCACGACTGCCCGCAGCCGGAGCGGGACAGCGGCCCGCAGCCGGAGCGGGATAGCCGCCCGCAGCCGGAGCAGGACGGCGGCCCTCGACTGGAACGGGACGGCAGCCCACGGCTGGAACGGACAGCGGCCCGCAGCCATAGCTGAACGGCGGCCCGTAGCGAGGGCGGTCATGGGGACGGCGGGTCAGCCGCGTACGGACGGAAGGGGCCGGGCCGGTGTGTCATATGTCCGTCGCGTACAGCCGGCTCAGCAAAGTTCACGCCATCCAACCCCCGAGCAGT